>NZ_JBUYWT010000068.1:0-35507 GCF_055264925.1 Bradyrhizobium sp. KZN70725
GTCGAGCCGATATCCCCAGAAGCATCGAAATCCTCGTGCCGCCAGAGAACTTGCCGATCCTAAGCTGGCTCGGTATCAAACCGTCAAAATCACTGTGACGAGCCACTAGTGAGGTGAGCACGCCTCTCAAGCTCCCGCTTGCGGGGAGGGTGGGTGGGGGCTCTCTCCACAAGATGACTCGCGGAGAGAGCCCCCACCCGCAAGCGGGAGAGGCGAAGAGGGCGTAGACAGCAAAACGCGATCGACCACGGATGGGTGATCGATCGCGCGGAGCCAGCCGAAGAAGCGTTTGGTCCTATCCGCCGTGCTGCCGCGTCGCCGATGCCAGCCGTCGCTTCTCCTCGCGCTCGGCCAGCACCGTCGCCTTGGTGTTGACGGTCGGGATCGCCGACATGCCGGGGCGCAAGAGGCCGGTTAGGCTGTGATCGTCGAGCACGATCTTCACCGGCACGCGCTGTACGATCTTGGTGAAATTGCCGGTGGCGTTGTCGGGCGGCAGCAGCGCGAATTCGAGGCCGCTGGCCGGCGACAGGCTGTCGACATGACCCTTCAGCGTGGTGCCGCGAAAACTGTCGACCGTGAGCTCGACCGGCTGGCCGTTGCGCACATGGGTCAGCTGCGTCTCCTTGAAATTGGCGACCACATAGACCGCGTCCAGCGGCACCACCGCCATCAGCTGGGTGCCGGCCTGCACATATTGCCCGACGCGCAGCGTGCGGGCGCCGACCGTGCCGTCGACCGGCGCGGTGATCCGGGCATAGGACAGGTTGAGCTCGGCCTGCTGCTCGACCGCGCGAGCACGGTTCACCTGCGCTGCGGCCTGGGCGCGCTGCGTGGTCAACACGTCGACCTTGCGCTGCGCCGCCGACAGCGCCGACTTCGCGTGCTGCAATTGCGCGGTGTTGGCGCGCAGCGCTGCGTCGGTCTGTTGCGCACGCTGAATGGTGCCGGAGCCGGACTTCATCAGCCCGTCGTAGCGGGTCTGCTCTTCCTGCGCGAATTTCAGGTTGGCCTCGGCGGCGGTGACGTCGGCCGTGCTTTGGTCGATGATCGGCTGCTGCAATTCGAGCTGGGCATCGAGGTTGCGTACCGAGGCTGTGGCGGCGTCGACATCGGCCTTGGCCTGGCCGAGCGCGGTGCGGTAATCGCGGTCGTCGATCTCGGCCAGCAACTGGCCGGCCTTCACCGGCTGGTTGTCGGTGACCAGCACTTTGGCGATGTAGCCCGAGACCTTCGGGGCGATGATCGTGGAGTCCGCCTTCACGTAGGCGTCGTCAGTGGTTTCGAGGTAGCGGCCGGTGGTGACGTAGTCGTAGCCAAAGTCGGCTGCCACGGCGACGCCGATGATCGCGGCGACCCCGAGCGCCACCCGCTTGACCGCTTTCCGCGATGGGCGGAGGCCGATTTTTGTTGCTTGTTCAGGGACATAAGTAGTGGTCGACATGGCATCCTCCGGGTCGAACATTCGCGTCCTTCCAGAAAGGGCGCCCAGTACGCCCCCTTAGATGCAATGTCCTCCCCGCTGTGATAATCCCGATAAAACTGGAAGCATTATCAAGCCAGCGCTGATAATCCGGACCTTGCCGCATGGATCGCCTGACCAGCCTGACCGCCTTCGTCCGGGTCGTGGACACCGGCGGCTTTTCCGCGGCCGGCCGCAAGCTCAACATGTCCACCACCATGGTGAGCAACCACGTGCAGTCGCTGGAGGACCGGCTCGGCGCCCGGCTGCTCAACCGCACCACGCGCAAGGTCAGCCTCACCGAGGTCGGCCAGGCCTATTACGACCGCTGCGTCCAGATCCTCGCCGACATCGAGCAGGCCGACGACATCGCGGGCGCCCAGCAATCGGTGCCGCGCGGCACCCTGCGCATCTTTACCAACACCCATCTCGTCCAGTTCCTGTCGCCCGCGGTGGCCGAGTTCCTCGCCACCTATCCCGAGGTCAAGGTTGATCTCACGATCGGCGAGCGCAATGCCGATCTGATCGACGAGAACTACGATCTCGCCGTGCGCATGGTGCCGCCGCCGGACTCCAGCCTGATCGTGCGCACCATCGCGACCTGGCGCCACGTGCTGTGCTGCTCGCACGGCTATATCGAACAGCACGGCAAGCCAACGCTGCTGGCCGACCTCTCCGCGCGCAACTGCATGCGCCACGCCAACTATCCCTATGGCGACGAGTGGCGCTTCGCCGACCGCAAGGGCACGCCGGCCGCAGTGCGCGTCTCCGGAAATCTGATCTCCAACAGCGGCGAAACCCTGAAGCTCGCGGCGCTGGCCGGCGTCGGCGTCTTCCTCGCGGCCGGCTTCCTGGTTCGCGACGAGCTGGAGTCGGGACAACTGGTCCGCCTGCTGCCCGAATACCGGCCGGTCGAGCTCACCATGAATGCTGTCTATCCGCATCGCCATCATCTCTCGGCGAAGGTCCGCACCTTCATCGACCTGCTGGTCCATCACGCCACCGAGCAGCAGAAGCTGATCAATCCGTATTCGTGAGCGGCGCGGGCGCTTGCGATGATGGCACGCGTGCGCCCTTTATCACCGTCATCCCCGCGCAAAGGCGAAGCCTTTGCGCGGGGATGACGGGACTAATAGTGCGACGTTCCTTCCGCGTCATGACCACCCGGCAGCCGTTGCATAGCCGTTGCGTGTATGAAGATCGCCTCACCTGCCGGGGTCCGTCATGCCGTTTCGTCTCCTCGCATCACTCCTGTTCGCGCTCGCAGCAAACCTGCTGCTGCAACTGCCGGCGCGCGCCGCCTATCCCGACCACATCGTCAAGATCGTGGTGCCGTTCGCGCCGGGCGGCGGCACCGACGTCGTGGCGCGGACGCTGGCGCAGGAAATGCAGAAAGATCTCGGCGTCACCGTGATCATCGAGAACAAGCCGGGCGCCGGCACCATCATCGGCACGCAGAGCGTCGCGGCGAGTCCACCCGACGGCTACATGCTGCTGATGGCGACCTTCGCCAACGCGGTCAATCCGGGCCTCTACAGCAAGCTGCCCTATGATGCGCACAAGGATTTTGCGCCCGTGGCGCTGGTGGCGCGCTCGTTCAACGTCGTCATGGTCAATCCCGCTTCGCCGATCAAGTCGATTGCCGATCTGATCGCAGCCGCGAAGGCCGATCCGCAGAAGCTGTCCTACGGCACCTATGGCACCGGCACCTCGGCGCATCTCGCCGGCGAACTGTTCAAGCACATGGCCGGGGTCAATCTCACCACCGTTCCCTACAAGGGCGCGGCGCCCGCCATCACCGACCTCTTGGGCGGCCAGATCCAGGTGATGTTCACCACGGTGGCAAGCTGCGCCTCGCTGGTCGAGGCCGGGCAGCTGCGCGCGATCGGAGTGACGTCCGCTGAGCGCTCGGCCGCGTTCCCGCAATTGCCGACGGTGTCGGAAGCCGGCGCCTCCGGCTATGTCGCCGAATCCTGGTACGGCCTCTACGCGCCGGCGAATACGCCGCCCGACATCATCGATCGCCTCAACAGATCGGCGGCCAAGGCCGTGCAGGCGGAGGCCTTCAAGAAGCTCAGCGTCAATGAGGGCCTCGTGATGGTGGCCTCTCCTCCGGCCGAGCTCGACCGCTACTTTGCCGGCGAGGAGGCGCGCTGGCGCAAGGTGATAAAGGACGCCGGCATCAAGGCCGAATAGGCGGCATGCACCAGGTGACGATCACATCTTTTTGCGTCGCATTGCCGTAACCGTGATTCTAGACGCAACGGACCGGTTCCTGGATCGTTGCCATGATCAGCGGAACCTCCCGCCTTGAGCTGTGTCTTGCGTCAAAGAGTAGGCCATGTGGATTTTGTTGCTGCTGCCGTTCATCGGCTTGCTGTGGGTGCCGTTCTATAATTTCGTCGAGCCGTCGCTGTTCGGCTTTCCCTTCTTCTACTGGTACCAGCTCGCCTGGGTGCCGATCTCCTCGCTCTTGATCTGGCTGGTCTATCGCAGCCGCCGGCCCGATACCGACGAGCCGCGGTGAGGGGACAGCCATGACCGATCACATCGCCTGGGTGGCGCTCTCCGTCTTCATCTTCTTTTTCGCGCTCGTCACCGTGATGGGCTTCTTCGCGGCGCGCTGGAAATCCGGCCCGGTCAGCGAGCATCTCGACGAATGGGGCCTCGGCGGTCGCCAGTTCGGCACCTGGATCACCTGGTTCCTGGTCGGCGGCGATTTCTACACCGCCTACACCGTGATCGCGGTGCCAGCGCTGGTCTATGCGGTCGGCGCCTACGGCTTCTTCGCGCTGCCCTACACCATCATCGTCTATCCCTTCGTATTCGCTGTCATGCCGGTGCTGTGGAAGAAGGCGCATGCGAACGGCTACGTCACCGCCGCCGATGTCGTCCACGGCGCCTATGGCTCGCGCGCGCTCGAGCTCGCGGTGGCGCTGACCGGCCTGGTCGCGACCATGCCCTACATCGCGTTGCAGCTGATCGGCATGGAGGTCGTGATCAAGGCGATGGGGCTATCCGGCGAACTGCCGATCATCGCCGCCTTCGTGATCCTCGCGCTCTATACCTATAGCTCCGGCCTGCGCGCGCCGGCGCTGATCGCCTTCGTCAAGGACATCATGATCTACATCGTGGTGCTGACCGCCGTGGTCGTGGTGCCGGCAAAGCTCGGCGGCTACGGCGCGGTGTTCGCGGCCGCCAACGACGCCTTCACGGCCAAGGGCGGCGCCACCGGGCTGACGCTGAAGCCCGGGCAGTATCTGCCCTATGCGACGCTGGCGCTGGGCTCGGCGCTGGCGGCCTTCATGTATCCGCACACGCTGACCGGCATCTTCGCCTCGAAGTCGGCGGATACCATCCGCAAGAACGCGATCCTGCTGCCGGCCTATACGCTCTTGCTCGGCCTGATCGCGCTGCTCGGCTACATGGCCTATGCCGCCGGCATCAAGGTGACTTCGCCGAACGACGTGGTGCCGATGCTGTTCAAGACGCTGTTCCCGGAATGGTTCGCGGGCTTTGCGTTCTCGGCGATCGCGATCGGCGCGCTGGTGCCGGCGGCGGTGATGAGCATCGGCGCCGCCAACCTGTTCACCCGCAATGTCTGGAAGTCCTACGTCAACCCGGACATCTCGCACGCCGGTGAGGCGTCGGTGGCGAAGATCACATCGCTGGTGGTCAAGGTCGGTGCGCTCGCCTTCATCTTGTTCCTGCCGACGCAATATGCGCTCGACCTGCAACTGCTTGGCGGCCTCTGGATCGTGCAGACGCTGCCGGCGCTGGTGTTCGGGCTGTTCACCGTCTGGTTCCGCGCCGAAGGGCTGCTGCTCGGCTGGGCGGTCGGCATCGGCTGGGGCACGTATACGGCGTGGAGCAACGGGCTGAAGCCGCTCGCCAGCATCTCGCTCGGCGATGCCAGCTACAGCTTCTATGTCGGCCTCGGCGCGTTGCTGCTCAACATCGTCGTGGCGGTGCTCGCGACTGTCGTGGTCGGCCTGATATCACCCGCCAAGCGCCGCGCGGCGGCCTGAGCCGTCGCCTTGGTCTGACGGGGCGGAGGCAAGTCGCGCGGTGAGCCGCGCAACCTCCGCCCTGGTCTTTTCGATCGCGGCATCCTTCACCGGCCCATAACCGCGGATCTCCATCGGCGCCTTTGCCAGCGCGACGAGATCGGGCAGCCGTGCCTTGTCGAGCTTGCCGAGCATGGTCTCGATCAGCGCCTCATACCAGGTGATCAGCTCGCGCTCGGTGCGGCGCTCCGCGGTGTAGCCGAACACGTCGAACGCCGTGCCACGCAGCCCTTTCAGGCCCGCGAGCAACCGCAGCGGCGTCTGGATCCATTGTCCGAACGCGCGCTTCCTCGGCCGTCCCCGTGCATCGCGCTGCGCCGGGAGGAACGGTGGCGCAAGGTGATATTGCACCGTGAAGTCGCCGTCGAACTCCTGACTGAGTTCGTCGAGGAAGCCCGACTGCATATGCAGCCGCGCCACCTCATATTCGTCCTTGTAGGCCATCAGCTTGAACAGCGACCGGGCCACGGCGTCGGTCAAGGTCTCGCTGCCGAGCGCCACTTCGGCGCGACGCACGCGGTCGATTGTCGCCCGATAGCGCGCGGCATAGGCCTCGTCCTGATACGCCCTGAGGAAATCGGCGCGCCTCGCGATCACCTGCTCCAGCGTCTCCGGGACATCGGCCGCAGCACCGTCGGCCTTCGGCAAGAACTCCGGATCGGCGAAGGCGATCCGGCCCCAGGCCAGCGCCTGCCTGTTGCGCTCGATGGCGACGCCGTTCAATTCGATCGCGCGCGTCAGCGCCTCCAGCGAGACCGGCACCAGGCCCTGCTGCCAGGCGAAGCCGAGCATCATGATGTTGGCAAAGACGCTGTCGCCGAGCAGCCGCTCGGCCAGCGCGTTGGCGTCGATCATGGTGAGGTTGCCCGACCCGATCACTCGCTCGATCGCGCGCAAGCGAACCGGCGAGGCGAGGTCGGCGTCGCGAAAGCGCACCACGTCGCCGGTCGGCATCTCGGCGATATTGACCGCGGCGCGCATTCCCTTGCGATAGGTGCCGGATGCTTTTGCCGACGAGCTCACCACGAGGTCGCAACCGATCAGCGCGTCAGCCGCGCCCTGGTCGATCCGCACCTGATGCAGCGCGTCGGGCGTAACCGCCAGCCGCAGGTAGCTCAGCACGGGGCCGAACTTCTGCGCAAAACCGGTGAAGTCGAGCACCGAGACGCCGCGGCCCTCGAGATGCGCGGCCATCGCGATCAATGCGCCGACTGTAATGACGCCGGTGCCGCCGACGCCGGTGACAAGGAGATCATAGGGCCGCTCCAGTCCCGCAAGCTCCGGTACCGGCAGCGCGGCTGCGCGCGCCAGCGGATCGATCGCGCTCGCGCTCTTCGCCCGCCGCTTGCCGCCCTCGATGGTGACGAAGCTCGGGCAGAAGCCGTTGAGACAGGAAAAGTCCTTGTTGCAGGTTGAGAGGTTGATCCGGCGCCTGCGGCCGAACGGCGTTTCCTTCGGCTCGACGCTGAGGCAGTTGGATTCCACCGAGCAGTCGCCGCAGCCCTCGCAGACGAGGTCGTTGATGTAGGCGAAGCGCGCGGGATCCTCGATCGTGCCGCGCTTGCGCCGCCGCCGCTTCTCGGTGGCGCAGGTCTGCTGATAGATCAGCACGGTGACGCCGGGAATTGCGCGCAGCTCGCGCTGCACGGCATCCATCGCCTCGCGCGGATGGATGGTGACGCCGGCGGGCAGATCCGCCGGCGAGAAATGCGCGGGATCGTCCGACACCAGCGCGATCCGCGCGACGCCCTCGGCGCGGACAGAGTGCGCGATCGCCTGCACGCTGACCGGGCCGTCGACCGGCTGGCCGCCGGTCATCGCCACCGCGTCATTGAACAGGATCTTGTAGGTGATGTTTGCTTTCGCAGAGATCGCCTGCCGGATCGCCATCGAGCCGGAGTGATAGTAGGTGCCTTCGCCGAGATTCTGGAAGACGTGGCTGTTGCCGGTGAATTTCGATGACGCCGCCCAGTTGACGCCTTCGCCGCCCATCTGGATCAGCGACGAGGTCTCGCGGTCCATCCAGCTTGCCATGAAATGGCAGCCGATGCCGGCCAGCGCCTTGGAGCCCTCGGGCACTTTCGTCGAGGTGTTATGCGGGCAGCCCGAGCAGAAATACGGCGTACGGGTCGCGCCCGGCACCGCGATCATGCGGTCCTGTTCGGGCACCAGCGCGGCAACGCGGCGAGCGAGTTGCAATTCCGGAAACATCGGGTCGAGCCGGCGCGCCAGCACGTCGGCGAGCATGCGCGGCGACAATTCGCCGGTCCAGGAGATCAGCCGCGCGCCGCTCTCGTCATGTTTGCCGACCATCCGGTCCGGCTTGGCGCCGGGATAGTCGTAGAAATACTCCTTGAACTGGCTCTCGATGATGCCGCGCTTCTCCTCGACCACGAGGATCTCGCGCTTGCCTTTCACGAACTCCATCGCATCGTGCAGCGCCAGCGGCCACACCATGCCGACCTTGTAGATGTCGATGCCGAAGCGGCGGCACGCGGCTTCATCCAGCCCGACCAGCCGCAGCGCCTCCATCAGATCGAGATGCGCCTTGCCCGTGGTGACGATGCCGTAGCTCGCATCCTTGATGTCGTAGATGTGGCGATCGATCGGATTGGCTTTCGCGAAGGCGTAGACCGCGTGCTTCTTCGCCTCCAGCCGTTCCTCGATCTGCGGGCCCGGCAGATCCGGCCAGCGATAATGCAGGCCGCCGGGCGGCGGCACGAAATCCGGTTGCACGAAACGGCGCGGCGGCCGCAGCTCGACCGAGGCGCCGGACTCCACGATCTCCGAGATCGCCTTGAAGCCGACCCACATGCCGGAGAACCGGCTCAGCGCGTGCCCATACTCGCCGAATGCGAGATATTCGCCGATATCGGCCGGATGCAGCGTCGGCATGAACCAGCTCATGAAGGCGACGTCGGACTGATGAGGCATCGAGGACGACACGCAGCCATGGTCGTCGCCGGCGACGACGAGCACGCCGCCACGCGGCGAGGAGCCATAGGCATTGCCGTGCTTCAGCGCATCGCCGGAACGGTCGACGCCGGGGCCCTTGCCGTACCAAAGGGCGAACACGCCATCGACCTCGCGATCTCTTTGCGTCTCGACCTGCTGCGAGCCGAGTACGGCGGTCGCCGCGAGGTCCTCATTCACCGCGGGCAGGAATTCGATGCGGCTGTCCTTGAGCTGCTCGCCGATCTTCCACAGTTCGAGATCGACGCCGCCGAGCGGCGAGCCGCGATAGCCGGAGATGAAGCCCGCGGTGTTGAGGCCGGCAGCGCGGTCGCGCCGCGCCTGGTCGAGCACGATGCGGACGATCGCTTGCGTGCCGGTGAGGAAGACGCGGCCGCGGTCGCGGCTGTAGCGCTCGGACAGCTGATAGGCGTCGAGCAACGGCATCTGGCCCATGACTGACCTCTCCGGGATTCGCGATGTCTGATCCGACAAGGCTATGCCTGTGGGCGTGGTAGGTCTTACCTATCCATTCATTTGTCGCGGAAAAATCGGCAGGATATTGCTGAGAACGATGTAGTTCGGTAGGATCTACCAAATCGAGGGCCTCGCAATGGTCGAAGAGCAGGACGAGAAAATCCTCGCCGAACTGCAGAAGGACGGCCGCGCCACCAACCAGCAGCTTGCGGAAACCGTCGGGATGTCGACCTCGGCGTGCTGGCGCCGGGTTCGTGCGCTGGAAGAGTCCGGTGTCATCTCGGGCTATTCGGCGCTGGTCGCGCGCGAGCGCGCCGGCTTTGCGACCTCGGCGATCCTGCACGTTTCGCTCGAGCGCCACGACGTCAAATTCGTCGACGAGTTCGTCGCGCGGGTGATGAAGCGCCGCGAGGTGCTGGAATGCTTCGCGACCACCGGCGACGCCGATTATCACCTGCGCGTCGTGGTGCGCGACATGGACGCCTACAACAAATTCCTCGACGAGTTCATGTTCCGCATCCCAGGCATCCGCCACGTCCGTACCAACGTGATCCTGAAGGAGATCAAGACCGGCGTGGCGTTGCCGTTTTGAGGTGACGACGATGATGGGGCCGCGCGCTCAATTTTGTCCCGTCACCCTGAGGAGGCCGCGTAGCGGCCGTCTCGAAGGGCGAACGGCCTCCAGCCCGGCCGTGCATCCTTCGAGGCTCGCCCAGCGGCGCAAGTGCGCCGCAAGGCTCGCGCCTCCAGCGACAAAGGCGAAGCCTTTGCGCGGGGATGACGGTCGAACCAGTCGGTAGGATGGGTAGAGCGAAGCGAAACCCATCATGGTGCCGCGGGTTCGACTTGATGGGTTTCGCTACGCTCTACCCATCCTACGAAGATACGGGTCATGCTGCCTGTTCTGTCGACTTGGTCTTCAACAGAATCATGAACACCATGACATGGCTGACCAGCAGCAGCGGCACATAGAGCGCCGGAATATAGATGCCGGCGCCGAACAGGCCGGGATCGCCGATCTTCACGCCGTTGTAATAGGCGTTGAGAAGGTCCAGCGTGCCCCAGATGTTGAAGACCCAGACGATCGGAATCGCGATCGCCCACCGCCAGGACAGCGCCGCCATCGCAAGCAGCGCGAGAACGGCGGCGACGAGATCGCCCCATCCGACCTCGCTTGCGAAATCCGTGCTCAACTGCGGCGACACGAACCCGGCCACCATGAAGTTCATGCCCAGGAACCTGAACGCATGGAACGCTGCGAGCAGTCGGAGCGCGTTATCACGTGGCATCGCGCGGACCGCCGGCCAGACGTAGGTGACGGCGACGACAGCACTTGTCAGAAACCCGCCGGCGACGCTGAGGACGAATGGAAGATTGAAGCCCGGGGGCATCGGCGGATTCCCTTGTTGTCGATCGGTTCGGCTGGCTTGCGTTCAGGACCTTGACGCTCAGGGCTTGGCGACGAGCAGGCGGAGCGGCAGCAGCGGGCCGACCCCGATGTACTCGTGATCCATCAGATCGAGCTTGGACAGCGGCAGGCCTTCCATGATCGCGTGCGCCTCGGATGCATCCTTGGCGTCGAGCAGCAAGATCACGCCGCGCCCGTCGGAGCGCGAATACCATTCGCGAATCTTGCCGTTGAGATAGAGCTGCGCGGTCTGCCGGATTTCGTCCGGCATCACGGCCATCACCTGATCGCGGGTGACGCCGGCTTTCGCAGTGAGGATGACCATCACGCCTGTGGTGATGGTGGAGGCGGCTTGGGCTTGTGCTTGAGCTTGGGCAAAGGAGGGAGCGGTCATGGAAGTGGTGCCTGTCAGAGTGAGGGTGAGAGCCAGGATTGTGTGACGGATTGTTCGCATCGGTCGCAGGTCTCCGCTCACGACGGGTGTCGTGATGTTGCATGGAGCAGCGCGCGTCGCGTTGCCGCTGCTTGTGGCTCCGATGTAGGGCAGCTTTCCGCGAGCGACTATTCGCGATAATGTTCACGGGCCATGAAGCAGAACTTCACAGTCCGGCAGGGCGCGCTCGACGGCGTCGAGGCATTCCTTGCCGTCGCCCAGCACCGCAGTTTTCGCCGTGCGGCGGCCGAGCTCGGCGTCACGCCATCGGCGATCAGCCAGGCGGTGCGCGCCCTCGAGGCGCGCCTCGGCGCGGTGCTGTTCATCCGCACCACCCGCAGCGTCGGACTGACCGATGCCGGCGAACGGTTTCTGGCGCGCGCAAGACCGGCATTCGAGGAGTTGGTCGCGGCGAGCGGGGCGGCGCGGGAGCTCGGGCAGAAGCCCGCCGGGCTGTTGCGTCTCACCGTGCCGCGCTCGGTGGTGCCGATCCTGCTGGAGCCGCTGATCGCGTCGTTCTGCAAGGCCTATCCCGAGATCGAGGTCGAGCTCGCCGCCAGCGAGGAATTGGTCGACCTCGCCGCCGGCGGCTTCGATGCGGGCATCCGGATGGGCCAGTTCATCAATCCGGACATGGTCGCGGTGCGCCTGACCAAGCCGTTCCCGTTCGCCATCGTCGGCAGCCCGGACTATCTCGCGCGCCGCGGCCGCCCCAAGCGTCCGGACGATCTGCGCGCGCACGCGTGCCTGCGGCTCCGGCGGTCGAACGGAGGGCTCGCGCCGTGGTCGCTGAACGACAATGGCCGTTCGATCGAGCTTGCCGTGTCGGGATCCTTCATCGGCCATGATTTTCCGACGCTGGTCGGCGCCGCCATCGAAGGCGTGGGCCTCGCGCAAGTCCCCGCACCGCTGATATCAGGCGCCGTCAAGGAGAAGAAGCTCGTCCGCGTGCTGGAGCCATTCGCGCCGCCGACGCCGGGCGTGTTCCTCTACTATCCCGGCCATCGCCAGATCATGCCGAAGCTGCGCGCCTTCATCGATCACGTGAAGAGCAGGCCGCGGGCCGCGCGGTGAGGAGAGCCCGGATTTGCATTGCTCGTTCACGTCATCTCGGAATGACGGGAGGGTCTAGGCGCGCTTCTGAGGATGCCAGTCAGGCACCGTCTTGACCATGTGCCAGACCAGCAGGTCGAGGGCGCGGGTCATGCCTTCCCGCGACCTGGTATTGGTGAACGCCGACCAGCAGAAATCGCCGCTGGTTCGCACCGAGATCGTCGTCGTTCCGTCCAGGAGGCCGCTGTGCCACCAATTATTGTTCGCGGTGACGAACAGGCCCTTGGCGTAGCGGGGGTTGATGGCGCTGGGGGTGCTCATGACGCGGAGGCTGTCGTCGGTCAGCAGCTGCTCAGTGTCCTTGAAGCCGTCGATATGGACGAACAGCGTCGTCAAATCGCCCGGCGTCGCAATCCAGCCGCCGTGCGAATCCATCCGGGCGACGTTCATCCGGTACGGATCGCCGGTCTGGCTGTAGTATTTCACTTCGTTGCTTGCGCGCTCGCTCAGCGTATTGCCGGCAATCTGCATGTCGGTGATGCCGCATCGCTTCAGGACGGCGTCCTTGATGTATTGCTCGTAGCTCTGGCCGCTCAGCTTTTCGATCACGCGGCCGAGGATGCAGTAGCCGAAGTTCGAATAGGCATAGGCTTCGCCTGGCGGACTGGTGAGCGGCATATGCTCCAGCGTCCAGCCGATCAGTTCGCGATGCTTCAGGTTCTGGTTCATGAACATCGGATCGCGAGACTGGTTTCCCCAGGTCCCGGTGGTATGGGTCAAGAGATGCTCGACCGTGATCTGCTCGACATGGGAGCGAGACGAGCCGACTGGCATCAAGCTTGGCAGCGTGGGTGTCGTCGGATAGTCCTTGCCGAGAATGGAGCTTGCGCCGAACACATAGTCGCCGAGCCGCAATTTGCCGGCCTCGATCAGGGTGAAGATCCCGGTCGAGGTCACAGGCTTCGATATGCTCGCGATCCGGAAGCGGTGTTGCGGGGTCAATGCTTCGCCGGTCTCCCGATCCGCAACCCCGAACGCCTCGACATAAGCCGGCTTTCCCTTGATTGCGATCGCGATCGAAAGACCCGGTACATCGTAGTCCTTCATGAAGTCGGCGGCCAGGTCAGCCATCTGCTTGCGTTGCTCCGACGTCGGAAGCTCCGCGGGCTGCTCGGCAAGGGCGGTCGACGGCCCGCAAACGATCCCTGCGGCCGATAGCAGGGAGCCCTGAAGCAACGTTCGACGTGAAAGTGGCATGGCTGACTTGTCTGATGAGTGCGCGCGGACCTTATTGCGCTTTGCCCTGTGTTGTCACGATGCGAACGGCTGTGTGATCACGTCACGATGGCCCGTCGGGCAAATGCCGTCGCGAGAATGCGAGTGTGTGATCCACCAGCGGCGCCACAAACTCGCCGTCGTGCCGGCGAAAGCCGGGACGACAAATGGAGAGAGAAGCGACCCGGTCCATCACCGTCATGCTGAGGTGCGAGCGCAGCGAGCCTCGAAGCACGACGGCCCGGCTCTCGACGCAAGGATGGAGCGGCGGCCGTGCATCCTTCGAGGCTCGCTTCGCGAGCACCTCAGGATGACGGCTCTAAAGTGGTGCAACCCGCCTCACACCTTCTCCCTCACGAACCTGTTCCGCAGCGTGCCGATGCCGGTGATGTCGATCTCGACCACGTCGCCGTCCTTCAGGTCCGGCGAGGCGCCGTCGGTGCCCATCCAGATCACGTCGCCGGGCGACAGCGTGAAATATTTGGTCAGTTCGACGAGGAACGGGACGATGCCGAAGATCATCTCGTTGGTGTGGAAGCGGCCGGTTTCCTTGCCGTTGACGCGGATCGCGGTCTCCATGCGGTCGAGGTCGACATCGGTCTCGATCCACGGGCCCATCGGCTTGAAGGTATCGGCGTTCTTGGCACGCCACAGCCCGCGATCCGCCTTCTGCCAGCTGCGTTCGGAGACGTCGTTGCCGATGGTGTAGCCGAACACACAGTCCATCGCGTTGGCTTCGGTCAGATGCTTGGCTTTCTTGCCGATCACGACGACGAGCTCGCCCTCGTAATGGATCTTCTCGGTCGCGCTCGCGGGGATCACGACGTTCTCGTCATGGGCGATCAGCGCGTTCTGCGCGCGGTAGCCGATCTCGGGACGATCGGGAACGTTCGGCACGGTGCCGGCCTTGTCGGCGGCCTCTTTAAGGTGCTTCAAATAATTCAGCCCGACGCAGTAGAAGGTGCGCGGGATCAGCGGCAGCTCGATCTTGACGTCCTTCAACGCATGCGTCTTCGACGTCTTGCTCCATTCGCCGAACGGATCGCCGTTGACGGTGGTGACGGTGTCGCCCTCGACGAGGCCCCAGGATGTATTGCCTGCGGCGGTGAATTTCAGCCAGCGCATGATGATGTCCCTCTATTCCGCGGCCTGCGCGCGGGTCTTCCAGGCGCCCGCGGCCGGGCGCTTCAGTCCGAGATTCTCGCGCAGCGTCGTGCCGGCGTAATCCTTGTGGAACAGCCCGCGCTTCTGCAGTTCGGGCACCACGTGGTTGACGAAGTCGGCATAGGAGCCCGGCACGTAGCTCGCCGCGACGACGAAGCCGTCGCAGCCGCGATTGACAAACATCTCCTCCAGCCGGTCGGCGATCTCCTTCGGGCCGCCGACCATCGCGTCCTGCACCTGGCCGCGGCCGGAGAAGGTGATGAAGTCGCGGGTCGAGGGATTGGTCTTGCCGGAGGTGCGCAGCACGCCGTCGCGGATGCCGAGCATGCCTTGCATGCCCTGCAACTCCTCGGTGGTTAGCGGCTCGTCGATCGGTTTGGCGCCGAAATCGAAGTTGAGGCCTTCGGCGAGCAGCGACAACGCGTCGATCTCGAGCGGCAGCTTCTGGATCACCGCCATCCGGTCCTCGGCCTCGGCCTTGGTCGCGCCGGTGACCGGCGTGATCAGATCGCAGAGGAACATCTGGTCGGGATCGCGCCCGGCCTTGGCGGCTTCGCCCCGGATCGCGTCATAGCCCTGCCTGGCATTGGCGAGGTTGCGCGCCGCGGTGAAGATCACCTCACCCCAACGCCCGGCAAAGCGCTGGCCGCGGCCGGAGGCGCCGGCCTGGATCACGACGGGATGGCCCTGCGGCGAGCGCGGCACCGTGAACGGGCCGCGCGAGGTGAAGAATGTGCCCTTGTGGTCGAGCCGCTTCACCTTGGTCGGATCGGCGAAGCGGCCGCTCTTCTTGTCGATCAGCAGCGAACCGTCTTCCCAGGCGTCCCAGTGGCCGAGCACCACCTCCATGAACTCGTCGGCGCGGTCATAGCGATGGTCGTGCTCGAGATGCTGCTCGCGGCCCATGTTGAGCGCTTCGCCGTCATTGACCGACGTCACCACGTTCCAGGCGGCGCGGCCACCCGTCATCAGGTCGAGCGTGGCGAAACGGCGGGCGACGTCGAACGGCTCGAAATAGGTGGTGGAGGCGGTCGAGGCGAGACCGAGCCTGGTGGTGACCATGCCCATCGTGGTCAGCACCACGATCGGGTCCATCTTCACGCAGCGGATGCCGTATTCGACGGTGTGGGCGTGATCGTTGCCGTAGCGATCGGGCATTGCCAGGCGATCGTCGAAGAACGCCATGTGGAACTTGCCGCGCTCCAGGATACGCGCGATCTCCTGATAGTAGTCCGCCGACATCGAATCGTCGCGCGATTCCGGGTGGCGCCAGGAGCTCGGCAGGTTGGTGCAGTTCTGCGCCTGCAAAAAGCCAACCAGCGCCATTTGCCGTGTCATGTCGTTCTCCTGTGTCCGCAACTATCAGCGAAGGTCGAGCTCATCGGTGAGCTTGTAATCGGCGGCGAGCGCCTTGAGCTTGTCCCAGGTCGCATCCTCGATCTCGATGCCGTCCTTGCGCCGCTGCTGCTCGCGCAGATATTCGATCTCGCCGGGATAGAACACGCCGCGGCTCCCTTCCGAGGGCGGCGTCGATTTCAAATAGCGGGCGAAGTCGGCGACTTCCTTCCTGAAGTCCTTGAGCGGACGGAATGCGGCGACGTTGAACACCGCCATGAAGCAGCCGTCGTTGTGTCGGCCGGTCGGCTCGACGCCGAAGCCGAGCCCGGTCAGGAGGCCGCACAGCACCTCGACCATCGCGGCAAGGCCCGAGCCCTTGTAGCCTTCGCTGCCGCCGAGCGGCAGCAGCGCGCCGCCCTTGCGGTAGTCTTTCGGGTCAGTGGTGTCGCGCCCCTCAGCATCGATGATCCAACCCTTCGGGATGCTCTCGCCACGCGCCACCGCGAGCTGGATCTTGCCGGCGGCGACTGCCGAGGTCGCCATATCGAGATAGAATGGCGCCTCGAGGTCGGAGGGCACCGCGATCGAGAGCGGGTTGGTGCCGAGCCGGGCCTCGCGGCCGCCGAACGGCGCCACGTGTTTCGGCGAGCGGCCGGAATCGGCGGCCGCAATCCCGATCATGCCTTCGCGCATCGCCATCATCGGGTAATGCGCGAGCCGTCCGACGTGGCTTTGGCGGAACACCGTGCAGGCCGCGACATTGGCGGTCTTCGCCTTGTTGATGGTCATCTCCATCGCCTTGGCGTTGACGTGGAAGCCGAAGCCCCAATGACCGTCGATCACAATCGTGGTCGGTGTCTCCTGCACGATGGTCCATTTCGCGCCGGGCACGATGTGGCCGGCCTTGATGCGGTCGATATAGGTCGGGATTGCGATCACGCCGTGGGAGTCGTGGCCGGCGAGGTTGGCGTTGACGCAGCCGGAGGCGACTGCGCTGGCTTCCTCCTCCGATGCGCCGGCACCCTTGAGGAGTGCCGCGCCGATGCGCGTGAGACGGTCGGCCTGGACGATCGGCATGGGGATTTCCTCACGGTCTGCCCGCGTGATGCGCGGGTCGTGCTTGCTGTTGTCGACGTCATGCTCTCAAAGCGCCGAGGGGCGAGCAAGGGCAGAAAAATCCGGGCGGCCATACCGCCAGCAGGGTGCTCGCCGCCGCGATTTCACGGAGTGGAACGGGCGCGGTCGCGATGCGGAATTTGGCTGCTCGGGCGGCGCGAGCAGGACGTCCATCCGCGCCTCGCCACCCTCCGCCTCAGGCTGGCACACCGGTGTCCGTAATATCCCGGAAAACCGCCGCCGGCGTTCGTCAGCCGTTTACTTTGTCGTGCAACTTGCCGGATACGCTAACCACCACTTAGGCCTCTCGCGGGCAATGTTCCCTGCCAGATTGGAGGGGTTGGCCCCCGGGCCTTCAGGAATCGTGCAGTCGAGCATCGGGCGTACCTTCGCGGCGTTGAGTGCCACCAACGAAGCGATCCTGTACGCGAAATCACCAGAAGAATTGTACGGCAAGGTCTGCGAAGCCGCGTTCTCGAGCGGGAGCTTCCTGGCCGCGACCGTGTTTTTGCTGGAGCCGGATACCGGTCTCTTGAGGTTCGCGGCTGGCTACGGCGACGATGTCGCGCGACTATGCAGCATCACCATTTCCGCGATCGCCAACACCCCGGAGGGCGAAGGCGTGGCCGGCCGCGCGTTCCGCGACCAGAAGGCCTGCGTCCGCAACGACTATGTCAACGACGCTGTTTCGGCGGCTTGGCGCAGCGGCGCGGCAGCGGCAGGCGTCGGGGCGGCCGCCGCGGTGCCGCTGGTTTGCAACCGGCGCAGCGTCGGCGTCTTCATGGTGACGCGGCGCGAGATCAATTCGCTCAACGACGAGGCCGTTTCGCTGCTGGAGCGCATGGCCGCGAACGTGTCCTTCGCGCTCGATAATTTCGACCACGAGGCCTCGCGCAAGAGCGGCGAGCGGGCGATGCGTCGGCTTAACCGCATGTTCGGTGCGATCAGCGCAACCAACGAGGCGATCCTTCGCGCCAAGACCGAGCACGATCTCTATCAGCGGGTCTGCGATGCCGCGGTGTTCAGCGGAAAGTCCTTCGCGACGGTGGTGCTGCTGGCCGAACCCGACACGCACTGGTTCGAACCTGTCGCCGGCACCGGCGAGGCGCTCGACCTGATCACCCAGACGCGCTTCTCGACCGATCCGGACAACGTCTACGGCAAGGGGATTTGCGGCGAGGCGTTCCGGACCCAGCGGCCCTGCGTCGAGCACGACATCCCGATATCGATGGGCCCGTCGCATATGCCGATCGGCGGCAGCGGCCTGATGGCCTGCGTGGCGCTGCCGCTCACCCGGTTCGGCAAGAGCGTCGGCGTCCTGATTTTCTTCACCGGCAATTCCTGGGCGCGTGACGAGGAGATCATCGCGCTGCTCGCGGGGATCGCCGAGAATGTCTCGGTCGCGCTCGACAATTTCGGCCGTGCCACCGAAAAGGCCAAGGCCGACGCCGAGCGCGAGCGGCTGTCGCGGATGTTCGCGGCGCTGAGCGCGACCAACGAGGCGATCATGCGCGCGAGGTCGCGGCTCGAGATGTTCGAGCTGGTCTGCGCGGCGGCGGCGCATGGCGGCGGATTCAACTCCACCAGCATCCTGATCGCGAAGCCCGGCGACGATTTCCTGGAGATGATGGCGGTCGCGGGGCCTACCGCGGCAAATGCGCGCCGCCTCAACGTCTCGCGCAGCGAGGCTCGCCCCGAAGGGCGCGGCGTCTGCGGCCGGGCGTTCCGCTCGCGGCGCGCCTGCATCAACAACGATTTTCTGGGCGACGTCGCCAGCAATCCGTTCCGCGACGTCATCGACCGCGAGGATGCGCGATCGGGCGCGGCGTTCCCGTTGATCGTCGACGACGAGCCGGTCGGCGTGATGCTGTTCATCTCCGCCAAGCGCAACACCTTCTCGGCTGAATTCGCCGAGCTGCTGCAGCGGCTCGCCGACAACGTCTCCTATGCGCTCGGCAGCTTCGACCGTGCCGACGAGAAGGCGCGGACCGAGGAGCAGAAGGAGCGGCTGCGGCGGATGTTCGCGGCGCTGAGCGCGACCAACGAGGCGATCATGCGGGCGAAATCCCGCAGCGAACTGTTCGATCTGGTCTGCGATGCCGCGGCGGTCGGCGGCCAGTTCGTCTCGGCCACGATCAGGCTGGTGCGGCCGGGCGAGGTCTTCCTGGACAATGTGGCCGCCTCGGGCCCGGACCGGGTGCGGGCCCGAGAGGTTCAGCTGTCGGCCGACGCGACGCGTCCGGAGGGACAGACGCTGACCGGCGTTGCGATCCGCACGCGCAGGCCCTGCATCAGCAACGACTATCTCAGCGATTTCGGCCCCGAATCGCACGTCTATCCGGCCGTGCGCGACAGCGGCAGCAAATCGGGCGCAGCCCTGCCGCTGCTCAAGAACGGCGAGGCGATCGGCGCGCTGGTGTTTCTCTCCAGCGAGTTCGGCACCTTCAGCCCGGAGATGATGGCGCTGTTGCAGCGGCTTGCCGAGAACGTGTCGTTCGCGCTTGCCAATTTCGATCGCGCCGACGAGAAGGCGCGGGACGACGAGCAGAAGGAGCGGCTGTCGCGGATGTTCGCGGCGCTGAGCGCGACCAATGAGGCGATCATGCGGGCGAAGTCCCGCGCAGAATTGTATCGACTGGTCTGCGCGGCGGCGGCGACCGGCGGCAAGTTCACCTCGACTACGATCGCGCTGGCGCAGACCGGAAGCGACTATCTGCGGATCGTCGCGATTGCGGGGCCGGCGGCGGAGGGCGCGCGCCAGGTGACGCTCTCGACCAGCGAGGCGCACCCCGAGGGGCGCGGCGCCTGCGGTCGGGCGTTCCGCTCCGGCAAGGCGTGCATCATCAACGACTATTTTGCCGATCCCGAGACCGCCGCTTTCCATGAGCGCGCGCGGCTCGATGGAACGCAGTCCAGCGCCTCGTTTCCGCTTGTTGTCAGCGGGCAGGTGGTCGGGGTCATGATCTTCGTCGCGATCGACAAGGACACGTTCACGCCGGAGTTCGCCGAATTGCTGCAGCGCCTTGCCGACAATCTGGCGTTCGCGCTCGAGAGCTTCGATCGCGCCGATGAGAAACACAAGGCCGACGAGCGCATCGAATATCTTGCCTCGCACGACAGCCTGACCAATCTGCCGAACCGCGAGACGTTCAACGAGATGCTGCATCACGCGATCTCGGCGGCGGATCGTCATCGCCGGCAGCTCGCGGTGCTGTTCATCGATCTCGACCGCTTCAAGGTGATCAACGACTCGCTCGGCCACGACGCCGGCGATATGCTGCTGGTGGCGATCGCCGAGCGGCTGCGTGGATCGTTGCGCGCGAGCGACGTGGTGGCGCGGCTCGGCGGCGACGAGTTCGTGGTCATCCTCGAGGAAACCGCCGAACGGGACGACGTCGAGCGCATCGCCGGCGATCTTCTGGTTTCGCTCAGCCAGCCGCTGCAGCTCAGCGGGCATGAGTGCCACACCACGGCCTCGATCGGCATCGCGATGTATCCGGCCGATGGCTCGGACGTGCAGACGCTGACCAAGAATGCCGACATGGCGATGTATCTCGCCAAGGAAGACGGCAAGAATGGCTTCCGCTTCTTCTCCAACGAGATCAGGGCGCAGTCGATCGAGCGCTTGACGATGGAGAGCGCATTGCGCCACGCACTCGAGCGCAAGCAATTCTCGCTCGACTATCAGCCCAAGGTGGACATGGCGAGCGGGCAGATCAGCGGCGTCGAGGCGCTGCTGCGCTGGACCCATCCCGAGCTTGGCAAGGTATCGCCGGGGCAGTTCATCCCGCTTGCCGAGGAAACCGGCCTGATCGTGCCGATCGGCCGCTGGGTGTTGAAGGAAGCCTGCGGGCAGAACATGGCGTGGCAGCGCTGCGGCCTCAGGGCCGTGACGATGGCGGTCAACCTTTCACCGCGGCAGTTCGGCGATCCGAACTTGCTCGACGACATCGACGCGGCGCTGGAGGAGAGCGGCATGTCGCCGGCGTTGCTCCAGCTCGAGGTCACCGAGAGCATGGTGATGCGCAACGTGACGCGTGCGGTGCGCGTGCTCGACGCGATCCAGAATCGCGGCATTCGGCTGGCGATCGACGATTTCGGCACCGGCTATTCATCGATGTCGCTGATGAAGCAGTTCCCGATCGACACCATCAAGATCGACCGCTCTTTCGTGCGCGACCTGCCCAATGATTCCGAGGACGTCGCGATCGCGCAGGCGATCATCTCGATGGGCAAGGCGCTTGGCATGACCATCGTCGCCGAGGGCGTCGAGACCTCCGAGCAGCAGGAATTCCTGCGCGCCCATGCCTGCGACGAGATGCAGGGCTTCCTGTTCAGCCGGCCGCTGCCGCCGCGCGATCTCGCCGAATTGTTGAAGCCGTCGCAGGCAGAGGCGTCGCCGCCGTTGCAGCCGTCGCTGGATGGCGAGGAGACCAGCGTGGCCGGGCCGGATCTAGGGCGGAAACGCGCTGTCGTCTGACGGCTGCACGGGCAGGTCGCGAACGTCGGAATCGGTTGATTCGACCTTGCGCGAGAAATCATAGGGCCACGGCAGGATGTCCTGGCCGGCCAACGTCTGGCGCAACACAACGGCAGCCTCCGCAAAGCTCGCGCCGTCGGCAAGGCGGAGCTGGCGGCTCCAGGCGGATGGCAGCGGTTCGGCGGCATCGCGCATCTCGAATGCCGGCCCCCACCACCAGGCCGGCGCGGGCGGCCGTTCCGGTTCCGCAATGGCGCGCCAGCGCGCGAACTCGTCGACGATGCGGGCAAATTGCAGCTTGGCGGCGGGATGCATCGAAGGCCCTTCCTTGGGCCGGGATGATAGCATCGCTCCCACCCCGCGCAACGCGGCTATTGGCGGCCGTGCTGCCAATGCGCCGTCACGTCGGAGCCCGATTTGTTGAGGTGGACGTGCTGGTCGACATGGTCGACCCAGGACAGCGGAATGAAGTGATGGTGCTGACCGTCAGGCGAGCTTTGCTTGGTCAGCTTGATCTGGTCGGTGCCTTCCATGTGGTCGACCTTGCCGACCGTTTTCTTGTCCGACGAGATCACATCCATATGTTCCCGAATATCAGCGGCGTTTGCCATGCGTCATTTCCTCGTCATGATGATGAGGGGATGAAACGCCGCCTGGATGCAAAGGTTGCTAGCCGGTTCCGGCTACTTCTGCTCGACCTCGGTCGCGGTGGCCGGGCCTTCGCCCATGATCAGCAGCACGGCGTCCTCGTCCTTGGCGCCGTCCCAGTGCACCTGCTTGCCGAAATGGGTGACGAAGCTGCCGGCCGGCATCGCCACGGTGCCGTGATCGGGATCGAATTTTGGACCCGAGCCCACCCACCAGGTGCCCTTGAGCACCACGATGTAGCGGTCGTTGGGATGGAAATGCGGACGGCTGAAGTGATTGCCCTTGGTCCATTTGGTGTAGACCATGTAGAAGCCGGGCTTCGAGGGATCGCCGACCACGACCGCATTCTGCGCGCCGCGCGCGTCAGCCGGGCTCCAGGGAATCTGATCAGGCAGCTTGTAGGTCACGGCGGCCGGATTGAGCTCGGCCGCGGAGCTGACGCTCAGCGTCGCGGCAAAAGCCAACGGCATCATCAGATATCGCCAAGGTCGGTTTGACGCCGTCATCGGTATGCTCCCAGATCGGATTACTCGGGCGACTGCCGCGCCCGTACGTCGCGCGATGCTAGTCGTCCTCGCTTCCGCCCGGCAAGACGCCGCCGTGCATGTCTGATCTCAGGATTGCGGCAACGATCCGTGACACAACGCAGTTGCAATATGAAAAAGCATTTACGCCGCCGCAGACGATGATAGGTTGCGCGCCAACCAAAAGACGGGAGGATAACCTTGAAGAAGCATCTGTCGATACTGGCGGCGGGACTTGTGATCGGTGCGGCCGCGCTGCAATTTTCCACCGCCGCCTCGGGGGACGACGGCTGGGTCACGCTGCTCGACAGCTCCAAGAAGGGTGACTGGGACGAGGTCGGCAAGGCCAATTGGGCGATGAAGGACGGCGCGCTGGTCGCCGACAAGCTCGACGGCAAGGATCTCTCCTATCTCGTCAGCAAGACCCAATACAAGGATTTCCAGATCAGGGCGGAGTTCTGGACCGACGAGGATGCCAACAGCGGCATCTTCATCCGCTGCGAAGGCAACAAGGTGATCGACTCCAAGGTCTGCTACGAGGTCAACATCTTCGACAAGCGGCCGGACCCGACCTACGGCACCGGCGCGATTGTCGACGTCGGCAAGGTCGATCCGATGCCGAAGGCGGCCGGCAAATGGAACGTCTACGAGATCACGGCGCAGGGGCCGCATTTCGTCGTGACGCTGAACGGCCAGAAGACCGTCGACGCCCAGGATTCCAAGCACGCCAACGGCTATATCGCGCTCCAGTATGGTTCGGGCGTGGTCAAGTTCCGCAAGGTGCAGATCAAGCCGCTCTGACGGCGCAGGTTGAGCGGGGCCTCGGTCGCACTGCGACGAGGCCCGTCCTCATTGAGGAGCACTGTCGGTCGCAGAGACCTTCCGATCGTCACTCTGCGTGCGCAGATGATGGCCGATCACGAGCCCGGTCAGGCACAGCAACAGCCCAAGTGCCGGCGGCGCAAACAGCGCCTCTTCCTGGAAGATGCCGTTCACCAGCACGACCATCGTGCCGAAAGCGGCGAGCCCCTGGATGAGGATTCCCGACGAGGCGTAGAGGCGCCAGGCCTTCAGCGCCATCGCCAGGAAGTAGCCAAGCGGCACCAGTGAGCCGATCCCCATCTGGTAGAGCAGCACGCCGACGGCGCTCTCCACCGCGCCGTCCATCGTGCCGGCCGCCTGCGCTGCGTTCCAGTCGATCGAGAAATAACTTTCGGAGAGATTGCCGCCGACGCCAAGTCCGCGGCCGATCGGATTCTGCCGAAAGCCGTCCCACCCGCCCATGAAGCCGATCACGTGGAAGTCGCCGATCTGGAGTCCAATATAGATCGCCGCGATGGCGTACAGCACGAGCCCGACCAGCGCGACGGCAAGGGTGATGGTGGCGCCGAGCAGCCAGGTTGCCGTCCAGGCCAGGGCCACGAAGATGACCAGGATGAGCGCGCCTTTCACGCTACAGCAGATCAGCAGCGGGATCGCAGCCAGCGCCAGCCAGCGATATCCGACCGCGAACAGGAACAGGATGGAGAAGGCGATCCCGTAACCGAAGCTGATCGGGCTCATATTCGGTCCGAAGATACGCAGCAACGACGAAAGGCCGAGGTCCTCGAACAACGGGCTGTTGAGAAAGCTGAAACGGAAGCGATCGATCAGATCCACCGGCACCCTGCCGGTTGCGCGCATCTCGGCTTCCCAGGATCCGGAGCGGGTCGCCTTCAGCTCGTCGAAATGCCAGAACGTGTAGCCGTTGGTGATGGAGAGCCAGAAATCGCGGAACAGCAGTTCGACATATCCGCAGACGATCAGCAGCGCGGCAACCGTCACCAGGAACGGCGTGATGCGGATCTCGAAGGTTGCGGCCGTCAGCAGCGATAGCTGAAACAGAAACAGCGGCAGCGCAATGTTGCGCAGATAGACGAGGGCCGCGTGCGAGTCCTGCGTGGCGCCGAGCAGGAAATACGCCGTTACGGTTGCGAGGGTGATCAACCCCCATTTCATGATCCGGTCGATCTCGGCGGAATGTTTCCGCTCGTGCAGCGCGTAGAGCGCCAGCGTGACCAGCCACATCACCGCGATGACCAGGAAATTGTAGCCCTTGACGAAATCCATCTCCTGCTCGGTCGTCATGTAGGACGACAGGATCGAGACGAAGAGGTTCTGGAAGAAGATGATGAAGATGGCGATCGACGGCGCGTAGGCCGGCACCGCGAGCACGATGGCGCAGCCGATCAGACTTTCGACGACGATCGCGAGCCCGGCGTTGGCCACCTGCATGATCGGCGCGAATGCGATCGATGCCACGGCGATGCCGAGTGCAGGAATCAGATCGCCGGCCAACAGCGGCCGCGGGGCTATCTCTGCTCGCACAGGCTCTGACCTAGCGTGACCGGACGTGTGGGCGTGCCACACCGCATCGTCGATCTAGTGTCCCGAATCCGAAGTTCGCATCATTTGCGGCACCTTCGGAGCGAACTTCGGATTCGATAAGGACACTAGCAAACTTATGAGTCTAGTGTGCTTTATGAATGCGAAGTTCGTGAAAGTGGCTGCCGCGAAATCGCACGAACTTCGCATTCAGCACACTAGCCGCGCATTGTGTAAGAACCGGTTAACCAGATGGGTCAGCGGGTCCCGAGCAGGGCCCTCAGCGCCTCGCGGTCGACCTTGCCAGTGACCGGGTCGGCGAGGCCGAAGCCTTGCGACAGCTCCCAATGGGTCCAGCCCCAGCATTGTTGCCGGGCGTAGGCGGTCACGCCGGCGAGCCAGCGCAGCCGGCTATCGCGCGGCGCGCCGGCCTTGAGCACACCGAATTCATTGATGATGATCGGCCGCGAATATTGCCGTTGCCAGGCGGCCGCCGGTTCGAGCCATTTGTCAATGCCGCGGTCGGGAATGGCACGGTCCACCATCGCGAGCGCCTTGCGCCTGTCCAGCGCGGTGAGTTGCTCCCGCAGCTGCTGTACCTTGGGATCGTCGGAGCGGACCGGATAGGGCAATCCGGTGACGTCGTGCAGCGGTTCATTCGGATCCCAATGGGCCTGATGGGTGAACACCATCGGATCGTAGAAGTGGATGGCATAGACGACGTTCGGATCGTCGAGCGGAGTGAAATCCGGCAGCGAATCCGCGCGCTGCCAGTTGACCGGCCCGGTGACCAGTGTGGTCTGCGGCAGCAGGCCGCGAATGAAGCCGGCCAGCTCCCGGACTTCGCCCTGCCATTGCGCGGCCTCGACATCCGGCTCGTTCAACAGTTCCGCAAACACACGGTCGGACGGATAGCGCTGCATGACCCGTGCGAGCTCGGTCCAGGCGCGCTTCATTTCGGTCATCGCATTGGGCGGATCGTCCTTGTGTAGCGCGTTGAAGCGCTCGCCGGAGTGCAAGTCGATCGACACCGCATAGCCGAGCGCGAGCAGGGTCTTGAGCGCCGCATCGACGGTGCGCAGGCGGCCGTCGATCTCGGCTTTCGCGGCGAAGCGCGGCATGACGAAGTCGGCGGGCACCGGCAGCCGGATGTGGGTCATGCCGGCCTTGCGCAGCTCGCGCAGCAGGGCGCGGGGTGGCGCCGACCGCGGATCGGCGATCCAGCCGTCGGCATTGACGCCGCGTGACAGCGCCTCGAGCCGCTCGGCCGGGACGCCTTCGATCAAGGCGGGACAGGCCCGCGCGGCGACCGACAGCAGAATCGACGCGCTGACCGCGAGGGCAAGGATCGATGGCCGCGTCATGACCGATCAGCGTGCGATGGTTGTCGCGGGATCGTGACGGGTTGCGGGGCGCTCACGAATATACTGCCTGTAGTGTTCGAGCCGGCCGGGGTTGCGGGGCATCGTCCGAAAGATAGCTCGGCGATGCAACGATGCGGTAAAGGCGTAACACGAAAATTTAACTTATGCGCCTTCGCCGACTATCCACGAGAATCGCAAACGAAGCGTTTGGTCGCGACCGCGCCGTGCTGGCGCTGCGTCACTATCCGAAATTCCCCGCGCGGCTGAAGCAGGCGCTCGGCAAGGCGACCCCGTCGCGCGAAGAGGATTGAGCCGCCGGCACAGCGCGCCGCTAGATCCCTCGGACCACGCCCGGCTGGCCCGGTGCGCATTCCAGCGCAGCACGGTCCCAGTTCGCGTTGATGGCCGCGGCCTCATAGCTCGATTGCAGGAATTCGAGCAGCGCCTTGTCCGGGTCGGCAGCCGTCCGCACGGCGTCGTAGGGCAGGATGAATTCGCCAAGCGCTTCGCTGAAGAACGCAGCATCGGGTCGCACCGGCGTGCTGCGATAGCCCGCGGGTTCCGGATAGGCGTAGGAATAGAACGCAGGATAATCGATCGCGCCGCCGCCCGGCCAGAAGCCGGCGCTGCTGACCTCGTGCGAATAGGCCTCGTGTGCCACCTCGTCGGGCAAATGGGGCACGCCGCCGGGATGCCGCGGCGCGGTTCTGCCGGAAAACCGCGTCACCGCGAGATCGAAGCTGCCCCAGAAGAAATGCACCGGGCTCGCCTTGCCGAGGAAGCCGGTCCGGAATTGCTTGAACACGCGATCGCAGTTCACGAGGATCCGGTGAAACTGGCGCACGGCATCCGCGTCGTACGACGCATGCTGCGTATCCTGCGAAAAGCGGATCGGATCGGCGACTTCGTTCGGTATCTCGTCAATGGCGACGTCGATGCCGAGGTCCTTCAGATTGCTCATGACCGCCGCGTAGAAGCTTGCGACCGATTGACCGGCCAGCGCGAATTGCCGTTCGGTGCCGTCGCTGGTCGAGATGCGGAGCACGTGATCGATGAAATCGAAGTCGATCTGGAACGTGCGATCGCCGTCGGGGATCGGCGAGGTCGTCAGCCCGCGCGCCGTGACATAGAGCGTGACGTGCCAGGAGTGATTGAGCCAGGGCGACTTCGCCAGCCGGATCTTGCCGGCGATCTGGGTGAAGAGCTGGAGCGTGGCACAGCTGTCGCGCCACGCCGCGGTCGGCAGTTCCGGCCAGCGGGTCTTCTGTGTGTTGGTCATGACAAACCTCTGGGCTGCGCAACGTACAGTGTTTCGGCTATTACGAATTGGTCGCGATGACCTCGGGGGAACCGATCCTCTCGTTCCGCGCGACGTGCTCTGGTCGGCGAAGCGCACGAACGCGCTTTGCCGTCAAATCGCACGTAGGTTAGTTCGCGGCCCAAGCTCCGTGGCCCTCACCGGCGGCATATCGTCGAGGGCGGCAATCCGGCGGTCAATCTCACGGATCACGTGTTTCGAGAATGGCCCGAAATGCAAATACAGCGCCATCAACATCACGATGTAGCGAAGGGCGCCCGGATTGGACTTGGCGACCTCAACGAAGGTCTTCCAGAACGGTTCGCGGACCTCCGGCAGGGCACGCATGATCGTGTGCACGCCCTCGATGCCGCCAAGCCTCTTGCGTATGTCGCCATCCGGCAGGTCGCGACGCCGGTCGGACCGGTCGAGCATGGCGGCGAGCCGCGACAGCCGTCCTGCATAGGCCGTCGGGTCGAACACGTGCCCGATCACGGCCTTGTAGTCCTCAAGGATGTCACGCAGCGGACGTATGGTGTCGAAATTGCAGCCGAGCGTGCATTGGTCGCCCGCCTGCTCGACTTTCATGAGATCGTGGCCTTCGTGCAGGCGGCCTTCCTTCGCCAGCCGCCGCGTCAGCTGTGTGCCCGGCAGTGCATAGAGCAGTCCAACCATGCAGACTGGAATGCTCGCCTCCTCGATGAAGTCGATCATCGCGTGCCCCATCGAGGCTTTCTCGGTATCGAACCCGACGATGAAACCCGCGGTGACGAACATGCCGTAGCCATAGATCTTGTGAATGCATTCGGCGATGTCGCGCCGGGTGTTCTGCTTCTTCTTCATCTGCACGAGGGTCTCCGGATCCGGGCTCTCAATGCCGACGAAAATCCCGAAGAAGTTCGCGTCCTTCATCGCCTGCAACAGCTCGCTGTCGTCAGCGATATTGATCGAGGCTTCCGTCGAAAACTCGAACGGATAATCTCGCTCCTCCAGCCAGGCTTTGAGCTGCGGCAGCAGGATGCGGAGGTTTTTCTTGTTCCCGATGAAGTTATCGTCGACGAAATCGACATGTCCGCGATAACCGTGATCGTAGAGCGCTTGCAACTCAGCGAGAATTTGATCGGGGGTCTTGGTGCGCGGCACACGACCATACAGCTCGATAATATCGCAGAACTCGCAGGTGAACGGGCAGCCACGCGAATATTGCACGCCAATGAAGAGATAGTGCTCGAACTTGATCAGGTCATAGCGGGGCATCGGGCTTAGCGTGACGTCGATCTTGAATTTCTCGGCGATGAACACGCCCTTGCGCTCTCCACTTTCCCAGGCGGCGACAAATTGCTGAATGATTTGCTCTGCCTCACCGATCACCTGGAAGTCCGCGTCGGCGTAAAGATGCGGGCTGGAGGAGACGTCAGGTCCGCCGACACATACCGGCTTGCCGTGCCGGTGTGCGAGATCGATCAGGTGGAGAAAATCAGGCTGCTGGTTGAGCATGCCGCCGATCATGACAAGATCGGCCGAGTCGAGATCGGCGTCCGTCAAGGGCTCGGTGTTACGGTTGATGAGGCGAATATCCCAATGCTTCGGCAGCATGGCGGCGACGGTGATCAGTCCGAGCGGCGCCGCCGGATACTTCGCATCGACGAGTTCACAAGCTTCCGTATAGTTCCAGAAGGAGTCCTGAACGAACTTCGGATAGATCATTAGGACGCGACAGGGAACCGTCATGTTGCTCCGGCCTGGATATTGACGGGCACGATGACACGCGGCTTGTCGCCGCTCAAGGGCTCAATTCGCGGCCAATTGTCAGGCAATCCTGGGCATGGACGCCTGTTACGTCGATTATCGGCCTTTCTTGGCGTCTGTAGGCGTTCCAGCAGCGATCGCTCTTGCGCCGTTGTCCGGGAACGACGTCGCGACTTAGGCAGGGGCGGCAATCGCGAACGAGAATGCCGCCCCCATCGCATCAGCCGTGAAGTTTTCTCGCGGTTTCCGCGATCGCGCGGCCCTGATAGCGGGCGCCGGCGAGTTCGTTCTCGCTCGGCTGGCGGCTGCCGTCGCCGCCGGTGATCGTGGTTGCGCCGTAGGGCGCGCCGCCGGTGACCTCGTCGAGCTTCATCTGTCCGGCAAAGCCATAGTTCAGGCCGACCACCGTCATGCCGAAATGCAGGAGGTTGGTGATGATCGAGAACAGCGTGGTCTCCTGGCCGCCATGCTGGGTCGCGCTCGAGGTGAAGGCGCCGCCGACCTTGCCGTGCAGCGCGCCCTTGGCCCAGAGGCCGCCGGCCTGGTCGAGGAAGTTGGCCATCTGCGAGGCCATGCGGCCGAACCGGGTGCCGGTGCCGACGATGATCGCATCGTAGTTGGCGAGATCGTCGATCTTGGCGATCGGCGCGGCCTGGTCGAGCTTGTAGTACGAGGCCTTGGCGACTTCGGCCGGCACCAGCTCGGGGACGCGCTTGACGTCGACGATGGCGCCGGCTTCGCGCGCGCCTTCCGCGACGGCATTCGCCATCGCTTCGATGTGACCGTAGGCGGAGTAATAGAGAACGAGAACCTTGGCCATGATGGCCTCCTTGTGGTTTGGCAGTAGGGTGAGGTTAAGGAACCCCGTCATTGCCGGGCTTGACCCGGCAATCCATCAAACGGAGAACCTTTGCGAAGCCCGATGGATGCCCGGGTCAAGCCCGGGCATGACGAGTGTGGATGTGGTGATCAGGCCGCGTCGACGAGCACGAGCTCAGCATCCTCGAGCGCGGTGATCTTCAGCTTGGCCTCGTCGCGGATCGCGGCGCCGTCGCGGGCATTGACGCGCACGCCGTTGACCTCGATGCTGCCGGCCGCCGGCACCAGATAGAGGTGACGGGCCTTGTCGGCGGCGTATTCCGCACTCTCGCCGGCCTTCAGCGTGGTGGCGAGCACCCGCGCATCGGCGCGGATCGGCAGCGCGTCATTGTCGCCGTCGATACCCGAGGCGATGGTGACGAGCTTGCCCGAACGGTCCGCCTTCGGGAACGGCTTCGAGCCCCAGGTCGGGTGGCCGCCCTTCGTCGTCGGCTCGATCCAGATTTGGAAGATCTTGGTCCTCGCCGGCTCCAGATTGTACTCGGAGTGACGGATGCCGCTGCCGGCGCTCATCACCTGCACGTCGCCGGCTTCGGTGCGTCCCTTATTGCCGAGCGAATCCTGGTGCGTGATTGCGCCCTCGCGAACATAGGTGATGATCTCCATGTTGGCGTGCGGATGTGCCGGGAAGCCGGAGTTGGGCGCGATCTCATCGTCGTTCCAGACGCGCAGCGCGCCGTGGCTGACATTTTCGGGATCGTAGTAGCTCGCGAACGAGAAGTGGTGCTTGGCCTTCAGCCAGCCGTGGTCGGCGCCGCCAAGCTTTGCGAATGGTCTGAGTTCGATCATGGTCATTCCCCTTGATGTCGATGTTGAGGAGCAGGCCGGGCGCACCGCGCCCGGCGTCTCCAGAAAATTTTGCGATCAGGCGCCGAAGCCGCCGTCGACGTTGAGCACGGTGCCGGTCACGAACGAGGCTTCCGGGCTTGCCAGGAACACGACGCCCGCTGCGACTTCCTCCGGGCGGCCGAAGCGTTGCAGCGCGTGCTGCAAGCGTTGCGTCTCGGCAAACTCGCCACCGTCCTTCGGGTTCATGTCGGTGTCGATCGAGCCGGGCTGCACCACGTTCACCGTGATGCCGCGCGGTCCGAGGTCGCGCGCCGCGCCCTTGGTGTAGCCGACGACGGCCGCCTTGGTAGCGACGTAGTCGGCAAGGCCCGGGAACGAGGCGCGGTCCGCCAGCATGGAGCCGACGGTGACGATGCGGCCGCCTTCGCCCATCAGCTTGGAGGCGGCGCGGATCGCGGTGATCACGCCGTCGATGTTGATCGCCTCCTGGCGGGCGAGCGTCGCGGTGTCGGCCTTGGGGTCGTCGACCGCGCCGCCCGATGCGACACCGGCATTGTTGACCAGGATGTCGAGCCGGCCAAAATCCTTGGCGACGGTCTTCACTAGCTGATCGACATCGGATGACGAGGCCTGGTCAGCCTTGTAGGCGCGGGCGTTGACGCCCTTGCCCTTCAATTCGGCGACCACGGCCTCGGCCTTCTCGGGAGAGGCGACGTAGCTGATCGCGACGCTCGCACCTTCCGCGGCGAGTGCACGGGCGCTGGCCGCGCCGATGCCGCGCGAGCCGCCGGTGACGAGGGCAACCTTGCCTGAGAGCTTCTTTGTCATTGGATTTCTCCATCGGTTGAATTTGATGGCACTTGGATATGCCTCCGGCTGTGGTATAGAAATAGAAACTATTGAAACTCATTGTTTCCAGTATTGAGCAATCAGGACAGCGGCCCATGTCGAAACTGCCGGACTTCGAGGCGCTCGCGATCTTCGCAAAAGTCGTGGAATTACGGTCGTTTGCGGCGGCCGCGACCGAGCTCTCGCTGTCCAAGGCGACGGTGTCCAAGGCGGTCAGCCGGCTGGAGGAGCGGCTCGGCGCCCGGCTGTTCAACCGCACCTCGCGGCGGCTGGCGCTGACCGATGCCGGCCAGAAATTGTCGGAGCGCGCCGCGCGGCTGCTCGCCGACGGCGAGGCGGCTGAGAATGAGGCGCTGGCGCAATCGACCACGCCGCGGGGCCTGGTGCGGCTCGCGGTGCCGATGAGCTTCGGCATCAAGACGGTGGCGCCGCTGCTGCCGGAATTCATGGAGGCCTATCCGGAGGTTTCGATCGACCTGCACTTGAGCGATGCCACGGTCGACCTGATCGGCGAGGGCTTTGATGCTGGCCTGCGCATCGCGCGGTTGCCGGATTCCTCGCTGATCGCGCGGCGGCTGTGCGGCATGCCGCGCTACACGGTGGCCGCGCCGTCCTATCTGAAGCGCCACGGCCGGCCGACCCATCCGATGCATCTCGCCGAGCACAAATGCTTCGGCTACGCCTATCTCTCGACTCAGGGCGTCTGGCACTACACCAACGCGTCGGGCGAGCAGGCGAGCGTGCGTCCCGCCGGCCAGCTCCGGGTCAATAATGGCGAGGCTGTGATGCCCGCGCTGCTCGCCGGTCTCGGCATCGCCGATCTGCCCGACTTCATCGTCGGCGACGCGATCGCGCGGGGCGAGGTCGAGGTGATCCTGAAAGGCTGGAAGCAGCCCGAGGGCGCCGTGCATCTCGTCACCCCGCCCGGCGGCCCGCGGCCCGCGCGCGTCGAGGTGCTGGCGGATTTCCTGGCGAAGCATTTCGCCAAAGGGCGTGCGCAGCGGAAATAGAAATCCGCACGCGGAGCGGTGGAGGGACATCCGGCCCGCCCCGTCACATTCGTGTCATCCCTTTTAAATTGTATTGCTTATGTGAACTAACCCACGATCGAGGGCTGCCGCGATCGTCTATTTCTGCGTCCTGCACCAGTGTTGCCGCAAAGCGCATTTTCGGAGGAACCAGATGATTGATCTGACCAAGCATGACTTCACGTCATTGTCGGTGAAGGATCTGCTCGATGCCCGCGAGGCCTATCACGTGCATCTGGCACATCTGCAATCGGTCTACGCCACGGCGATCGGCCGCTATCTGATCCGGGACAACGACCGCAACGCGACGGAAAGAAAGGCGCACTCCAAGCCGCAGGCACTCGGACCGCGCACGCTGTTCAATTCGTCGGTCAAGGACTGGTCGTGGCCCTGCATCCTCGTCTTCGTCCGCGACTGGATGAAGCGCTCCGAGCTGAAGAACCATCCCGAGAAGCAGGACCAGCTGGTGCCTCCGTTCCTCTATCTGCCGGATGGTCGCGTCGTGCCCACCTGCGTCGTCAAGGTCGATCCGAACGAGGGCAGTCCCTGCACCGTCGATCCGCCGGTCTTCAAGAGCGATCTGGTCGGCGGCGGCTTTCCGGTGCAGACCATGATCCAGGGCAAGATCCACCGCGGCTCGATCGGCTGTCTCGTCACCAATGGCGAGACGGTGTTTGCGCTCTCCAACCGTCACGTGGTCGGCGCCGCCGGCCGCGAGATCTTCGCCGGCTTCAAGAACACCGACCGCCGCCTCGGCATCAGCGATGCGCTGCAACTCGGCAAGCGCGCCTTCAGCGAGGTCTATCCCGGCTGGCCCGGCTCGCGCGTGGTGGCCAATCTCGATGCCGGCCTGATCCGCGTCGATGACGTCAAGGGCTGGACCGCACAGGTTTACGGCGTCGGCCAGGTCGGCGACGTCGTCGACCTCAATGTCGGCACCTTCCGTCTCGACATCATCAACCAGCCGCTGATCGCGTTCGGTGCGACCAGCGGATTGATGAAGGGCAAGATCCTCGGCCTGTTCTATCGCTACAAGACCGTCGGCGGCGTGGAATATGTCAGCGATTTCGTGATCGGCCCGCGCGACGGCGACACGCCGCTCAACAATTATCCGGGCGACTCCGGCACGGTCTGGTTTGTCGACGATCCGGACGCCAAGAAGAACGCCAGCGGCGCGCGGATCCTCAGTCCTCTGGCGCTCGAATGGGGCGGCCAGGAATTGTTCGGATCGAGCGGCAAGGTCCCGATGCAGGTCGCGCTCGGGATCTGCATGTCGACGCTGTGCCGTGAGCTCGATGTCGAGTTGATCGGCGACTGGAACGCCGGTCACACCGAGTATTGGGGCGAATGGGGCCACGTCAAGATCGGCGCCTACGCGACCGGTCTGATCGATGCGAAGTTGCCCAAGCTCGCCACCATGATGGACGCCAATTCCGACAATATCGGCCTCGACGACAAGCTGCTTGCCGACCTCAAGCCGCATCAGCGAGGGACATTCTCGCCGCTGGCCGACGTCGCCGACCTGGTCTGGCGCTTCACCCGGCACACCGACGAAAGCAACCATTTCGCCGACATGGACGAGCCGGGCAAGGACGGCAAGACGCTGCTCGATCTTTGTGCGGAGTCGACGCGTAACGTCGATCCGAAGGTCTGGAACGACTATTACGAAGGGATCGGCGAGGACCGGCGCGGCGCATTGCCGTTCCGGGTCTGGCAGATTTTCGACGAGATGGTCGAGTACGCCGCCGCCAACAAGAAGTTGGAATTCGTCTGCGCCGCGGGCATCGTCGCGCATTACATCGGCGATGCCTGCCAGCCGCTGCACATCTCGCAATTCCACCATGGCCTCGATCCGAGCGACAAGGCGCATGCCAAGGTGCACAGCGTGTACGAGACCACGATGATCGGCCGCCACGGCAAGGATCTCATCAAGATGATTCCTGACGCCCGGACCAGCGACGTCGCGGAGATTGCTCCGGGCGGCACGCCGACCGGGCGCGACGCTGCGGTCGCCGTGGTCGCGCTGATGCAGCGGACCGTGAAGCGGCTGCCGCCGATGACCATCGTCAACCTGTTCAATTCGCATATGGGCAGCGGACAGGTCGAGGCGCTGTGGTCGAAGCTGAAGGACGCCACCGCGGCCTGCATGCAGGACGGTGCCAAGACCCTGGCCCGGGTCTGGGAAGCGGCCTGGCGCGCCGGCGCGGGCGAGGACCGCGGGCAGGGCGGCAAGTTCGACCAGGACAGTTTGAGCAAGCTCTACAACGACCCGAGCTTCCTGCCGGCGTTCCCGCTCCAGCAGCTCACGCTGGATGCCAACGACCACCTCGTTCCGATCGGAGGCAGCAGCACGCGGCGCCGCAGCGCGACAACCGCGCGACGCGCGCGTCCGCAAGCAGCGAAGAAGGCCGCCAGGAAAGCCGTGAGGGAAACGGCCAGGAAGGCGCCGAAGAAGGCGCCGGCGCGCAAGCGGCCGGCCGCGGCTGCTCCGGTCCGACGCGCGGCCGCCAGCAAGAAGACCGCGACCAAGCGCGGCGCGGCCAGCAAGCGGTCGGTCGGAAAGACCCGCAGGGCGGCGCGCAAGCGCTAGAGCAAGATGACTTACATCACATCGCGCAGCGGATTCAGCTTTACCTCGCCCCGCGTGCGGCAGGGGTGTCCGGGGAAATTCAGGCATAGTGGAGCTCCATCTGGTCAGGTGAGATGGTTGATTTCCGACGGCTGGGGTTGATGGGCGGAGGTTTGTCGATGGCAGCGAGGGATCGACGCGTGAGCAGGAGCTGGCCGACGA
>NZ_JBUYWT010000069.1:0-34567 GCF_055264925.1 Bradyrhizobium sp. KZN70725
TCGAAACTACTTCCAATCGGGAGACCTTCGAAATAGGCGTATGGTCAGTCATACGCCTATGTCTTCATCCTCCGTCCTCAGCGCGCAAGGCGGCCCTCGCCGGAGCGATACGGTCCTTCTCGCCCCGAACCACCTTCACCGGAGTCTTGAGCCTGGCCAGTCGCGATTCGAAGTGATCCTGGTCTCGCGTAAAGTGCGAGTAGTAGTGGGAGAAAGCGTCTGCTGTCGTCATCGCGCCCTGGCTCCTGCGCGGGACATGTCGTCCTTGAATTCTCGCGACACTTCGAATTGCGCTTCCTTGGGGCAAGCCTCTTGTGAAGGTGTTCTCAAGGATCTCGTCGCGATTCTGTTCAGGTTGGCGCGGACCTACCTCGCTCCACCGCGGTCATGAGCAACCGCATATCCGTCAAATCGAAGCACAATTCTTAATCTTCGGCGTCGCCGAAGTTTCCTATCGGAAATGACCAATTGTGGCGATCGGTAATGTGAGCGTAGCTTGCTAAGTGCGACGCCATGCTTGCCGATTTTGACTATAAAACAAGAGATTGGAGAATGGCGCCTTAGTGAGAGCGACATTTTTTCGGAGCTATCACGCTATATGCACGCGGATGCCATGGGCCTACGCGAAGTCAAAAATGGGGACACGGCCTGGTCCGAGGAGTCGGGATGAGTGGTTATCTTTCGCCGCATGTTCTATTTGTCGCGCTGACGTTTTTCGTCGCCGGATTCGTCAAGGGCGTGGCGGGAATGGGTTTGCCGACCGTCTCTATGGGCGTCCTCAGCGCGATCATGCCGCCAGTCAGTGCAGCTTCTCTGCTGGTCATTCCATCCTTCGTCACAAACTTTTGGCAGTTGTTTACAGGGCCGAATTTTCTGGGCCTGATTAAAAGACTTTGGGTGATGATGCTCGGCATACTGGTTGGCACCCTTGCCGGCTCGTGGCTTTTGACGAGCGCCAATACCGTATACGCAAGTGTTGGATTGGGTGCCGCCCTGATTATCTTTGCAGTGCACGGCCTATTTGCGAAGCCATTGTCGGTTCCCACGCGCTTCGAACGTTCATTGTCGCCTGTCATCGGGTTGGCAACCGGACTAATCAACGGAGCAACCGGAGTTTTCACGCTTCCCGCCGTTCCTTATCTTCAGGCTCTCGGTCTTTCCAAAAACGATCTCATCCAGGCGCTCGGGCTGTCGTTCACGGTCTCAACAATTGCATTGGCGGCAGGCCTCGCCCGTGGCGGAGCTTTCCATCTTGGAAGTATTACCCTGTCAGTCCTTGCGATCATTCCTGCGTTGCTGGGGATGCACGTCGGAACAATGGTCCGTGGGCGCATAAGCGCGGCAACCTTTCGACGTTGGTTCCTGATCCTTATCGGTATTCTCGGTCTTGAACTCGCTGCTCACCCATTCCTCTTCTGAAGCAGATGACGATGTGCGAGCGTATGACATAGACAGCCACGCCTATTACCGCTCGATGCCAGCTCACACGAGGGGTTGCGGCGGCCATAGCGCTTAAGAGATCGCGACCTTCGGCTCCATAAGCTGCTGCGCAAGCAAGCCGGCGTGCGGTGTGAGCGCAGAGAAGTCACGCGCACAAAGATGAAGCTGCCTTAGCGCCCAGGAGTCTCGAAGGGGCACGATTGTCAAACCGAGGTGGCTTACATCTTTGGCGGAGGCTTCGGGCAAAATGGCGATCCCAACGCCGGACTCAATCATCATTGCGATGTTCTCAATGCGCCTGAGTTGAATGCGGTAGTAAATTTGCCGACCCAGGCGTGCGGCACGTTCTCCTAAATATGCTTCCAATGCAGCGTCGGCCACGCCAACGAACGGCTCATCAACGACATCTGCGAAAGCTATCGATTGGTGATCGCTGATGCGGTGCGTTTCGCTCACAACAGCGACGAGTTGGTCTTGCGCGATAACGTGAGTCTGCAACGCCGCCAGACCAGTGTGGTAAGCTACAATTCCCAGGTCAGCACGACCTTCCAGGATGGCCCGCGCAATCTCGGCGCTCGGTCGTTCATAGAGATCTATTGAAAGATCTGGATAAGCGACCAAGAAACGGCCGAGCCGAGGAGGAAGAAATGCGGCCAACCCGGCCGTGTTGGACAAGAGCCTGATGCGTCCTCTCAGGCCAGTGCCGTAGCTGCGCAACTCACCGCGCATCTGCTCTACCTGATCCAGTATCAACCGTGCATGGCGAACCAGAGCGTCACCGGCCGGCGTCGTAGTGACACCCCGCCTATTTCGCTCCAGGAGCTGGGCGCCAAGCGAAGACTCCATCCCGGAAATGCGTTCGCTCACGGAAGCGAGAGCCAGATTCATGCTCTCGGCTCCCTTGGTGAGGCTGCCCCGCTCCACCACGGTTAAGAACAACCGCATATCCGTCAGATCGAAGCGCAATTTCTCATCCTTCGGCTTGGCCGAACCAATCCATCGGAAATGGCCAATTGTAGCATCTGGTTGGCTTGCTTATCTTACCCCATAGGAGCCCATACTCGCCAAATTTCTCTGTTAATACAATTGGTTGAAGGTGTGGCGTCTTGGTGAAAGCTAGGTTGCCGGCCGCGACATCACGCCATATGCGCGTGGATGCCATCGGCTTGCGCGAAGCTTTCAAATGCCATTGCCAGTCCGAGTGAGTCAAAACAAGGAGATTCACGATGAAGGCGATCATTGTGACGGACCAAGCTGCGGGAACGGCCGGGATGAAGCTGGTGGAACGGCCGGAGCCGCAGGGGGCAGCGCTCGCCAGCCTATCGGGCGCTAATTACGGCGATGTCGTTGTTCAGGTCCATGCGTCGGGATTCACCGGAGATGAACTGGCATGGCCCTCGACCTGGATCGATCGTCTCGGCCGTGACCGGACGCCTTCGATCCCCGGCCACGAGCTGGCCGGAGTGGTCACCGCCCTCAGTTATGGAACAACGGGGCTATCGGTGGGACAGCGGGTGTTCGGCCTCACGGACTGGACTCGCGACGGCACGCTGGCGGAGTATGTGGTCGTCGAGGCCCGCAACCTCGCCGCGCTACCGGGGGACGTTGACTTCACGGTGGGCGCGGCCCTCGTGATGCCGGGCCTGACCGCGTGGCAGGGGCTGTTCGAGCACGGCCGCCTTTGTGCGGGGCAGAGCGTCCTTGTGCACGGTGCGGCTGGCGTGGTCGGTTCGATGGCAACCCAGCTCGCGCGTGAGGCCGGGGCATATGTGATCGGCACCGGACGCGCTGCCGGCCGCCAGACGGCTCTCGACTTCGGCGCGCAGGAGTTCGTCGACCTCGATAACGACGCTCTGGAAGATGTTGGCGGAGTCCATCTGGTTTTCGATGTCCTCGGCGGCGACATCGCGAAGCGGTCTGCAAGCGCGGTTCGAGCCGGGGGAACGCTGGTGACAATCGCAGGCCCGACAGAGGCGCGCCCCGCTGATGGCCGGACGATTGACTTCGTTGTCGAGGCCAATCGCGCCCAACTGAGCGAGATCGTCCAGCGAGTGCGGGACGGACGACTGCGAACGAACATTGGCACTGTCGCAACCCTCGACGATGCTGTCGCTGCCTTCAACCCGACCGAGCGACGGCCGGGGAAGACGATCATTCGCGTTCGTCCGTGAGGACTCGGGAAGGGAGGGCGATTCTTCACCTTCCCGCCTTTTCGCACGTGGAGATTAGTGAAGGTACTTCTCGTATGTCCCAAATCGACTGGCTAAGCCATCTCCTGCAAATGATGACGGTCACTGGCCAGGTGGAGGCCCGCTGCGTTTATGGCTCACCATGGCGTGTGGATTTCGCTCACTCCGCGGCACACGAAATTCCCTACCACGTTGTGCTAAAAGGCAGTGCCATTATTGAGGATCCGGAAACGGGGACGGCGAGGGAATTGCTGGCCGGGGATATTGTGTTGTTTCCTCACGGGTCGGCACACGCCTTGCACGATGGCAGCGGACGTATGCCGGGTCGAACCTACGAACGCCAAGTTTCCGCAGGATGGATGCTCAGGGAGAACGATGGCGGAGGAGAGCATCTGGACATGTTGTGCGGGCGATTTTTCATCGAACCGCCCCATGATCGGCTGATCCGCGATTATCTACCCAGGACTCTAATGGTACGCGCCATGGCCGGTCGTGGTGAAGCGGGCATCGGGGCAGCTTCGAACCACTTGGCCAGTCTGGTGAGCATGATGCGCATAGAGTCCGCTGGCGAAAGACCAGGAGGGCATGCAATCCTCAACGGACTGACGCTAACGCTGTTCACACTTGCACTGCGCGCGGCAAGTGAGTCTGAACAGGCGCCTGCAGGCCTATTGGCACTTGCCGGCCATTCACGATTGGCACCAGCCATTTCAGCCATGTTCGACAGTCCGGCGCGCCCCTGGAATCTTCAAGATCTGGCTGACTTGTGCAACATGTCTCGCGCAACCCTCGTGCGGCACTTTCAAGACGGGCTGGGCCGTTCTCCTATCGAACTCCTGACAGACATCCGCATGAGCATGGCCGCCAACGAACTGAAGAAGCCGGGAATGTCGACCGAGTTCGTGGCCGATGCAGTCGGGTATCAATCCGTGTCGGCATTCCGGCGTGTTTTCACCGACAAGGTGGGGATGGGGCCGGGGCAATGGCGTCGCTTGGCACGCGAGGGCGAGGACGCGTTCGCTCTCGGTGTACATCCTGGATAAAATACCCGAATATCGAGCTCAACTCGGCGAGAAAACGTCCGCCGTCCCGCGCCGCAATCGGGCGAATCGATCGTCTCGTTGTCTTGATACTTTTAGGTCTTTTATTGAGCAAACCTAGTCTCGAAATCGGTATCGGCTGAGCTTAAAGCGGCAGGTCTTAACTGCCTAACGAGAGAGCCAAACCATGAGCCGCATCGCTATCCCCGCCGTCGAGTCCGCGACCGGCGCCACTGCCGATATTTATGCGCGCGTGAAAAAACTTTCCGGTGGTCGCGTTCCCAATACGTACGCCGCATTGGGCCACCTTATACCGGCGTCTTTGGCCGCCGTGCTCGACGCCCAAGGTACATTGAACGCGGGCAACCTGAGCAGGCAAGAGCACGAAACCATCAAACTGCTAATCAGTGAGAAGACCGGTTGCGACGTTTGCGTGGCTGCGCACAGCTTCGTCGGCAAACTGGCGGGTCTACCGGTCGACGCGCTGCATGCCATTCGCGCAGGGCAGCCCACGGGTGATGCCAAGCGTGATGCCTTGGTGCGCTTCGTATCCCACCTGCATGCCACGAGCGGCACGATCAGCGACGACGAGTTCAATGCCATCCGTGAGGCCGGCTACACCGACACCCAATTGGCGGAAATCTCGCTGACCATTGCACTCGGCATCTTCACCAATACCTTCAACCGTATCAACGGCACCGACGTCGACTTTCCGTCCGTCGAGTAAAACCGCCTCGCAGGGCGGATCAGGCATCGTTCATTCAAGTGTCTTCTGGCTGCTTATACGGGCGGTGAGTGAGAGCAATTCCGCATAGAGCGAAAGCACTCGTGTACCTCAATCTATCCCGTCATCCATAGAGATAATCGTGCCCAACGCAACCACCAAGATCAATGCCGTCATCGAATGTATCTTGAGTCGCCGCTCTAGCAAAGTCTACGATCCAGCCGCCACTCTGAGCGACGATCAGATTCGCGAGCTAGTGCGCATCGGTACGACCGCGCCCACGTCCTTCAACTTGCAGAATTGGCGTTTCATCGCCCTACGTACGCCTGAAGCCAAGGCACGCCTCAGTCCGATCGCTTGGAGCCAGCCGGCGATCATGGATGCAGCAGTCACCTTCATCGTCATTGACAGGTTGGCGGATGCGAACACTCTCCCACAGCGCCTGGCACCTGTCGTGGAAGCCGGGATCATGCCGGCACATATGGTGCCGGAGAGCGAACGCCGCGCACGCAGTCTTTATGACGACCAACCGCAGCGCCAGCGTGACGAAGCCATGCGGACCGCAACCTTTGGCGCAGCGGCGATGATCTATGCCGCTCACTCCTTTGGCCTGGGATCCACACCGATGATCGGTTTTGACGCCGACGCGGTGCACCGCCGAGTTTGGTCTCGGCGAAAACGAAGTGCCCGCCATGTTGTTGACCGTTGGACCGGAGCGAGCTGGGAACTGGCCGCAGAAGCCGCGTATGTCGGTGGCCGATGTGCTTGATCTTCTCTAACCATTTTTAAAAACAATTCCGAATGTCGCCAGGCACGCCAATGCTGTTCCAGCAGGCAGCGCCTCGCACCGTCCTGCTCCATTTACGAAAATCAGGTTGATCACTGTAACGGCAGAGGTGCAGAACAGTGTGTCTGCAACTGCGCCATGCAACACGGGGGAGAGAGCGCATCGTCGGTTCGGAGAAAGATGAGCGTATCGAGCCTTTAATTGAGCCGAGTTCGTCTCGAACCACTTAGTGCGTGGCCGTATCTATACCTCTCCAACATGTCGATCAAAGGACCGCTATGACCACCGCCATCGCCGAAAACGCTCAAACTCGCAGTGTTAACGTAGATCTCGTCATAACCAATGAAGTCATCGAAACCATGCTGAGCCGCAGTGCTACGAAGTATTATGATCCTGAGGCTGTTCTGACTGACGAACAGATCACCGCCCTAGTGGAGATCGGGACCTCGGCGCCGACCTCGTTCAACTTCCAGAACTGGCGTTTCGTTGCCGTGCGTTCACCCGAGGCGAAGGAGCGGCTACGCCCGATCGCCTGGAACCAGGCGATTAGCTACGAAGCGGCGGTGACATTCATCATCATCGGCCAGCTCGCTGATGCGAGCACCGTACCCGCGGTCTTTGGCCCGATGGTGAAAGCGGGCTACATGCCGGCGGACCAGCTTCCTGAAGCGGAAAAGGGTGCCCGCGGTATTTACGACGATAACCCGCAGCAGCAACGAGATGAGGCGATGCGCAGCGCAACTTTCGGCGCGGCCGCGATCATTTACGCTGCCCGGTCGATGGGCTGGGGCTCGACCCCGATGATCGGTTTTGACCCCGCCGCGGCGAGAAAGGAATACAACCTCGCCAACAACGAGATCCCCGTGATGCTTCTCGCGGTCGGGCCGATGCGTGATGGGAATTGGCCGTCGAAGCCACGCCGGCCCGTGCTCGACGTCCTGAGCTTCCGTTGAACCCATAGCGGGGCGCACCAACACATACGGAGCTATCGATGTCCAGAATTACAACCCCTAAGCCGGAACACGTCCCGGCGGATTCGAAAACGACGCTCGATGCGTTCACCAAGACTATTGGATTCACCCCCAACATGCTGGCGTGCTTCGCGCAGAGCCCGGTTGCGTTCAACGCGTGGGCCGACCTAATCGGCTCCTTGAGCAAGACGCTTGACGTGAAGACCCGTGACAGCATCGGTCTCGCGGTCTCGGAGGTGAATGGCTGCAACTACTGCCTGACCGTGCACAGCTATACGGCCGAACACATGGCCAAGTTGCCGGCCAATGACATCATCCTTGCGCGCCAGGGTCATGCCTCCGATCCGAAGCGCGACGCCGCCCTCCAGTTCGCGCGCAAGGTCATCCAGTCGCGCGGACAGGTCAGCGACACCGACCTGAAGACCGTGCGCGATGCTGGCTACACGGATGCGAACATCATGGAGATCATCGCCCTGGTGGCCATGTACTCCCTGACGAACTTCTTCAACAACGTGTTCGATCCAGACAAAGACTTCCCTCCCGTAAGCCCGGCTGGGTCGATCTGAGCTAGCGAGCGTAATGTTCGAGTCTGGATGCGCCTCAAGAAAAGTCATTAGGAGCGCATCCAGGCGGGAGCAGTTAATTTTCCGGAGGAAATGTGCCCCAGGCCGATTGGCTGAGCCGGCTTCTGCAAATTATTACCGTCACCGGGCAGCTAGAGATTTGCTGCTCGTATGGTGCGCCGTGGCGTTTGGCCAAGTCTCAGTGTGCGGCACATGAGATTCCTTACCATATCGTGCTCAATGGCCGGACTGTAATCGAGTTTCTTGAGACGGATACTGAAACGGCCAAAGAACTGGTAGGCGGTGATATCATCCTGTTGCCTCATGGGTCGGCCTATGTGCTGCACGATGGCAGTGGAGCTCCAGCGGGGCCGACTGATGTTCGGCAAGGTTCTGGAGGGTGGGCCTTCAAAAAGAATAGTGGCCCGGGTGAGCGTCTAGACATGTTGTGCGGGCGATTTTTCATTGGAGCGCCCCATGATCGCCTGATTCGTAACTGCCTCCCCGCGAAGCTGGTAGTGCGGTCCATAGAGGGGCTTGCTGGGGACGATACTGGGTCAGCTTCGAACCATCTGGCCAATCTCGTGGCGCTGATGCGGATGGAGGCAACAAGCGACAAACCGGGAGGCGATGCCATCCTTCGCGGGCTTTCCTCGGTGCTGTTCACGCTGGTGTTACGTGCAGCGAGCGAATCTGAGTCAGCTCCAGAAGGACTGCTGGCGCTGACGAGTTATTCGCGACTTGCACCGGCTATTGCAGGAATGTTCGGTGATCCGACGCGACACTGGAATCTGATCGATCTCGCTGACTTGTGCGGCATGTCGCGGGCTACCTTCGCGCGTCATTTTCAGGACAAGCTGGGGCGTTCGGCCGCCGATCTGTTGACGGATATCCGGATGAGCTTGGCCGCCAACGAGCTGAAGAAGCCGACGATCAGCATCGAGGTCGTGGCCGAATCGGTCGGGTATCAGTCTGTGGCGGCGTTCCGGCGCGTGTTCATCGACCGAACGGGGACGACACCAGCGCAGTGGCGCCGTTTGGCCCGCGAGAGAGCGAGCAAATAAGTTCGCGTTCGCTGTGCCAATCGGATCAGTCGTCCGGGGGAAGATGAATTGCCCGCGGTCGGATGTTGGGAAGCTGAAGCGCTGGGGCACTCGTTTGGTCGATCTCGGCAAGGATCTCGGCATGAAAGTGTCGACCGCAGAAATCGTCCACCTGCTGGCGAAAATATTCGGTGCCTGATGGGCAACTTCACCGACATCCTCGCTCGTATAGGAAAGCTCTCGACCAGCATTACGAAGCAGCGTCCCTTTCTGGTATTCCGCCAGACCCTCTCCGCCGACCGCTTTGGCCGAACATCGCGAACGCGGTCCTCTTTCTCGCATGCAATCCCTTCTCGACCGGTTCGACCGTCGTCGTCGATGGGGGAGCCACCGTCGCGGCGTGAGCGGCTGCCGGATTGTTGGACCGCTTCGATACGCGCGGCTATCATCGAAGAAAGACCAGATGTTCGCCTATTGAACAAGATAATCGGGAGGTTTGAATGGTCCGCAGGTCGACGGTGCTCGCGATACTCGGTGCTGGAATTCTGTTCGCAGCCGCAGCACCCGCTACAGCACAGCCGGCGGACGTCAATTCGCCCGATCTCGTTCTCGTCAACGGAAGGGTCCTGACCCTTGACGAGCAATCCAGCGTGACCGAAGCGATCGCCGTCCGGGACGGAAAGATTCTCGCGGTCGGAAGCAGCGCGTCCATGCGGGCGCTCGCCGGAGCGCGCACGCAGGTGCTTGATGTATCCGGCAAGACCGTCGTTCCCGGATTGATCGATACGCATGCGCACTTCAAGGCGGCTGGACTTGGCGACTATGTCGTCGTCATGGGCCGGGCGAAGACGGTCGCGGAAGCGCTCGAGGCAATCAAGGCCTTCGTCGCCAAGAAGAAGCCGGGCGAGTGGATCGTTGGGGGAGCGTGGCACCCGCCGTCACAACTCGCCGAGAAGCGCTACCTGACGAGACAGGAGATCGACAGCGTCGCTCCGAACAATCCGGTCTACTTGCGCACCGTCGGGCATTTCTCGATGGCGAACACGATGGCGTTGCAGAAGGCAGGCATCGATAAGACCACCGCAAACCCGGACGGTGGCTTTTTCGAGCGCGACGCGGCCGGCGAACTGACCGGCGTCCTCGTCGAGACCGCGATCGACCGGGTCGAGAAGGCCGTTCCGCCGTGGACCGAAGAGGATGAAATCAGGCAGTTCACACTTGCGGAAGGCGCGCTGAACAGTTTTGGGATCACGAGCGCGGTCGAAGGCGCCACGGAAGCGCGCGACGTCCGTACGCTGCAGAAGCTCGCGGCGTCCGGACAAGCGACGCTGCGGACGGGATTGATGTACAGACCTGAGCCGCCCGCCGATCTAGGCGCCTGGGAAGCGATCATGTCGGCTAATGGCGCTTCGTCCGGCTTCGGCGACGACTGGGTCAGGTTTGCCGGCATCAAGATCTTCTACGATGGCGGCATGACCTTGAAGACGGCGTTGATGCGCGACGTCTATCCGGATTCGCACGACAACTACCACGGCATCGCCCAGCAGACCCCCGAGCGGCTCACGCAACTCGTCTCAATCTGCAATCGCTACGGCTGGCGTGTTGGCGTGCACGTCGTAGGTGATCTCGGCATCGACCAGGTGCTCGACGCCTTCGAGGCGGCCGACAAGGAACGGTCCATAAGCGGCCGTCGTTTTGTTCTCATCCACGCGAGCCTGATCAGACCTGAGCAGATGGAGCGCGCCCACAAGTTGGGGGTCAGGGTCGATTTCAAGAACGTCTTCATGTGGGACAAGGCTGCGACCGTCGAGCGCTTCCTGGGGCGGCCAACAGCCGATCGCGCCGTGCCGACAAAGACCTTGATCGAGAAGATGGGGCTGGACAATCTCGGTGCCGGAACCGACTTCCCGGTCAACCCGATCAACCCGTTCCTCAACATGTACATCATGGTGACGCGGAAGGATCCGAACGGAAGCGTCTACGGTGCGCCGGAAGCTATCAGTCGCGAACAGGCACTCCGCCTCTACACGTCGGCAGCTTCCCGCTACATGTTCGACGAGGCACGCAAGGGTACGATCCAGCCGGGCAAGCTTGCCGACCTCTCGGTCCTTTCCGCGGACTACATGGCCATTCCGGAAGAGCAAATTAAAGACATCAAGGCGGACATCACGCTTGTCGGCGGCAAAATCGTCTTTCAACGTTGACTCGAAGGAGAGGACTAACGCCGAAGCGCGCACTATCGACGTCGCCAGTTCGTCGACGCCGGGCGCCTAGGCCGGAGCACGGCAGTCCGGGGAGCGGAGGAATGCTCCTGACATCTGACGGTATTTTAAGATTTGTGTCAGTGCGGGCACTGTCAGTGTTGGTTGCGCATGCGGCGCGCCATCCAATCGATAGACTCCGATAGGTAGCGGAATTGCCTGCATTCCATGAGGAGCAATTTTTCTTGTGGATTCAAGACCAAAAAAATACGGCGGGTATGCCGTCGGCGTTTGTCCGTCAGATCGAGAAAATTGTGCTTACAGCTCAACGACGTGCCGTCGTTCAAAATGATAGAGTGGGAGTGAGGGGTTCTCCAGCGCGTTAAGCCGTACGACGGGGGCGAGGATGTTTGACGACGTTCCTAAGCGCCTCGCAGACTATTTGAGAGATGCTGCTTGTGATTTTGATAGGGAGAGCTTCTATTGGTTCGCGGCTGCTTACATCGGCCTATTTTATCTCGGAAAGAATTTAACAAAGGCAGAAACAAGCGATTTTCTAGACCTTCAGCGGACCAGCAGAGGAGGGATTTGGCATGGTTACGTTGGACGCGTGCTGCTTATCGGAGAAACACTCTTTCTGATGCGGTCATGTCCGGGCTTCTCGGAGTTTTGTCGTCGAATGCGTGGACGAGATCTTCGATCCACTTATTACCAGATGTATGCCGCGCGGATGTTTCTTGAGGGTGGCTATGACGTACGAGCTAAGCCCGAGGTAGGAATCAGGCGCGAAGATTTTGATTTTCAAGCGATCGCGGACGGGGAGACAGTGAACGTTGAAGTCACAGCGCTCACCGCAGAGAGTTTTTCCATCCAAACAATCGAAAATGCGCTGAATCACAAGCGAAAGCAACTGCCTGATACAGATGCTTCCATCATTTTTTGCGTGCTGCCGGAAAGCTGGGCCACAACAGAAAATTTGGGGCCGTCTCTTGGCGAACTTACTGAACGATTTTTCCATCGCACGCGCCGAGTAACGGCGGTCGTATTCGTAGTGGAGATGCATGTCAGCGGGACCGATGAGCCAGTTGGGAACTTCTGGAGTCATCATGCTTGCCTGTTGCATCCGAACCCGCGTCGACCAATTCGATCGTTTGGATTTTTCGCTAATGATGCCTGGGAGCCGACATATGTGGCCCCGGATGGCTCTCCAACAATGAGACGAGAGAGCGATTTTTTCCGATGGGTAGATAGTATATTTAGCGCCAAGGATATCCGGGTGCATCACCAATCGGCTATCGAACGGCGACGGTTCGTATAACGCAGAACGAATTCGAGCCCATTCACCCAGGCCAAGTAGTTAAGGCGATCGAAGACCTTTGCCGCTACGTCAACCAAAACTGGGACAGCAAAAGTGCGATTGAGCTTTCGTCGTACGTGCTTTGGCGGTTGAATTGGATCCACCCGTTTTTGGACGGAAGCCGCACAACCATCGCGCAGGGAAGGCCGGATGTTTCCGGTTACACCTGTGGTCCTACCCCCGAGCTTCCTACCCATTGCTCGGGGCCCATGGGTGCGATCGGCACCCGGTCTTCCCTGCGCCCTCCGATCGAAGAGGGTGAAACCAACAGCAAAGCTCGGACGATTATCGTCGCGAGAACGTGGTGTCATATCTGACGCTGTTTGAAACCGTTGATCCGAACTGCGCGCTGCCCGTCCGGCGCGGCCAGCGCGTCTCCCCGCCCTTCGAACGGCGCCCGTGCGCCGATCACTGCTCTTTCTTGAACAAATCCTGGAAGATGAGCTGGCCCCAAACGCGGCCGCGTGCGTGCACCAGCGAGCGTAGCCCGGATGAGCCAACGGGTCGCGCGAACGCGCGCCCGATGACGGGCTCCGCGATATCCGGGGCACCTCCTGTCAGCGTGTCACGTGGTGTCCGCATATCGCTTCGCTGATGCGGGCTACTCGCTACCATGGCTTAGAACGATCGAGTTGGAGCAGGGCGTCGCCGCCTCACGTCGATCTGACGTTCGGGCCATCTATGCCGGCAGAAGTCCCGCGGCGCGATAGCTGTCGATCATCGAGTCGTAGAGCGAAATATCGGAGCGGCTTCTGGCGACGAGCTGCGCGCCGGCGACGGCGGCGAAGATGGCGCGGGCCCGCTGTTCGCTCTTTCTCGAACTGACCAGGCCCGCGGCCACCAACAGCTTGCTCAGCCACGCCACGTTGACGTCGGCAAAGGTCTGGACCTCCTTCTTCACTGCGTCCGGCAGGTCGTCGACTTCCGCCGACATGAAGCTGCAGAGGCACATGCGGTTGTTGCTCTCGAGCGCTTTGCGAAACACATCGGGATATCGACGCAGGCAGCGGACAGGATCGGCCGTTTCTGCCAGCATCGCCTCGAGTTGGGCGGCGGTGTCTTCCCAGTAGCGCCGCGCGACGGCCACGCCGAGATCGGCCTTGCTCGGAAAATGGTGATAGATGCTGGCGGCCTTGATCCCGACTTCGTCCGCCAGATCACGGAAATTCAAGCCGCCATAGCCGCGTGCCTGCGCGGTCCGCTTTGCTGTCGCCAGGATGGCTTCCCGAGAGCTCGAACTCACTTCGTTGCCTCACCGCTTCGTTATCTACCAAGTGACAGATAGGCGTTGACCGGCCGGATTTGAAGGTTAATTTCAGCCTACCAAGTGGCAGGTAGACACAGGAGTCCTGATGAAGATTTACGATTGGCCAACTGGCCCATATCCGGCCCGCGTTCGCATCGCTTTGGCCGAGAAGAACCTGCGGCCGCAAGTGGAGTTCGTATTGGTCGATCTCTACAAGGGCGAGCACAAGAAGCCCGAATTCCTCGCCAAGAACTACTCCGGCACCCTGCCGGTGCTCGAACTCGACGACGGGACCTTCATTGGCGAGTGCACGGCCATCACCGAGTACCTTGACGCGCTCGATGGCGCGCCGATGCTGACCGGCAGGACGCCGCGCGAAAAGGGCGTGATCCACATGATGAGCAAGCGCGCCGAACTGGAACTGCTCGATGCCATCAGCGTCTATTTCCACCACGCCACGCCGGGTCTCGGGCCTCATGTCGAGATCTATCAGAACCCCGAATGGGGATTCCGTCAGCGCGACAAGGCCGTCAGGGGGATGCACTACTTTGACGGCATTCTGAAAGCACAGCCGTTCGTCGCCGGCGAGGCGTTCACGATGGCCGATATCACCCTCATCGGCGGCTTGATCTTCGCGGGACTGTTGAACGTGCCGGTGCCGATCGAGTGCGAGGCTCTCTTGGCATGGTATGCAGCGATGCAGGAGCGTCCTAGCGTCAAGAACCGGATAACGATGTCCGAGCCGATCGAGGCATCTTGATTAAGATCGTAGTTTGCGAACACCGCCCTCGCGAGTCTTACGCGAGGGCGGATCGGCAAGATAGCAAGCGTAGCCCGGATGAGCGCAGCGACATCCGGGGTTTTCCGATCGGCGCTCCGCGTCTTGTCCCGCATGTCGCTCCGCTCATGCGGGCTACGGGTCGCAAATCCGTTACTGCTCCTTCTTGAACAAATCCTGGAAGATGAGCGGGCCCCAAGTGCGGCCACGTGCGTGCACCAGCGCGCCACCCTCGTTGAGCTTTCCCAGCTTGACGGGTGCGAACCCTAGTTGCTCCGCCAGGGCCGCCACAGGAGCGGTCGCGTCCTCGTCGTCACCAGACAGAAAGACCACCCGGTGGCCACCCTCGACGATCGGATCGGCCGCCAGCTTGGCCGCAACCAGGTGATTGAACCCTTTCACGAAGCTGGCGCCGGTGAACGCCTTCGCGACGGAGGCGGAGGACGGGAGGCCGTCCAGCTCTTCAGGGACTGGAAACGCGTTCATCGCGTCGATCACCATCTTGCCTTTCCAGCTCGGCAGGGCCTTCGCAACCTCGCGATGCTCCCCGAACGGGACCGCCAGGATGATTGTGTCGGCCTCGAGTGCTTCCCGCAACGACTTGGCGACGACCGTGGGTCCAATCGCCCGCGCCTGCGGCGCCAACGCCTCGGGCGGCCGGCGGCTCGCGACGGTCACGTTGATGTTCTTACGGGCGAAGGCGTGGGCGAGGGCCTGGCCTACCTTACCGAATCCTACAATCGCGTAGCTCATGGTGCTTCTCCGATCCGTGTTGGTGTTGATTCGATTTCAGATGGCCGAAAAACCGCCGTCGACAGACAACTCCACCCCATTCACGAAGCTCGAATCGTCTGAGGCAAGAAACAGCGCGGCCGCCGCAATTTCCTCAGGGCGACCCATCTTTCCCCGCGGGATCAGGGATTCGAACATCTGCTTCGCCTCCTCGGTGAGGACCTGGTCCTGCATCGGAGTGGCGATCGGCCCCGGGCTCAGCACGTTCACCCGGATATTCCTGCCCTTCAGTTCGTTGAGCCAGGTGCGTGCGAATGAGCGCAACGCCGCCTTGCTCGCCGCATACACACCGTAACCGGGAAAACCTTTTACCGAAGCGACCGACCCGGTCATGAAGATCGAGCCGCCATCGCTGAACAGCGGCAACGCCTTCTGAACCGCAAACAGCGTGCCGCGCGTATTCAGGTCGAAGGTCGCATCGAAATGCCGCTCGGTAATCTCGCCCAGTGGGATGGCTTCGCCGATGCCGGCGCTCGCGTACAGGACGTCGATCTTGCCCTTTTCCCGCTTGACCGTGTCGAACAGACGGTCGAGGTCGTCGAGATTGGCCGCGTCGCCGCGCACGCCGGTCACGTTCCGGCCGATCAGCCTGACCGCCTCGTCGAGCGCCTCCTGCCTTCGGCCCGTGATGAAAACATAGGCGCCTTCTTCAACGAACCGCCTGGCGCTCGCCAGCGCCATGCCGCTCGATCCACCCGTGATGACTGCAACCTTACCCTCAAGCTTTCCCATGAGTTCTCCTTTCGTCGTGTCGGACAGCGTCTCTGGTCCCATCTGCGAGATGGCCCCCGAGAACCTCGACGTAGCTCCGCCGGCGTCAGGCGTTGAGTGCGGAAGCGCGCACATCGGTGGTGCGAAATCGATCCGGCCGGATGACTGACGCCAGCCGCGACGATCGGTGTCCGCCGTTCGGAATTGGGCCGCGCTTGTCGGCGTGGCTATTCGGCTTGGGCTATGATGATCGCCCGTGCTACCCACATACGAGATGCTGTTCGATGTATTGGAGACGGGCTTTGGAAGGCGCACCCCAGCGGTGCCGGATTGCACCATGATCGACTGGGATGACGTTCGCTACTTTCTTGCCGTCGCGCGCGGAGGCTCGGTGCGGGCTGCCGCCGAACGGCTCGGGGTGAACCACTCGACCGTGCTGCGACGCGTCGCCCAGCTGGAGGAGCGGCTCGGAGCGCACATGTTCGAGAAGCTGCCTTCGGGTTACCGCCTGACGGCTGCGGGGGAGGAGGTCCTCGAACTCGCGGACCAGATGGAAGCGTCGTCGCACCAGCTGGAGACGCGCGTCTTCGGCCGCGACCAAGGCGTGCGCGGGCTTCTGCGGGTGACGCTGGCACCGCCCCTCGCGACACACCTGCTCATGCCGGACTTCGCCGATTTCGCACGACTGCATCCGGACATCGAGATGGAAATCCTGTCGTCCGGTGAGCTGGCAAATCTGACCAACCGGGAGGCCGATGTCGCGATCCGCGTCGTCTACGACCGCAAAACCCTGCCGCTCCATCTTCACGGCCTGAAGGGACCGGAGCTGTTCGGCGGCATCTACATATCCCGCGATCGACTGGCCGCGTGGCGCGCGGGCGCGCCTGATCCCGTCAGGTGGATCGTCATAAGTATTCACGGAATCCCGGACTGGGCCCACGAGGGTGAGGTTCGCGCCGCCGAGGTTCCGTTCAGGGCGACAGATGCCGCGGCGCAGATCGTCGCGGTGCAGCAGGGGATCGGCATGACGACGCTGCCGTGCTTCGTCGGAGATGCCGACCCTCTGCTTGTGAGGGTGCCGGGCACCGACCTGCACATGTACGGAACGCTCTGGCTTCTCACACAGGGAGAGACACGCAAGACGAAGCGCGTGCGGCTCTTCACCGAGTTCGTATCCCGCAGGCTCACCGCATACGCTCCGCTTCTCGCCGGACTGTCCGTATCACGCGACTGATGCGCGGCAGGTCGCCGATGGCGCTTGCCGCAATCCGATCGGAAGCCGAGCCGCGATTGCACCAAGCGAAATCGCGGTCAATCCCTTGCGCTGCTGACGGTAGCAAGCGTAGCCCGGATGAGCGAAGCGATATCCAGGGCATCTTCTATCGTGTGTCGCGTGGAGTCCCGCATATCGCTGCGCTCATGCGGGCTACTCACTGTTTCAGCGGAGCGATGGCACATCGCGCCGGTCAAGCAGCTAGTAGGCCGCTCGACCGATCGATGCGCGCCACGCGATCAATATGGACCCGGCTCGCAGGGGACATTGTTGCCGGTCCAGGGCGCGGTGGCGAATGAACCGACGCGCGGCGCCGGAATGCAGGCGCGACCGTCGACATAGACGTGGTCAGTCGGCGCGGCGGCGCTCGCCTCCGCGACGTGGCGGGACATCGCGTGGGTTTCACGCGCCATTGCCGGCGACGCGATCATGGCAACCGCGATCAAGGAAGCCGACAGGAGTTCGACGTTGGTCATGGAGTTTCTCCGTGTTGTTTATGGGGCCAAGGAGTCTGGCCTCGTCAGATATTTGTGCGCGGCATCGGCGGACTTGAATGCAATCATCACTCACGCCGGCTCAACGCTGCGTGAGCAACGAGATCCTCGCCGTTGTGTCACGCGATGCAGACCATCACCGACAGTCCGGATGAACGAAGCGTAATCCATCACGTCTTCGGGTGATGATCGTGAGGGTGCGTTACGTCCGCGTTGGCACTCCTACGGGTTCAGCAAGCGGAGCCCGGATGAGCGAAGCGACATCCGGGGCGTGTCGTGGCGTTCCGCATATCGCTGCGCTCATGCGGGCTACCCGCTGGCGAACCCGTCCTGCGTGCCCAGGAACGTTCGGACGCAAACGCCGCACAAAACTCCGTCACGGCGCGAGCTCGGCTCGGACCTCGCCGAGCAGCGCCATGCCGCCGAGCCGGCCCAGTTCGTCCGAACATTTTGCGCTCTTGCCGTAGCAGCAGAACGCGACCGTGACGCGCTCTGAAGCGGTCCGATGCAGGGCAGGCCGCTGTCGCCGAAGGTGGTCATGCAGGGCACGACGCGGCGTTCCTCGAAAGCGAGGTCGCGAATGCGTTCAAGGATCTGTCCTTGAAGCCGATCGGCGACTTCAATCGATCCGCCCGAGCGGAACCAGTCCTTGATATCGGCCTCGCTGCCGAGCGGAAGATCGACCGGATCGCCGCCGAGCTTCAGCCAGGTCTGGCCGTCCGGATAGCGGATCGGAGGCAGGATGTAGGGATTGTCGTCCTTGGGCCCGAGACAACGCATCGACGGCATTCCGGCCAGGCGTTGAACCTCCGCCGCACCAAGCCGGAACAGCGCCGCGGTCCGCCCATAGACCGTAAAGCCCAGGGAGCGGCCGAGCAGCGATTGGGTGTGCCCGCCCGCCGCAACCAGAACGCGCTCGGCCTCGACGCTCCCCGATCGCGTCCGGATCGTGACGCCGGAGCCGCTTTCCGAAATCCCCAGCGCGGGTTCGTCGATGATCCGGGCGCCGGCGCGGTCCGCCGTGATCGTCTGCGAGCAACATCAGTGGTTTCGCTGCGGCCGATGTGAAGCGCACCGGCTTCCCGATAGAACTCCACGCCGCTCTCCGCTGAAATCTCGCCGTAGCGCGAAATCGCAGCGCGGTTCGCTTGCCGCCAGAACGCCCCTGGATCGTAACTCCGCGTGATGCGGCCCTCGTCATAGTGGCTGCCGAAGACGCCGCCATGGCGCGAAAAATCCGCCGGCTCATCGGGCCCGATCAGCGCAACATCGTGGCCCATCTTGCTCAGATGCCGCGCAGCTGCCGATCCGATCAGGCCGCGTCCGATCACCGCAAGTTTGATCGCTTGATTGTTGCTCACGAAGAAGTCCTGCGCTCTGCCTGCATCGGCGGTGTGAGATCGACCATGTCATTTCCGATGCTCCGGCAGCAAGCATAATCCAGCCGAGCGCGCAGGTGGACCGGTGAAGCGTGATCCGCCGCATCTTGAAGCCACGCGCGAGGCGGCGGATTGCGCGTCGTTAACCCGCCCTGCGAGGTGCGCCAGACTTTTCGCGACTGCCGGGAAGTCGGCGCAAGCCGGCGTCTGACGATGCTGATTTCCGCGCAAACGTTCCACCGAGCGAACTTGAAACAAATGGTCACGGTGATTTCACTCGCGCTGAACGACGATCTATGAAATGATGCAACCAAAGGTCAACATGGTGCATCTTCACCGGCAGGAGGGCGAAATGAGCGACCAAATGATCGAAGCGACGACAAGTCCGGCACAGATCGTTCAACAGGCGGCCGAAAAATACCTCGGCATCAGCAACGCCCCTGGCTGCTGCATCGCGGTCTACGACGAAAAGTCGTTCGGCACCAAGGGCTACGTCTACCCCAAGGGACTGTCAGGCGTGGCCGGCTCTTCGCCCGCGCCATTCAGTGTCACGACCGACACGGTGTTCGAGATCGGATCGGTGACCAAGGTGTTCACCAGCACATTGTTGGCGGTGGCGGTCAAGGCGGGCGGGCCTTCTCTTGACGACGCCATCGGCCCTTATCTGAACCTCTTCAGCGCGAGCGCGGTGGGAACGCCGGTGCTGGACGCCATCCAGCTCGTGCAATTCGCCACCCATACCTCCGGCATGCCGGAGCAGCCGGGGGACGGCTTGACTGGCTACAGCGAGCAGCTGTTTGCGGACGAGCCGCCCTCCAGTGAACTCATCAACTGGTGGAATCAATATGATACGCCGCCGCAGGGCTGCTGGCAGTATTCCAACATCGGCTTCGTGACCCTGGGCTTTGCGGTCACGCAGATGTTTGCGAAAGACAAGGGCCGTAACTACAACGAAATTTTGGCCGAATACGTCACCGGTCCGCTCGGTATGAAGCAGACCGGAGCCTTCGTCAATTCATCATGGAAGATCGCGCAGGGATGTATCGGGCATTGGAGCAAGAGCTCCGAGCCGCCATATCCGATCGTCTTCGACCGCAACACGCCGACCGGCGGCACGGCCTTTGATCTGAAGACCACCGGCGACGACATGATCAAGTTCCTTGCGGCGCAGATCGCGGCGCCGAAGGGGCCGCTCGGGTCGCAGATCGCACTGACGCAGCAGAACCGGGGGACATTCCCCATCTGCGGGGAGAAGACCAGCGTCACCATGGGCCTCGCCTGGCAGATCACCACGGACACGCAGGGCCATACCGCTTTCACAAAGAACGGCGCGACGAGCAGAGGCGGATTCGAAGCGATCGTGATCGTCGTGCCGGAACTGAAATGCGGTGTCGCGGTGCTGAGCAACCAGTATTTCGATGCGTCGGGCGTGCACCCCGCGGGGATCGCACCCGGCCGCACCGCACTGGAGATTATCTCGCAGCTTCATCCAGGATTCGAACTGACCGAACCGCTGCCAGAACACGATCCATTCGACTAGCAAACCTGGCCCGGACGAGTGCAGCGATGTCCGGGGGCTTTGCCGTCCGCGCAAGGGCGCTGTCCCTGTTGTCGCCAACCTCAGCCGGTCGGTCGCTTACCCGTGTTGACCGCCAGCTGAGCCTCGAAAGCGCGCTGGTAAGCCGGCCGCGCTTCGCCGCGGGCGACATAGGCGGACAGGCCCGGATATTCTTCGAGAATGCCCGATGCTCTCAGCCTGAGCAGCACCGACACCATCATCAGGTCGCCCGCGCTGAACGCGCCGTCGAGCCAGTCGGCCTTGCCGAGGCGGGTGGAGAGTTGCTTCAGCCGGTCGCGGATGCGATCCATGACCAGCGGCAGGCGCTCTTTGGTCCAGGGCTTGTCGCTCTCCAGAATCCTGGCGGTCATGAGTTCGAGGATCGGCGGTTCCACCGTGTTGACCGCGGCAAACATCCAGGTGATTGCGTGGGCACGGGCATTGGCATCGCCGGGCAGCAGGCCCGCATGACGCTCGGCGATATAAAGCACGATCGAGCCTGTCTCGAACAGCGCCAGATCACCTTCCTCATAGGTCGGAATCTGGCCGAAGGGATGCAGCGCCAGATGCGCGGGTTCCTTCATCGCCTGGAACGAAACAAGGCGAACCTCGTAAGGCTGGCCCGCTTCTTCCAGCGCCCAGCGAACGCGCGTATCGCGCGCCAGTCCCTTGCCGCCATCGGGCGACCGTTCGAAGGCGGTGATGATGGGCGTCATCGTTTCTCTCCATGTCCTTTGCGTCCCGAGGACGAGCGGGCGGCGCGCGCCCCGACAGCCGATTCCGGAATAATTTGGCCAAGCGTAGCCCGGATGTAGCGCAGCGAGATCCGGGGCCGGTCCTGCCAAAGGCGAGAACCCCGGATTTCGCTGCTCAATGGCAGTCATCGCCGCGATAGCCGAATTGGCCGATCCGGACAGGCTTTGCGATCGTGATGGCGGTGTGCGGTTTCCCCAACCACCCTATGCGAAAAAAGAAAGGCTGCCGTGGCCGGGCTCGTGTGACATGCCTGTGGTTCGACCAGCGCCAGGCGCGCACGGCTGCGGAGTTTGCGCCGCAGCCGTTCCTGGTAGCGGTGTCCGCGGGGTATATCTTCGCTGACCTAGCGCCACGAGTTGCAGAACAAAGTTGGGTGAATGTTGATGGGTGATCAAGGCCGCGGATTGCGACGAATGCGATTGCTTCGTCAGATGAAGCAAAGCTACCTCGCTGAATTGATGGGTGTGGATCAGGCGACCGTGTCGCGCTGGGAGCGCGGCATTCTCGATCTGTCGGAAACCCAGTGGATCTCGGCGCGCCGATTGCTCATCGGTCCGTTCGAGCCGGCCCAAGATGCCGCTCTGAAGCGTCTCGTCGAATCCTCGACGCGCAAGGTCCATCTGGTGTGCGACCTGACGCATCGGCTGCTTGCCGCGTCGGCGCCCAGGCAGGCCGAATGGCGAACCGGCTTATCCGAGTTCCTGGGCAAATCGCTACGTGTCTATGCCTCTCCGGAAATCCTCGCGGCTGACATCGCCCTCAATGATCTCGGCTGGTATGACGGGCAGCTCAGCTCGCTCGAGGTCAATACGGGTCCGAACTCCGATGCGGATCTCGTGATCCTTCCGGGACGCATGCTGTGGGAGCGCATCATGCTCGCCGACGGTGCCCCCGCGCGGCTGGTCACCACCATTGCCTAATGCACGGGGAGGCTGCCTCAGCCGGATAACGCCCGCATATTTTATGCGTGGCGACCTTTCGACAAAGGCTGCTAGGTCGGGCTCGTACGGCGGACGAGCTTCGGCACGCGCATCCGGTTGGACGCGCGGGAAAAAGCTCTGAAGCGGAACACGCCGAGGCCAGAGATCGCGTTCAATGAATTCTGTTCCCTTGTTTGACATCAAGGCCGTTCCGAAGGCCGAGCTTCACGTGCATGTCGAGGGAACGCTGGAGCCGGGCATGCTGCTCGATTTTGCCCGCCGGAACGACGTGGCGATCCCGTACCGCTCGATGACCGATATCCTCTCGGCGTATCGCTTCTCCGATCTCCAGTCATTTTTGGAGATCTACTGGGCCGGTCTGACCGTGCTTCGGACGGAGCGCGACTTCTATGAGCTGGCACGCGCGTACCTGACCCGCGCGCGGGAAGACAACGTCGTTCATGCGGAAATCTACGTCACCCCTGCCGACCATACCGAGCGCGGCGTGCCGTTCGACGCTGTCATGGACGGCATCAGCGCCGCTTATGCAGACGCGCGGTTACAACGCGATATCACTGAAGGCATGATCCTGTGCGTTCGCCGGCATAAGCCTGTTGAAGAGGCCTTCGCCGCCATCGAGGCAGCGCGCCGCTGGCGCGACGGCGTGCTGGCCCTCGGACTTGGTGGACCGGAAAAAGGCTACCCGCCCGGACCCTTCGACCAGGTCTTCGCCCGCGCCCGCGCGCTTGGCTGGAAGACGACCGCGCATGCCGGTGAGGAAGGGCCGCCCAACTACGTGGCCGAAGCGATCGACAGGCTGCGCGTCGACCGCATCGATCACGGCGTCCAATGCGAGGCAGATCCGGCACTGATGCGGCGCCTTGCCGACGAGGGGACGCCGCTCACGGTATGCCCGCTGTCGAATGTGGCGCTGCGGATCTTCCCCGATCTCCAACGTCACAATCTGCGCCGGCTGCTCCACGCCGGCCTCTGCATCACGGTCAACTCCGACGACCCCGCGTATTTCGGAGGTCACGTCAACGAGAACTTCGTCCGTGCGGCAGCGGCGTTGGGCCTGACTGCCGAGGAGCAATTGAGCCTCGCCGACAACAGCCTCAAGGCTGCGTTCGTGGATGAAAGGCGACGTCAGGACTATCGGCGCGTCATCAGGGACATCAGGCCGCCACACCGGTCACCTGCATGACGACTGACACTTCCAGTCCCGGGCTCCGCGTCTGGCTCGCCGTCATCGTGCTCGGCGTTGCTTCGTTCACGATGGTCACGAGCGAGTTCGCGCCGGTCGGGCTGTTGTCCCAAATCGCCCTCGATCTTGGTCGAGACCAGGCCGCGGTCGGGCTCACGGTCACGCTCTATGCCTGGATCGGCGCTGCAAGCGGCCTGTTGTCCGCCGTTCTGCTGCAACGTTTTCCCCGCAAACCGCTGCTCGTTGTTCTGATGCTGGTGTCGTCTGCGACCAATCTTGCGGCAATGCTCTCCGACGGTTTCACGGGGTTGCTGCTGGCGCGGGCGGTCGGTGCTGTCGTTCACGGCTTCTTCTGGGCGATGGCGGCCGCGATCGCAACGCAGATCGCGCCGTCTCATCGCATGGGTGTTGCGACAGCGATCGTGTTCGGCGGAATCTCGATGGCAACCGTCATCGGCGTGCCGCTCGTCAACCTCATCGGACAGAACAACGGATGGCGCGCGGCTTTCGGCGTGATCGGCGGGGTCGGATTGTGCACGTCCGCCCTGATGGTCGGCGTTCTTCCGCGGCTCCGGGCCGGATCGCCGGCGGGATGGCAAGCGCTGGCAGCGGTGGTGCGCCGACAGGACCTGCGGAGAATCTATTCCGTAACGGCGTTCATGGCGGCAGCGAATTTCGCAGCCTATACGTTCATCGAACCCTTCCTCGGCGAGATCGCGGATGTGCCGCCCTTCATGATCGGTGTGATGCTGTTCGGTTTTGGCGGAGCAGGATTTGTCGGCAACATCCTGACCGGCGTTCTGATCGATCGCTTCATGACATCTGTCATCACGTGGGGACTGCTGGCCCTCGCGGGCGCGCTTGTCGGGCTTGGATGGTTTGGCCCGCAACTGGGGGCCGGCGCGGTTGTTACCTTGCTCATCGTCTGGGGCGCCGCCGTCGCGGCGCTGTTCGCGGGCCTCCAGACTTGGATCTTACGCGCGGCCGGTTCCATGGCGATGTCCGCGGCCGCGGTCCACTCCGCGGTCATCAATTCGGCGATCGGCGTCGGAGCCATTCTTGGTGCCCGGATGCTGAATCTCTCGGATCTATCCGGAGTGATGCTGATGGCGGGAGTGATCGTCATCGTGCCGCTGTTGATCATGCGCGTGAGCCGAAGTGGCGAAACATGATCCGCGATGGCGAAACACGTTGTGGAACGAAAGCCTGCGCCGCGTCGAACCAGGACCATAATCACGGATTATTCCCTCTCCATTCTGCTCGACGATCCCTGGAAGGAGACTGCCATGACCGATCTCGTCACATGCCTCTGGTTCGATCAGGGCCGGGCGCGCGAAGCGGCGGAGTTTTATGCCGCGACGTTTCCCGACAGCCATGTCGGCGCGGGCCATCAATCTCCGATACCGGGCATCGGGCAGGGCGAGGAACTGACGGTCGAGTTCACCGTGCTCGGCCGGCGTTTCGTGGGGTTAAACGGAGGCTCCAACTACACGCCGAACGAGGCGGTCAGTTTCATGGTGCTCACCGACAGCCAGGAGGAGACCGACCGCTACTGGAATGCGGTCACTTCCAACGGCGGCAAGGAATTGCCGTGCGGCTGGTGCCGGGATCGCTGGGGCTTTGCCTGGCAGATCACGCCGCGGCGGCTGCTCGAGCTCGTCAACAGCGCCGACCGCGCCGCCGGCAAGCGCGCGATGGAGGCGATGATGACGATGAAGAACATCGACATCGCCGCGATCGAGCGCGCGGCGGCGGGGTAATCCGCGTGGTGGAATGATTTGGCCCGGGCTCGATAGTCAGGTGTCCGATCGAGCTGGCGTGTGCGGCACGACGCCATTCGCGTTGCGGCGTGCGCTCGCCGCGACGATCACCCCGGCGCAAACGCGGGATGTGCCTGGTGCTGTCGCGTGATACGAAATTCGCATTCGCAGCTCTGGAGCCAGCCCTGATGTCCGTCGCAGCCGCCGCCAATCAACAGCAAAATCTCACCGCCGCCGAATCCGATCCGCAGACGCTTGGCTGGATGCAGGGCTTTCCGCCGCCGCAGGACAGGACCATCACCTTCCAGAACGGCTCGTTCCGCAGCTTCCCCGAACTGCGCTGGGCCTGGAGCAACATCCGCCAACTGGTGCCGACCGTGAATGTCTGGCGCGGGGCAGGGCCGGCGTCGGTGCTGCCGCGCGAAGACCATGATATCGGCGCGTCGGCATCGGTGACGATGGACGGTCGCCCGATGACCTTCGCGCGCATGCTCGAGGAAACCTATGCCGACGGCATCGCCGTGCTGCACCGGGGCAAGCTGATCTACGAGCGCTATTTCGGCGCCCTGAGGCCGCACAAGCCGCACATCGCGATGTCGGTGACCAAATCGTTCACCGGCACGCTTGCCGGCATCCTGATCGCCGAGGGCAAGATCGATCCGCAGGCGCCGATCACCGATTACGTGCCGGAGCTGAAGGCAAGCGCGTTCGGCGATGCCCGCGTGCACGAGGCGATGGATATGACCACCGGCCTCAAATACACCGAGGTCTATACCGACAAGAATTCCGACGTGTGGGGGCTGCGGCGCGCCAACGGCATGGCGCCGATCGAGCCGGGCTATGAGGGCGCGACCAATATCTTCGATTTCCTCTGCGCGCAGCAGAAGCAGGGCGAGCACGGCAAGGCGTTCGCCTACAAGACCGTCAACACCGACGTGCTGGCCTGGATCTGCCGCCGTGCTAGCGGCATGACGCTGTCCGACCTGCTCTCCGAGCGGATCTGGGCGCCGATGGGCGCCGAGGAGGATGCGCATTATCACGTCGACCGCATCGGCACCGAAAGCGGCGGCGGCGGATTGTCGACGACGCTGCGCGATCTTGCCCGGTTCGGCGAGACGATCCGCAACCACGGCCGCTTCAACGGCCGCCAGATCGTACCGTCTCAAGTGGTCGAGGACATCGCGCGCGGCGGCGATCCCGAGAAATTCAAGCCTGCCGGCTACACAACACTGCCAGGGGCGTCCTACCGCAATCAATGGTGGGTGACGCACAATGCGCACGGCGCCTTCATGGCGCGCGGCGTTTATGGCCAGAGTCTCTATATCGATCCGAAGGCCGAGATAGTGATCGCGCGCTACGCCTCGCACCCGGCCGCCGGCAACGCCGCCAACGACCCTGTGACGCTGCCGGCTTACATGGCGCTGGCCAAGGATTTGATGGCGGGAGGGTAGGACGAAGGCAGGTTGGTTCGCTCGCGCAAGACGCGTAGCCCGGATGAGCGCAGCGATATCCGGGGCCTTTCCGTCTGCTGATCGCGGCTTGTCCCGCATGTCGCTTCGCTCATGCGGGGCTACGATCACGTCCGCGAGATTTTGTCGAAGCGCTTGATCAGGCGCTCCCGCTTGATGCGGGACAGCCGCCTGATCCAGAACACGCCGTCGAGCTGATCGATCTCGTGCTGATGGCACACGGCGCGCAGGCCGTCGGACTCTTCGGTCTGCATGTTTCCGTCGAGATCCTGATAGCGGATGCGGACGCGGGCGTGACGCTCGACCTCGTCGTTGACCCCGGGCATCGAGACGCTGCCTTCCTTGTGCAGGATTATCTCGGGCGAGGTCCGGATGATCTCCGGATTGACATAGGTCCGCGCGCCCTCGCTGGCATCGAACTCGAGCACCACGACGCGCAGGGATACGCCGATATGCGGCGCGGTGATGCCGATGCCGGGCGCCGCGCGCATGGTCTCGAGCAGGTCCTGCGCCAGTTCGCGCAGCGCCTCGTCGAACATGGTCACCGGCTCGGCCGGCAGTGCAAGGCGCGGATCGGGATAGCGCACGATGGGACGAATGGTCATGCCCGTGTCTTAGGCCAGTGCATCGCGCCGGACAACATGCTGATCCCGGGCACCGCGTGCGCGCGCCGTTCAGAGATGCTTTTCGAAGAACAGATCGGGGTAGGGGTCGTCGTTGAAGCGCGGGATCTCGGTCCAGCCCGTCCTGCGATAGAGCTGGCCGGCTTCCGGCAGCGCGCTGTTGGTGTCGAGCCGCAACACCGCGATGCCGAGCTCGCGTGCGGCCTGCTCGGCTGCGTCCATCAGGCGGCGGCCAAGGCCGAGGCTGCGCGCGCCAGGTGCGACCCAGAGCCGCTTGATCTCGGCGAACTCGCCGCCGCTGCCCTTCAGCCCGACGCAGCCGATCGGCAGGCCGTCCGACATCGCCACGATGAAGCTGCCGCGCGGCCGCACCATATCCTTGGCCTCAGGGTCGCGCGACAGCTTGACGTCAAAGCCTTTCTCGAATCGCCGCGCCAGTTCGGCGTAATATTCGCCGAGGCAGTAGCGCGCCTCGTCGCTGCGCGGATCCATCTCATCGAGGGCGGTGCCGTCGCGGCCGAGCGCCGATGCGATCAGGTCCATCGCCGCCAGCAGCGCCTCGCGTTGGCTGTGGTGGGTGAGAAAGTCCTTGGCCTGCCGGTTGGAGATCGCCTCATAGGCGTTGAACTCGCGCCTACCCGCCGCCGTCAGCCGTGCGATGCGGCGGCGCGCATCGTCGCCATGCGCCGTGGTCTCGATCAGGCCTTCGTCCTCGAGGCTGCGCAGCAGGCGGCTCATCAGGCCGGAATCGAGCCCGAGATAATCCCTGATCTCGCCGACATCGGCGCGGCCGTGTCCGATCGCGTTCAGCACGCGCGCCGCGCCGAGCGGCCGGCCGCGCCCGAGGAACGAGGTGTCGAGCGCGCCGACGGCGGAGGTCACGGCACGGTTGAAGCGACGGACGCGGGACACGGGGTCGAGCATATATCTGACTTTAGTCAGATATCGTCGCCGCGTCAATCGGCCGGCGATCCAGACCGAATGAAGCCATGCCGCCTAGTGCAGATGCCGCAACTTGTCCGGGTTCCTCACCAGATAGATCGCCACGACCTTGCCGTCCTCGATGTCGAGCGCGGTGGTCGACAGCTCGCCGTCGGTCTCGAGCGTGATGAAGCCGGGCAATCCGTTGATGAAGCCGGTGCGAACCAGGTGCGAGCTGTGGTTGCGGAAATGCGCCGCCAGCGATTCATGCAAGCGCATCACGGCATCGAAGCCGAGGATCGGCTTCTTCGCTGCCGGACGCTTGCCGCCGCCGTCGGCATGCACGCTGACGTCGGCCGCCAGCATGGCACCGAGCGCCTTCATGTCGCCGCTGCGCGATGCCGCGAAGAAGGCCTCGGCGAGCGCGATGCCGCGCTGCTTCTCGATCTGGAAGCGCGGGCGCGCCTCGCGGATATGGTTGCGCGCGCGGCCGGCGAGCTGACGGCAGGTCGCCGGCGTTCGCTGGATGGTTGCCGCGACCTCGTCGAAGCCAAGTCCGAACACGTCGTGCAGCAGGAAGGCCGCGCGCTCCAGCGACGACAGCCGCTCCAGCGCCAGCATCAGCGGCAGGGTGACGTCATCGTCCTGCTCCTCGACGACGGGATCCGGAAGCCACGGGCCGACATAGGTCTCGCGCTGGCGGCGCGCGGATTTGAGCTGATCGAGGCAGAGCCGCGTCACCGTGCGGCGCAGGAACGCCTCCGTCTCGCGCACCTCGCTGCGGTCGGCCTTCATCCAGCGGATGAACGCCTCCTGCACCATGTCCTCGGCATCGGCCACCGAGCCGAGCATGCGATAGGCGACGCGCATCAGCCCGGGACGCAGCGGCGCGAAGTCAGCCGCTGCGTCGTCTCGTGCCGTTTCCGCGGTCACGCCGCGGCCATCCTGGCCTTGATCACGTGCGGATCGACGAAGCCGCCAAAGCCGACCGCGATCCGGTTCCAGCCGTTGATGATGTTGATCAGCAAGGTCACCTTGACCTGCTCCTCCGGCGTGAAATGCGCCTTCAGCGCCTCGTAGGCCGCGACATGGGTGTGCTGCTCGCAGATCCGAGTCAGGGCCTCGGTCCAGCCGAGCGCGGCGCGCTCGCGATCGGTGTAGCAGGGCGCTTCGCGCCAGGCCGACAGCAGGTAGATGCGCTGCTCGGTCTCACCCTCATCGCGGGCGAATGTCGTGTGCAAATTGATGCAATTGGCGCAGCCGTTGATCTCCGAGGCGCGAATCTTCACGAGCTCGGCGAGCTTCGGCTCGAGGCTGGAGGAGATCGCGACCGACGCGTCGAACCAGATCTTCATGATCTTGGGGGCGGCGGCGAGCGGATCAAGTCTGACAGTCATGGTCGGTTTCCCTGGGTTGGTTGACGACATCATGACGAACGAGGAACGGCGAATGTGACATGCCGGCGTGATATTTTCATCTGCCGCGGCGCTATTGGGGCGCGAGATCGCTCGCCGCTTGGCGGAGTTCTTGCAGCAGCTCTGTTTCCCATCGCGAAGGATCCGTCAGGAACCGCGCGAGATTGTCGAAACAATAATACCCGAACTCCGACTTCGATCGCGCGGCGGAGGTCGCGGCTGCGCGCGCCAGCAATCGCGCCGCGTACCGCTGCGCCGTCATCAGGCTCGCCGCATGCTCGGCCATCTTCGCCATTCGCCAGAGCGCGGCGTGATCGATGGCATTGCCGAGGTCGCCGAAATAGAATTGCTCCGCGAGCTCCAGGCGAGGACTCGCGTCGCCTGCGTTCTCCAGCATCAACGGAGCGATCTTCTCGAAAAAGAAGTTCTCGTGATCGGTATCGACCAGCCCGTAGTAGCGCAGCAGGACATCGTTGCTCGTTTTGTCCAGGCGCGCGAGGCACCAGGCGGCGTAGCCCAACAGCGCGGTCGGAATCTCGTCTCCGTAAGGATCGTACCAGGCGTTGGCATGCGGTCCGATGTGCGTGCACGCCGCGTCGATCAGCCCGCGGATCGCAGGTGCGGCGCCGGGGCAGTGCTTCGCAACATGCGAGAAGAACTTCTTCTCGTTGAGCCGCTTGCCGTCGCAACGGAACACCGCCTGCAGGTGGTTGTCGTAGGGACGCTCGTTGATATCGGGACCGATCTGCGCCGTGAGCGCATCGATGGCTGCGACACAATCGGGCTCGCTCATCGAGGCGAGATCGACGGTGTAGGTGCTGAACCGCCTGGCGAGCGTCTCGGCCTTCTTGGCGAGCGCGGCATCCTTGTCCTCTTCTTGCGGCTCGGGTGGCGCGGGCCTGAAATGATCCTCGGTTACGGGCACCGCCCGGACGCGGTGTACCGGATCGCCTGGCGCGCCGGAGACCGTCACCATCCCCTCCGTGAACCGCATATCGAGGCGACGGTCGGGCAGGGGCGTCGCCTTCGACCAGCCGCGGGCGCGTGCCAGCCAGGGACGGTCGTCCATCCCGAACCGCTCCAGCATGATCTTGGGCGAAACCGTCCCGTCCACACCGACGCAGGCGACGAAGTCATGCCGCTTCAACCAGAAAGCCTGGCTATCGCCTTGCCAGCCGATCACGTCGCGCTCGGAGAGTTCGAAGTCGCGGAGATTGCTGCTGACATTGGCGTAGTGGTTATTCGGATCCGGCCACAGATCGGGATGCGATTTCGCGTTGATCTGGTTGGTCGTCAGCGTGGCCTCGCGATCGAGTAACTGCGACACCTTGCGGTAGATCTCGCCTCGCCGAGGCGGCAATCCCTGCTTCCGTCTGTCGAGGTCGAGCTGGGCCGTGTCGGGCAACCCTTCCGCCTGCATCCACATCGGCGCGACGGAGTGCAGCCGCCGGAGCGGAAAGGCCTGCCATATCTCGACGGCAAAGCTGAAATACTCCCGCTGCGCCGTGGTGTCTCTGCCCAGCAACCGGGAGACGAGCGAGCTCTCCTCGGTAATCATCGGGAGCCGGGAATTGTCGGCGCGCAGCCAATAGCGGCCGCACGGGCTCGAGCGGATCAGGAACGACCTCGCCCGCGATCCCTCGCAGCTCGACACATCGTGATGGCCCGTCTGCGGATCGATGCGCAGCAACAGTGCAACGATTCCGTTGTCGTGCCGGAACGCGGAAACCAGAATCCGGCCAGCCTGGTCCAGAACCGGCGGGCACAGCGAGTTGCCGCTCGGCATGTCCAGAACCGAGCGGACGATCGCCCTGCGCTCGAGGTCGATGACATGCAGGTCAGTCGCGTTCGCGGCGTGATAAAGCAGGAGATAGACTAACCGGCCATCCTTGCTCTGGAGAAATCCGTAACTCAGATAATCGTCGCGCGCGTCCTTTCCGTCGTGGCCGCGCGCCCAGGGCGTTTGCAGCCGATCGACGAGTTGGCGACGCGCGAGATCATAGAAGATGAATCCCGCGTCGGTGTTGAAGAACCAGGCGATGCCATCCAGCAGCAGCCCGGCATTCCGCGCGGGCCGCTGGCCGAGGGCAGGACGCATGATCCAGTCATCCTGGCCGTCGGCCTGGATTGCGAAGTACTCGGTGTTGCCGATTTTGCGGATGGAATTCACCATAGGGTAACCCTGCGAAGCCGCCTCGTCGTCCCGGGTTGCTTCTTTATATGCGAGCCGGACAACGTCCGATTAATGCGATCGGGAAATAAGAGGTTGACCGGCCGGCGATCGCCGGCGCGGGACAACTTGCCGCATGCCTCTTGCTGTGCGCCGACGAGCCGGTCAATCGCGCGCCAGCACCAGGACGTTGCCGGCGAGGATCGCGACGGCGCCGGCGAGCACCGGCCAACCCAGCGCGAGGTGTTCGAACAGCGCCGACAGCACGAGCGCGACGAGCGGCACCAGCGCAAGCGTATAGGCCGCGCGGCCAGGACCGAGCCGACGCACCAGCTCGAAATAGAGCATGAAGGTGATGCAGGACGCGGCAATCGCAAGATAGAGGAAGCTCGTCACGTAGGAGGGCGAGATGTCGGCCGCAAACGGCGTGCCCGTCGCGGCGGCCCACAGCGCGCTCGCTGTCGCGCCGACGAACGCGCCCCAGCCGAGCACGGAGACGACAGGCAGTCCGGCGCGCTGGTTGCGCGCACCGACCGTTGTCCCGGCGCCGGTTGCGATGGCCGCAGTGAGCGCCCAGGCGAATCCCGCAAGCGGCGCGGCGCCATGCGCGGCGACGCCGGGCAGGAAGATGATCGCCAGTCCAAGAACGCCGCACAGCGCGCCCCACACGAATCCGGAAGAGATCGGCACACCGAGCACGGCACGCGCGATCACGGCCGCGAACAGCGACGATGTCGACAGCACGAGCGCGGCAAGCCCGCTCGGCATGCGTGCGGATGCCTCATAGAAGGCGATGAAGGCAATGGCGAAGAACAGCAGGCCCTGCAACGCGACCGCCGGACGGTCCTTGCGCGGGATCGAGAGCGTCACGCCGCGCATCCGGCCGTAGCCGAGCAGGATGACGCCCGCGAGCACCATGCGCAGCGCGACCGACCACGGCGCGGGCGTCACGCCGGCCTGCATCGCCGTTGCCAGCGCGCCGCCGCCCCAGAGCAGCGCGGTCACTGCGAACAGCAGGGCCGTCATGGCGCGCCGGCGTCATCGCGCAGTGCGCGCCAGCCGTCGGCGTCGATCCGCGCGCTTGCTCCCTCAAGCCGGGTGAGGGCGGAATCGAGCGTGGCGCGTTCGCTCTCCGACAGCCGCGCCAGCAGCCGCGCTTCGATCGCGCTGCCGAGTGCGGCGATCCGGTTGAACGCGGCCCGGCCGCTGCGGGTGATGCTGACGGCGGCGAAGCGCCGGTCGGACTTGCCGGAGCGTCGCACCGCGAAGCCGAGCTCTGTGAGCTGGCCAATGCCGCGGCTGACCGCGAACGGATCGAGCGCGCAGGCGCGGCCGATCTCGGAGGCGTTGGCCGCGTCGCGCTCGGCGATAACGGCGAGGATGCGCCAGCCCGCCTGGCTCAATCCGAACGTCTCGCCGTAGAAGCGCTCGAGCGGTCGGGCGACCTGCGCCGCGACCAGGAACAGGCGGTAAGGCAGCCAGGCGCTGAGCTTGAGGCCATCATCGGACGCGGGGGCAGCGGTTTGCTTCATGCCGGCGAGGTTCGCATAGTTAATTGCAAAGTGCATGCATATCACAAATATGATGATGCGGTCTGACCACCTGCGCGAAAAATCCCGACACACTTGTCACTCCCGCTCGCCAACGCTGCCGAGCCAGATTGCGGCATGGCCAATGACGAACGGCCGCCGGCGCTGGAACCGCGCTCGGGGAGCGGAGTTCGTCCAAATCGGAGATGGAGAGACCATCATGAATAAATCAGCTGAAAACGATCGCGGCGGACTGGCGGCGATGCAGACACCACCCGTGGTGTCGCGGGAAGCGTGGGAGGCGGCGCGCCTGGAGATGCTGGTGAAGGAGAAGGCCCAGGTGCGGGCACGCGACGCGCTTGCGGCGGAGCGGCGGCGGATGCCCTGGATGGCGGTCGAGAAGCCATATGTCTTCGAAGGACCGAACGGCAAGGCGAGCCTGCTCGACCTGTTCGAGGGCCGCCGGCAGCTGATCATCTACCGCGCCTTCTTCGAGCCCGGCGTGTTCGGTTGGCCGGACCATGGCTGCCGCGGCTGTTCGCTCGGCGCCGATCAGGTCAGTCACCTCTCCCATCTGAATCAGCGCGACACCACGCTGGCTTACGCCTCGCGCGCGCCGCAGGCGGACATCGCGCGGCTGAAGGCGCGGATGGAGTGGGACATGCCATGGTACACGATCACCGACAGTTTTGACACCGACTTCGGCGTTGCCGAGTGGCACGGCCACAACGTCTTCATCCGCGACGGCGAGCGGATCTTCCGCACCTATTTCGTCAACAGCCGCGGCGACGAGGCGATGGGTACGGTGTGGAGCTATCTCGACATCACGCCGCTCGGCCGCCAGGAACTCTGGGAGGACTCGCCGAAGGGTTATCCGCAGGGCCCGACCTACAAATGGTGGAACTGGCACGACAATTACGAAGCCGAGGCCACGCCGAACGCAAAATGGGCGGCGGTGACCGATGCCGGCGAGGCCGCGTTCCGCAAGATCGCGGAGCAGGAGCGCAAGGCGACGTAAGGGGTAGAACGGGGAGAACGCGCGGCGTGCTTCCGAGGGCTTCGGTTTTGATTGGATCAGAACCGAAGCTCCCGCTTCTTGTCTTGCCTGCTTTCTTGACGCGGACCGGCGTCCGCCTCGCTCGACGCTCTAGGTGGTGTGGACACTAGCGCATCCATAGAACAATGGCAGCGAGAGTGACGACGGCCCGGTAATTCCGGGCCGTTTTTTCGAAGCGGGTTGCGACACGTCGGAAC
>NZ_JBUYWT010000070.1:0-34522 GCF_055264925.1 Bradyrhizobium sp. KZN70725
CCGTCGAGCCGATATCCCCAGAAGCATCGAAATCCTCGTGCCGCCAGAGAACTTGCCGATCCTAAGCTGGCTCGGTATCAAACCGTCAAAATCACTGTGACGAGCCACTAGGGCAATTTGCCCAACTGCGACGCATGCCCAGATGTGGGTCAATGCATGGACATTAGAGCTGGAAAAGCTCTAAGAAGAAGCAGTCATTCCGGTCAGGTTCCGCTTTCTGGGTTTGCCGATGGATTACAGCCAGTTCTTCAATACCGCCCTCAACCGCCTGCACGACGAGCGGCGCTACCGGGTGTTTGCCGACCTCGAACGGATCGCGGGCCGCTTCCCGCACGCCACCTGGCATTCGCCGAAGGGCAACCGCAACGTCGTGATCTGGTGCTCCAACGACTATCTCGGCATGGGCCAGCATCCCAAGGTGGTCGGTGCCATGGTCGAGACCGCGACCCGCGTCGGCACCGGCGCCGGCGGCACCCGCAACATCGCGGGCACCCATCATCCGCTGGTGCAGCTCGAGGCGGAACTCGCCGACCTCCACGGCAAGGAAGCCTCGCTGCTGTTTACCTCGGGCTATGTCTCGAACCAGACCGGCATCTCGACGCTCGCCAAGCTGATCCCGAACTGCCTGATCCTGTCGGACGCGCTGAACCACAATTCGATGATCGAAGGCGTGCGCCAGGCCGGCTGCGAACGCCAGATATTCCGCCACAACGACGTCGCGCATCTCGAGGAGCTCTTGATCGCCGCCGGTCCCGACCGGCCGAAGCTGATCGTCTGCGAGAGCCTTTATTCGATGGACGGCGACGTCGCACCGCTCGGCAAGATCTGCGATCTCGCCGAGCAATACGGCGCCATGACCTATCTCGACGAAGTGCATGCGGTCGGCATGTACGGCCCGCGTGGCGGCGGCATCGCCGAGCGCGACGGCGTGATGCACCGGATCGATATCGTCGAGGGCACGCTGGCAAAAGCCTTTGGCTGCCTCGGCGGCTACATCGCGGGCCGCGCCGAGGTCATCGACGCGGTGCGCTCCTATGCGCCGGGCTTCATCTTCACCACCGCGCTGCCGCCGGCGATCTGCTCGGCCGCGACGGCTGCGATCCGGCACCTGAAGACCTCGAACTGGGAGCGCGAGCGCCACCAGGACCGTGCCGCCCGCACCAAGGCGATCCTGACCGCCGCCGGCCTGCCGGTCATGTCGAGCGACACCCATATCGTGCCGCTGTTCGTCGGCGATCCCGAGAAGTGCAAGCGGGCCTCCGACCTGCTGCTCGAGGACCACGGCATCTACATCCAGCCGATCAACTATCCGACGGTCGCCAAGGGCACCGAGCGGCTGCGCATCACGCCCTCGCCCTACCATGACGACGGCCTGATCGACGCGCTGGCCGAGGCGCTGCTCCAGGTCTGGGACCGGCTCGGCCTGCCCCTGCACCAGAAGTCGCTGGCCGCCGAGTAACCCTATCCGCTTCCGACCCCGAATTTGGGCCGGCCGTGCATCGCGCGGCCGGTCCTTTGCGTTATAATCCTGACAACCGGCCCTTCCCCAGCGGCCGGGACAGGAGATGAGCAGCGATGCTGCACGACTGGGGCGTAATCGCCACGGCGTTCGCCTACATCGGATTGTTGTTCTTCATTGCCAGCCGCGGCGACCGCAGCTCGCCGGGCGAGCGCGGCCGCGCCAGCCAGTGGATCTATCCGCTGTCGCTGGCGATCTACTGCACCTCCTGGACCTTCTTCGGCTCGGTCGGCTTCGCCACCCGCACCAGCATCGACTTCCTGGCGATCTATGTCGGCCCGATCGTGATGGTCGGATTGTGCACGCCGCTGCTGCGCCGGGTGATCGCGCTCGCCAAGTCGCAGAACATCACCTCGATCGCCGACTTCATCGCCGCGCGCTACGGCAAGAGCCAGGCGGTGGCGGCGACCGTGGCACTGATCGCGATCATCGGCTCGGTGCCCTACATCGCGCTGCAGCTCAAGGCGGTGGCGGCGTCGCTGGAGACCATCCTGAGCGAGGACCAGGCGTTCTCGAAAATCCCCGTGATCGGCGACATCGCGCTGATGGTCACGCTGGCGATGGCGGTGTTCGCGGTGCTGTTCGGCACCCGCCACACCGACGCGACCGAGCACCAGCACGGCCTGATCCTCGCGATCGCGGCCGAGTCCATCGTCAAGCTGGTCGCCTTCATCGCCGCCGGCGCTTTCGTCACCTTCTGGATGTTCTCGCCGGTCGAGCTCTACGAGCGCGCCCTGAAGACGCCGGAGGCGGTGCGCGCGATCGAATATGTCCCGTCGATCGGCAATTTCCTGATCATGACGCTGCTGTCGTTCTGCGCGGTCATGCTGCTGCCGCGCCAGTTCCATGTCAGCGTGGTGGAGAATTCGACGCCCGCCGAAGTCACCCGGGCGCGCTGGCTGTTCCCGCTCTACCTCATCGCCATCAACCTGTTCGTGATTCCGATCGCGATCGCAGGCCTCGTCATCTTCCCGTTCGGCGCGGTCGATGCCGACATGTTCGTGCTGGCGCTGCCGATCGAGGGCAATTCGCAATTGCTCAGCCTCGCCGTGTTCGTCGGCGGGCTGTCGGCGGCGACCGCGATGGTGATCGTCGAATGCGTCGCGCTGTCGATCATGGTCTCCAACGACATCGTGCTGCCGCTGGTCTTGCCGCGCAGCGACGACGCCAGCGCCGGCCAGAAGGACTTTGGCGATTTCCTGCTGAAGGCGCGCCGCTTCTCGATCTTCGCCATCATGGTGTTGGCGTATTTCTACTATCGCGCGCTCGGCAACACCCAGCTGGTCGCGATCGGCCTGCTGTCGTTTGCCGCGATCACCCAGCTGGCGCCGGCGTTCTTCGGCGGCCTGTTCTGGCGCAGAGCCACCGCACGCGGCGCCATGGCGGGCATGCTGGTCGGCTTCGCGACGTGGCTCTACACGCTGTTCATCCCGAGCTTCCTGGAAACCTCGACCACCGGCCTGATGCTGCTGCAGCACGGGCCGTTCGGGATCGAGGCGTTGCGGCCGCAGGCGCTGTTCGGCGCCGACCTGCCGCCGCTGCTGCACGGCGTGCTGTGGAGCCTTGCGCTCAACATCCTCACCTATGTGCTGTTCTCGCTGGCGCGCGCGCCGTCCTCGATCGAGTTGTTGCAGGCCGACGTGTTCGTGCCCAACGCGCTGGCCCCGATCGCGCCCAGCTTCCGGCGCTGGCGCACCACGGTGACGGTGGAGGATATCCAGAGCACGGTGACGCAATATCTCGGCCCCGACCGCACCCGCGAGGCCTTCGCCTCCTTCGCCGTCGACCGCAACATCGTGCTGCTGGCGTCGGCTCCGGCCGATTTCGAGTTGCTGCAGCATGCCGAGCGGTTGATCGCCTCCTCGATCGGGGCCGCGTCCTCGCGCCTTGTGATGTCGCTGCTGCTGCAACGGCGCACGGTGTCGGCCAAGGCCGCGCTGAAACTGCTCGACGACTCCCACGCCGCCCTGCACTTCAACCGCGAGATCCTGCAGACCGCGCTCAATCACGTGCGCCAGGGCATCGCGGTGTTCGACGCCGATCTGCAGCTGATCTGTTCCAACCGCCAGTTCTCCGAATTGCTGGGGCTGCCGCAGCATCTGGTGCAGCTCGGCATCCCGCTGTCCGAGATCCTCGAATTCATGGGCGCGATCAGTCCGCCCACGGCCGGCGACGCCGACAGCCTGCTGCAGGCCCGCCTGCGCGCCTACACCACCGAGGGCGAGCCTTATCTGGAACGCTTCACCGACCGCCATCTGGTGATCGAGGTGCGTGCCAACCGCATGCCGGGCGGCGGGCTCGTCATCACCTTCTCCGACGTCACGCCGAGCTTCGAGGCGGCGGAAGCGCTGGAGCGCGCCAACGCGACGCTGGAAAAGCGGGTGCGCGACCGCACCGAGGAGCTGACGCGGCTGAATTCGGAGCTCGCGCTCGCCAAGGGCATCGCGGAAGACGCCAACGCCTCGAAGACACGCTTCCTTGCGGCCGCCAGCCACGACATCCTGCAGCCGCTCAATGCGGCGCGCCTCTACGTCACGAGCCTGGTCGAGCGCCAGAACGGCGGCGAGGATTCGCGCCTGGTCGAGAACATCGACGACTCGCTCGAGGCGATCGAGGACATCCTGGGCGCGCTGCTCGACATTTCCAGGCTCGATGCCGGCGCCATGACGCCGGCGATCACGAGCTTCCGGATGGCCGACCTGATGCGCTCGCTGGAGATCGAGTTCATGCCGATCGCCCGCGACAAGGGCCTCGACCTGCGCTTCGTGCCGTGCTCGCTGCCGGTCGAATCCGACCGCTCGCTGCTGCGCCGGCTGCTGCAGAACTTCATCTCCAACGCGATCAAATATACCCCGCGCGGCCGCGTCTTGATCGGCTGCCGCCGCCGCGGCACCACGCTCCAGATCAGCATCTTCGACACCGGCGTCGGCATTCCCGTGCAGAAGCGCGGCGAGATCTTCAAGGAGTTCCACCGCCTCGAGCAGGGCGCCCGGATCGCCCGCGGCCTCGGCCTCGGCCTGTCGATCGTCGAGCGGCTGGCGCGGGTGCTCAACCACCGCATCGCGATCTCGGCCAATGTCAGCGGCGGCTCGGCGTTCTCGGTCACCGTGCCGGTCGCGACCGCGGTCAACCATACTGCGGCCGTCACCACCGCGACGCCGCTGTCGAAGACGCCGATGAGCGGCTCGCTGATTGTCTGCATCGAGAACGATCCCGCCATCCTCGACGGCATGAAGACGCTGCTGACGGCGTGGGACGCCGAGGTGATCGCGGTGCTCGACGCCGACGGCGCGATCAGCGCGATCGAGGCCGCCGGTGGCCGCGTCACCGGCGTCCTGGTCGACTACCATCTCGACCGCGGCAACGGCGTCGCCGCGATCCGCGAGATCCGCCGCCGCTTCGGCGACGGCATTCCGGCGATCCTGATCACCGCCGACCGCAGCCCTGCGGTGCGCGCCGCCGCGCGCGAGGAAAACATCGCGGTGCTGAACAAGCCGGTGAAACCCGCCTCGCTGCGCGCCTTACTCGGACAATGGCGCACCCAGCAGATGGTGGCGGCGGAGTAGCGCGCCGCGGCGCAATCCGGGCGCGCATCTCGCATTGGATCATGATGCGACTGGATCGAATCGCATCATGAAGGCACGGCAAAGACACGGCGCTCCCTCCCGCAAGCGCGAGAGGTGAAGCGAGCCTGCGCAGTGGCCGGCTCAACCGAAAATCACATGCTCCAGCAAGATCGCCAAGCGTCGGGTTAGTTCGGCCCCATTCCGGCCGACGCCGGGTGCCCTGGCACCTGAAAGCGCTTGCCTGTGTCGGTGACGTTGGTTCCGTCGACCTTGAGGATCGAGAAATCCTGGCTGAGGTAGTTCCCGACCAGGATGTATTTTCCGTCAGGCGTGAAGACCGCGGCCTCAGGCAGTCCGCCGACTTCGATATCTCCGGTCTTGGTCACTTTCTTGCCGTCGATCTTCAGGACCGAGACGCTGCCGTTCTTCTCATGGAAGAACGCATTCTTCATGTTCGAGCCGCGCAGGATCACCGAGACTGCGAGATCCCCCTTCGGACTGACGCCAAGCCCCTCCGGTCCATCGCCGACCACCACGCGATCGATGATGCGCGGCGGCTTCGCTTCGAGATCGATGACGCTGGCCGTGTCGACGCTGCCGTCCGACGCGCCTGAGTTGCCATTGTCCGACGTCAACGCGATCTTGCTGTTCGGGGTCACTGCCACATTGTAAGGCCATTGGCCGGTCGGCAGGTCTATCTTGGTGTAGGTGACTTTGTCGCCGGCGATATCGAGCACCGATATCTTGTGCCCGGGAAAACGCGCGACCAGCGCGTGCTTGCCGTCTGGCGCGAACGCGACATGTGCGACACTGTCTGGCATCGATATCGTGTCGGTGATCTTGACGTCAGTGCCGTTGACCGAAAGCACGCTGATCGAATTGTCCCCGCGGTTGGCAACCAACGCCATCTTGCCATCGGGACTGAAGCTCAACCCTGATGGCTGCTTTCCGCCGGCAATGGTCGCTGCCAGCTTGGGCGGGGTCGCCTTGAGATCGATCACATAGATCTTGTTATCCGGCACCTGCTTCAGAGCGTCGCCTTCCTTCACCACGTCGACCGAATCCGCGACCAGCGCCACGGTTCCGGTCGGATCGATAGCGACGTTGACCGGGGGGCCGACTACCGAGTTCTTCAATGGGAGAGAGGCCGCAATCTTCGGGTTCTCGGGATCGGCGAGATCGATGATCAGCACTTGATCCTTGCCGGGCGCGGACAGCACCGGCTTGCCGTCGTCGTCCCACAACAGCTTCTCGTCCAGGCCGACGATCATGAAGGGCTTGCCCTGAGCGCAATTGAAAGAGCTGGTACCGAGAAGGATTGCCGCAGCCAGAGATAGTCCGGCGATGCGAGTGACGGAAATCATGGCGTTCTCCCCAAAAGCACGCGGCCTCTCACGGGCCGGCGCCGGACAGGATACTCGGTTTTCGACCGATGCGCAGTCTGAATGGGATCTGGATGGCTTCGCGAAAGCGTGCCATCGGGCGCGCTTTCGCGCCACCCGCCGGCTCGCAATGCCGTGGCCCGAGCCCGGAAATCACAGCTGGAGTTGCTCGGGACTACGTCGGCGGCGTGCCCTGGCGCCATTGGCCGCCGGCGATCTTGGCGGCGGCGATCACGGCTTGGGTGCGGCTTTCGACGCCGAGCTTCTGCAGGATCGCCGAGACATGGGCCTTGATGGTCGCTTCGGAAACGCCGAGCTCGTAGGCGATCTGCTTGTTGAGCAGCCCCTCGGACAGCATCATCAGCACCCGCACCTGCTGCGGGGTCAGCGTCACCAGCCGGTCGCGCAGCCGCGTCATGTCGGGATCGCCGGCCGCCGACAGATCGGTGTCCGGCGGCACCCAGACGTCGCCCTCCATCACCTTCATGATGGCATCCCGCAGCGTCTCGACGCCGAAGCGCTTGGGGATGAAACCGGAAGCGCCAAAGTCGAGCGAGCGGCGGATGGTCCCGGCATCGTCACTGGCGGATACGATCACCACCGGGATCGCCGGATACTGCGCCCGCAGATAGATCAGGCCGGAGAAACCGCTGATCCCCGGCATGCTCAGGTCCAGCAGGATCAGGTCGACCTCGGAGTCCCGCTCCAGCAGCGCGGTCAGATCCTCGAACGATCCGGCCTCGCTGATCGTGGCCGAACTCACGACGCTCGACACCGCCTGACGCAACGCATCGCGGAACAGCGGATGGTCGTCGGCGATGACAAGATGAGTATTGGCAGCAGCAGTCATCTCAGTCCCACAAGCGGGCTTTAGGCAAACCCGCGTCGCTCGGTTTTCGCCCGCGCGGCACTATCACGCAAGCGCTTGATAATACCAGATGCCAACGCGGTTAACCCGCGCAGCTTGTGCGCCGCAATAGACGCCTGCGGAGGCGTTCCATCCTACTCTTCCTTCAGAAGATAGGTTCGATCCTGAAAAGGCCAAAAGTCTTATTGGGGCGGGTTTCACTGCGATGTTACCTTCATCTCAAGCCGAGGGCCTATTCGGGCCTCACCCGCCAGCCGGGGGCGAGCATGGCAGCAATATTTCGGGGGGAGCAATCCAGATGTCCACTATGACTGCAACTTCGGCGCGGCCCGCCGGCATGACAAAGGATGAGCGTTTCGTCATCCTCGCGTCGTCGCTCGGTACCGTGTTCGAGTGGTACGACTTCTATCTCTACGGTTCGCTGGCCGGCATCATCGGCGCGCAGTTCTTCTCGGACTATCCGCCGGCGACCCGCGACATCTTCGCGTTGCTGGCATTCGCCGCGGGCTTCCTGGTGCGCCCGTTCGGCGCGATCGTGTTCGGCCGGGTCGGCGACATCGTCGGCCGCAAATACACCTTCCTCGTCACCATCCTGATCATGGGTCTGTCGACCTTCATCGTCGGCCTGTTGCCCAACGCCAAGACCATCGGCATCGCGGCGCCGATCATCCTGATCTCGCTGCGCCTGCTGCAGGGCCTCGCGCTCGGCGGCGAATATGGCGGTGCCGCGACCTATGTCGCTGAGCATGCCCCGCCCGGCAAGCGCGGCTACTACACCTCGTTCATCCAGACCACGGCAACGCTTGGACTGTTCCTGTCGCTGCTGGTGATCCTGTTCACGCGAACCCTCACCGGCGAAAAGGACTTCGCCGACTGGGGCTGGCGCATTCCATTCCTGGTGTCGGTGCTGCTGCTCGGCATCTCGGTCTGGATCCGGCTGCGGCTGAACGAATCGCCGGTGTTCCAGCGGATGAAGGAGGAGGGCAAGACCTCCAAAGCGCCGCTGACCGAGGCCTTCGCGACCTGGAGCAACGCCAAGATCGTGATCCTCGCGCTGCTCGGCCTGACCATGGGCCAGGCGGTGATCTGGTACACGGGCCAGTTCTACGCGCTGTTCTTCCTGCAATCGATCCTGAAGGTCGACGGCTACACCGCCAACCTCTTGATCGCCTGGTCTCTGTTGCTCGGCACCGGCTTCTTCCTGGTGTTCGGCGCGCTGTCGGACAAGATCGGCCGCAAGCCGATCATCCTGGCCGGCTGCCTGATCGGCGCACTCACGCTGTTCCCGATCTTCAAGATGATCACGACCAACGCCAATCCGGCGCTGGAGAAGGCCTATGAGACGGTCAAGGTGCAGGTGGTTGCGGATCCGGCCGGCTGCGGCGATCTGTTCAATCCGGTCGGCACCCGCGTCTTCAGCGCGCCTTGCGACACCGCCCGCGCCTTCCTGGCCCAATCGTCGGTGAAATATTCGACGGTGCCGGGCCCGGCCGGCTCGCCGGTGAAGATCCTGATCAACGACAAGGAAGTGCCGTATACGGACGCCAAGACGTCGAACCCCGCAATCCTCGCGGCGGTGCAGGCGGCGGGCTATCCGAAGCCGGGTGACGCCGGCATCGTGAAGATGTCGCACCCGTTCGATGTCTTCCGTCCGCAGGTGGCCGCGGTCATCGGCCTGCTGTTCATCCTGGTGCTCTACGTCACCATGGTCTACGGCCCGATCGCCGCCATGCTGGTCGAACTGTTCCCGACCCGCATCCGCTACACCTCGATGTCGCTGCCCTATCATATCGGCAACGGCTGGTTCGGCGGCCTGCTCCCGGCGACCGCGTTCGCGATCACCGCCTCGACCGGCGACATCTACTCCGGTCTCTGGTATCCGGTCATCTTCGCCGCAATCACCGTCGTGGTCGGCGCGCTGTTCATTCCGGAAACCAAGGACGTCGACATCACCAAGACCTGACCGTCGACATCGCGATCAGAATGCATCGGCCGCGGAGCGATCCGTGGCCGATGTCATTTGGAGGCCGCGTCTTAAAAGACAGGTCGCGCGCGTCAGCGCGTGGCGCCGATGAATTGCAGCACGATCTCGCGCCGGTGCGGACGGGCGCGATGCTCGATCAGATAGATGCCCTGCCAGGTGCCGAGCGCCATCTGACCGTCGAGCACGGGGACCTGCAGCGAGGTCGCCGTCAGCATGGTCTTGATGTGCGCCGGCATGTCGTCAGGGCCTTCGGTGTCGTGACGCCAGCCGCCGTCTTCGGGCGCTGCGCGGTCGAGCGCCGTCTTCAGATCGACCAGCACGGTCGGATCGGCATTCTCCTGGATCGTCAGCGAGGCCGAGGTGTGGCGGATGAACAGCGTGACCACACCCTCGCCGGCACGCGCCTCGCGCAGGAATTTGGCGACCTCGCGCGTGATGTCGGTAAAGCCGGCGCCCGACGTTTCGACCGCCAGGCGCGACGACACGATGCTGGTTGCCGCGACGGAGGATGGCGCCGAGTGCGTGATGGTCCTCGATGAGTTCATCTGTAACTCTCACTATGTCGTCCCGGCGAAGGCCGGGACCCATACTCCGCGGCCCCTCAGTTACGAAGATTTGGAGTTGCCAGCTTAGCCACCCAACTCCCAGCGGTGGTTATGGGTCCCGGCTCCCGTGCGCAATTGCGCACTAGGCCGGGACGACGCTGGAGAGACAGCGCCAGCACAACATCAAATCTTGCCGCCATTGACGTCGCGCTGCACGCGGTTGGCCATTTCGATCAGTCGCCGCCAGGCCCGCTCCACGAACGACATCATGCGATCCATGTCGCGGTCGCTCGGCAGCGGGATCTCGATCTTGCGCTCGCCCTCGGCGACCTTCGGCTCGGTCTTGGGCTCCGGCTTCTTCAGCTGATCGGATTTCGGCAACGCTTCGTCGGTCTTGGCCGACGGTGCGCGCGCGGCGAGCTCATCCTTGAGCTTGTCATTGTCGGCTTGCAGGCGCCCGATCTCGGCATCCAGCGCCGCCCGCTCGTCCGGCACCATGTAACAGGCCCAGCCGGCGCTGGAATTGGTGCAGGTCGACACCGCGCCGGTGCGCGTGTCGAGCCGCAGGAAACCATCGCCGGCGGGTGATAAGGCGTAGCGGCCATTCTCGGTGTCCGGCACGGTTTGCGCGATCGCCGCGCCGCCGCTTGCGATCAGGATGGCAGCAATTGCGATGGACAATTTCGACGGTGACATCGCGATGGGCATGGCTTGCTCCGCCTCAACCTGATTCCTGCCCTAGACCACAGAGCTATAGGGCTTGCGGCCTGACTTCAACGCGTCTTCAAGCAATTCGATCCGGTCCTGGCCCCAGAACACCTCGCCATCGAGCACATATCCGGGCGAGCCGAACACGTCGGCGTCCAATGCATTCTGGCGATTCTGCTCATAGGCCGCGCTGATCGCTTCAGTGCTCGAGCGCTCGACCAGCTGCCGGCCGGGCAAACCGGCATCGTCGGCGAGCTTCACCAGCGTCGCAGGATCAGCAAGATTAAGCTGCTGCTCCCACACCGCGGGATAGGCCCGTTGCAAGAACGGCTCGGGGTCGAGGCCGGCCTCGAGCATCGCGATCACCACGCCATCGGCAAGGCGCCCGTTGAACGGCCAGTTGGCCGGCTGCAAATGAAAATTCAGTCCGCGCTTGTCGCGCCAGCGCTGCAACTCGATCATCCGATAGCGCTGCCGCACCGGATGGCGCTTGGCGAGCGGCAGTCCGCCGGTCTCGGAGAACAGATCGACCAGCAGCACAGGCCGGTAATTTACCTTGAGATCGTAAGTGCTTACGAGTCGAACGAAGGGCTTGTGGCCGATATAGGCCCAGGGGGATTGCAGCGAGAAGTAGTAATCGATCTGGCGCGACATGCGGAACCTGACTGCGTGAGAGGACGGGACTTTCGGCGATCCCAGCAGAGCGGGAATAGCCACGCAATATCGCTCAATGCCACGCAAGCTGTTGCACTGCGATCACTGCGTCACTCTGACCTTGAATATCTCCAAATAAAACCAGCAGAATCAAAGCAATAACTGGTTACGACGCAATCTTGACTTGATTAGACGCGGTAAGTATGGTCCGCGCGGCTTTTGACGGGGACGGGCGCAATTTCCATCATCCGCGGCATCGGTTAGTGTTTCCAGCATGGCTGAGAACACCAACGACGGCGCAAATGGAAGTCGCGATCAATCGCCTCCTGACGAAGCTGCGCTTTCCGCAAGGCTCGGAAGTCTCGATCATCGGTTGTCAGAAATTCGCGACAGCCGCAGGAGCAAGACTGATCAATCCGGTAATGAAAGCGGGGACAGTGCGGCCAGAGCTTCGGCTATGGCGCTCGGTTTTCGTCTTTCCTCGGAGCTGATCGCGGGCGTTGCCGTCGGAGCGGCGATTGGCTGGGGGTTCGACCGTTTGCTGTCGACGTCGCCATTCGGCTTCATCGTGTTAACGCTGCTCGGCTTCGTCGCCGGGGTGGTCAACGTGGTGAGGTCCGCGGGCGTGGCCTCGGGCAAGCGCTGAGCGCTGGCGGGAAGTCACGACATTTGAAATTCGATTACCGGCACGATAGCCGGTGGACCAAGAGCCGCGCGGATGAAAATCGACCCGATCCACCAGTTCAATATCGAGCCCCTCTTCACGCTCGGCCACATCGGCAATCACACGATCGCCTTCACCAATTCCTCGCTCTTCATGCTCATCGCGGTGCTGCTGATTGCGCTGCTGATGCTGGCGAGCGGCCGGGAACTGGTTCCGGGACGGCTGCAGTCGGTCGCCGAGATCTCCTACGAGTTCGTCGCCACCACGATTCGCAGCACGGCCGGCGCGGAAGGCATGAAGTTCTTCCCGCTGATCTTCTCGCTCTTCATGTTCCTCTGCGTCTCGAACCTGGTCGGCGTCATCCCCTACACCTTCACGATCGCGAGCCACCTGATCGTCACCGCGGCGCTCGCGCTTTTGGTGTTCTTCACCGTCCTGATCTACGGCGTCTACAAGAACGGCCTGAAATTCTTCAGCATCTTCGTCCCCCACGGCGTTCCGATCTACATCCTGCCGCTGGTCATGTTCATCGAGATCCTGTCGTTCTTCCTGCGGCCGGTCTCGCACAGCGTTCGTCTGTTCGCCAACATGCTGGCCGGCCACATCGCATTGAAGGTGTTCGCGGGCTTCGTCGCGATGCTCGGCTTCTCGCTGGGCGCGCTCGGCTGGGTCGGCGGCGTGCTGCCGCTGGCGCTCACGATTGCGCTGTATGCCCTCGAACTGCTGGTCGCGTTCCTGCAGGCCTACGTGTTCGCGATCCTGACCTGCATCTACCTCAACGACGCCATTCATCCGGGACACTAAGCGGTCCGGGGAATCTCCACCCACCAATCTGTCTATCTTTCTCAAGGAGCTACATATGGAACCGGCAGCAGCAAAACTTATCGGCGCGGGCATCGCGTGCATCGGCATGGGCGGCGCGGGCGTCGGCGTGGGCATCATCTTCGGCAACTACCTCGCCGCTGCGGTGCGTAACCCGTCGGCCGCTCAGGGCCAGTTCGGCAACCTGATCTTCGGCTTCGCCGTGACCGAAGCGCTCGGCATCTTCTCGCTGCTGATCGCGCTGCTCCTGCTGTTCGTTCCGCTCTGAGCGGCACGCCGGTTCCGCTCTGCGGTAACCCGGTTCCGCTTTGCGGTAACCTCTTCGCGCCGCCCAAGGTTCGTTCCAAGGGCGGCGCGCATGACAGCAACAGGAGAACACCATGGCTGAGAGTCATGGCGAGGCAAAAGGCCAGAAAGCCGGCGCCCACACCGAGACCGACGGCGGACATCACGGCGGAGCCTTTCCGCCGTTCGATTCGTCCAACTTCGCCTCGCAGCTGGTGTCGCTGGCGATTGCATTTGTCGCGCTCTACCTGATCGTGTCGCGTATCGCCCTGCCGCGCGTCGGCGGGACGATCGATGCACGTCAGAACAAGATCGAGGGCGATCTGGCCGAGGCGCAGAAGCTGAAGGACGAGTCCGACGCGGCGCTGAAGGCCTACGAGAGCGAACTGGCGAATGCGCGCGCCAACGCGCAGGCGATCGGCAACGAGACCCGCGAGAAGCTGAACGCGGCCTCGGAAGCCGAGCGCAAGGCGCTGGAAGAGAAGTTGGCGGCAAAGCTCGCCGACGCCGAGAAGCAGATCGCAACGACGAGGACCAACGCCATGAGCAACGTCCGCGGCATCGCGGCGGATGCGGCCGGCGCCATCGTCCAGCAACTTGCCGGCGTCACGCCGGACGCCAATGCGGTCAACAGCGCCGTCGACGCGTCGTTGAAGGGATAGACGATGTTTTACGAACCGGAAACCTGGGTTGCGATCGCCTTCGTCCTTCTGCTGGTCGTGTTCGGCTATCTCGGCGTCCATCGCACCCTGCTGACGGCGCTCGACCACCGCGCCGAGCGCATCAAGGCCGAGCTGGAAGACGCCCGCCGTCTGAAGGACGAGGCCAATAAGCTGCTCGGCGAGTACAAGGCGCGCCGCGCCAGCGCGGAGCGCGAGGCCGAGGAGATCATCTCCAACGCCAAGGCCGAAGCCGAGCGGATCGCGGCCGAGGCCAAGACCAAGATGGAAGATTTTGTCGCGCGGCGGACCAAGACCGCCGAGAGCAAGATCGCCCAGGCCGAGGCCCAGGCCGTGGCCGATGTCCGCGCCGCCGCGGCCAACGCCGCGGTGACGGCCGCCTCGACCATCCTGTCGCAGTCCGTCAAGGGCTCGGTTGCCGACGACCTCGTCGGCAAGGGCATCGCCGAAGTCCGCTCCAAGCTGAACTGACGCGATCTGAACTCCTTAAAAAAAGGCCGGCGCGAGCTCATCGCGCCGGCCTTTTGTTTTGTCCAAATTCGTCCGTTTGACGCGTTTTCTTCACGCGAACCGGCGTCCACTTCGCTCGAAAACGCGCTGTTACTTCTTCTTGTGCGGCGCGCGGGCCTTGGGCTCCGGCTTCAGGGCCTGCGGGTCGAAGCCGATATAGAAGATGTAATTGTCGTTGTCGGCCGGAGACGGCGCCGGATAGACGACGTCCTCGGCGACCAGGCTGAATGGCACGCTGCCGCTTTCGTCCATCTGCACCGTGGTGGTGTAGGCCTTGGTCATGATGGTCTTCTCGCCGACGCCGCCCTGCACCACGGCAACGCGCAGCGGCACCTGAATGCTCGGTGGCGCGCCCTGGGGACCGACAATGATCCGCCCCTGAATACCGATCTTGGCCGTGATCTGGCCGCTGTTCAGATTGCATTGCCGCGCCGTGCGCGTGATCGAGGCCAGGAACTTGACGTCGTTGCCGACCGCTTCCTTGCCGTTCGCGGCCACCGAATAGGTCGAGGCTCCGGAGCGGATCTGCACCGGCGGGCAGGTCAGTTCGGCGTCGGCATCGTTGAGCTGCTGCGGCGCTGCGGGCGTCGCCGGCTTGTCCTGGTCGGACGAGCCGCCGCCGAACAGGCTCTTGAAGCGGTCGCTCAGCGACTGCGCAGGAGCTGCCGAAGGCAACAAAGTGGCACCGAGACCGATCGATACCGCCGCTGCGAGCGCGAACCTGATCACCCGTTCACCCATCAATGTCCTCAAATTTCCCAACCGGGTTCCCTGTTTCGCGGCCGTTATAGCAAGGCAATGGCGGCGAACCCAAGGCATCGAAGGCGGCACCGCCGTCCGCAAAAAGGCTTACGGATCAGCCGCGGAAATCCTCGTGCAGCAGGCCGAACAGCAGGTGGTCCTGCCAGATCCCATTGATGCAGAGATAGCGCCGCGCCAGGCCCTCGCGGGTGAAGCCGCACTTCTCCAGCACGCGGATCGACGAGGCATTGGAGGGAATGCAGGCCGCCTCGATGCGGTGCAGATTGAGCTCGCCGAACAGCGAGGGCAGCAGCACCCGCAGCGCCGTCGTCATGTAGCCGCGATGGGCATGCGGCAGCCCGACCCAGTAGCCGATCGTGCCGGCCTGCACGATGCCGCGCCGGACATTGGCGAGCGTGATGCCGCCGATCATCACCCCGTCCGATTCGCGGAAAATGATGAACGGATAGGAGCGGTCGGCGGCGATGTCCTCGGTGTAGCGGCGCAGCCTGCGGCGGAAGCCGGCGCGGGTCAGGTCGTCGGAGGGCCAGATCGGTTCCCATGGCGTGAGATAGGCGCGGCTGAATTCGCGCAATTGCGCCCATTGCGGGAAATCCGACATCTGCGGCGCGCGCAGCAAGAGCCCGTGACCGCGCGGCATCAGTGCAGCGGGTCCATTGGACGGCAAACGAAACAGGGCCATGGCCCAACACTCCCCGCCACTTCTCCCTCGCCCCGTCCTTGCGGGGAGAGGGTCGGGGTGAGGGGTCTTACCGCAGATTCGGTCTTGCGGCTCTACCCCTCACCCGAAGCCTTCGGCCATAGCTGAGGCTCCGCCTCGGCGTATGTCCGTCAACGGCCGCCGGTAGGCGGCCTATGCTCTCCCCGCAAGCGCGGGGCGAGGTAAGCAGAATACTCAATGCAACAGCGTTTTTGCCTTCGAATTCGTCAATCCTTCCGCAAAAGCCACCGCCGTGTCCAGACCCCTGCCGCTGCCGAGCGCGACAACGGCGGGCCGGCTGCGCGCCAGCAGGGCACGGGCGGCGTTGCGGCTCGATTCGACGCTGACCGCGTCGATCCGGGCCACCAGTTCTTCCACCGTCTGCGGCCGGCCATAGGCTAGCACATGGCGTGCCAATTGTTCGGCCCGCGATGAACAGCTTTCCAGCGCCATCAACAGGCCGGCCTTCATCTGCGCCTTGGCGCGGGCGACCTCGGCCTCGGTCAGGGTTTCGACCGCGTCGTTGATGACGTCGACGATGACTTCCATCATTTCCGGCGCATCGGCCGGATCGGTCCCGGTGTAGAGGCCGAAGAAGCCGGTGTCGGTGTAGGGCGCGTGGAAGGTATAGATCGAGTAGCACAGCCCGCGCTTCTCGCGCACCTCCTGGAACAGCCGCGACGACATCCCGCCGCCGAGCGTGTTGGTGAAGACCTGCAGCGAGAACAGCGACGGGTCGGTCTGCGGCACGCCTTCGAGCGCCAGCGTCAGATGCGCCTGCTCGAGATCGCGATGCACCACCCGCGAGCCGCCTTTGCCGAACATCGCGACCTGCGGCTTCGGCGCCGGGGTGGCGTCGAAGCTCGCAAACTTCTGCGTGACGTCCTCGACGATCCGCGCGTGATCGACCGCGCCGGCGGCCGCGACCACCATGTCGGGGGCGCGGTAATGCGTCGAGAGATAGCCGCGCAGCATGTCGCGATCGAAGACCTTCAGCGTCTTGGCGGTGCCGAGCAGCGAGCGCCCCATCGGCTGCTCCGGATAGCAGAGCTCGTTGAGATGCTCGAACACGACGTCGTCGGGGGTATCCTGCGCCGCGCCGATCTCCTGCACGATGACGCTCTTCTCGCGCTCCAGCTCGTCCGGCACGAAGGACGGGTTGGCGAGGATGTCGGACAGCACGTCGAGCGCCAGCGGCACGTCGGCCTTCATCACCCGCGCATAATAGGCTGTGGTCTCGGTCGAGGTCCCGGCATTGAGGTCGCCGCCGACCGCCTCGATCTCCTCGACGATCTCGCGCGAGGAGCGCCGCGCCGTGCCCTTGAACGCCATGTGCTCGAGCAGATGCGAGATGCCGTGCTCGTTCGGCTTCTCGTCGCGCCCGCCGACGCCGGCCCAGACCCCGAGCGCCGCGGTTTCCAGATGCGGCATGGTGTCGGTGACGATTGTCAGTCCGCTCGGCAGCTTGGTGATTTCAACGCCCATCAGGCAACTCCCTGCTTGGCAGCACGGCTGACCGACAGCACGAAGCTCTCGACCTCGGCAGAATCATTCTTCATGACCGTGATGTGTTCGGATTTGCTCATCAGGCCTCCGAGCCAGACCGGCAGCTGCGGACGCACCCCGCAGGCGGCTTCCACCGCGTCGGGGAATTTGGCCGCGTGCGCGGTCGACAGCACGATGTTCGGGATCCTGGAATCCGAGGTGTCGCGGTCGGCGACTGCGAGCGCCACCGCGGTGTGGGGATCGACCAGATCGCCGGCCTCGCGCCAGGCGGCGCGGATCGCGGCTGCCGTCTCGGTCTCGTCGGCGCGGCCGGCGTCGAAATCACGGCGCACGGCGGCCAGCGTCGCATCCGGCAGCACGAAACGGCCGGACTGCTTCAGCGAGGCCATCAGGCGGCGGACCTGATCGGCGTCGCGGCCGCTCGCCTCGAACAGCAGCCGCTCGAAGTTCGACGACACCTGGATGTCCATCGACGGCGACGTCGTGGCGTGCACCTCGCGGACCTCGTAGATGCCGGTCTTCAGCGTGCGCGCCAGGATGTCGTTGACGTTAGCGGCGATGCGCAAGTTCCGGATCGGCAGCCCCATCCGCTTGGCGACATAGCCGGCGAAGATGTCGCCGAAATTGCCGGTCGGCACCGTGAAATCGACGGTGCGCTGCGGCGAGCCGAGCGCGACCGCCGAGGTGAAGTAATAGACCACTTGCGCGACGATGCGCGCCCAGTTGATCGAGTTGACGCCCGACAGCGCCACCTGGTCGCGGAAGCGATGGTTGTTGAACATCGCCTTCACCAGCGCCTGGCAATCGTCGAAGGTGCCTTCGATCGCGAGCGCGTGGACGTTGGCGGCGCCGGTCGTCGTCATCATGCGGCGCTGCACCTCGGAGATGCGGCCGTTCGGGAACAGCACGACGAGGTCGACATTGTCGAGATTGGCAAAAGCCTCGACCGCGGCGCCACCGGTATCGCCCGAGGTCGCGACCACAATGGTGGTGCGCTGCGCGCGCTTGGCCAGCACGTGATCCATCAGCCGCGAGATCAGCTGCATCGCGACGTCCTTGAACGCCAGCGTCGGCCCGTGGAACAGCTCGAGCAGGAACTGGTTCGGCCCGGCCTGATCGAGCGGCACCACCGCGGGATGGCGGAAGGTGGCATAGGCCTCGTTGGCCATGCGGCCGAGCTCGGCGTCGGAAATCTCGCCGGCGACAAACGGACGGATGATCTCGACCGCGACCTCCCAATAGGGACGGCCGAAGAAGGTGGCGATGGTCTCGGGCGACAGTTGCGGCCAGGTCTCGGGCACGTAGAGCCCGCCGTCACGGGCAAGCCCGGTCAGCATCACATCGCAGAAGCCGAGCACCGGGGCCTCACCCCTGGTCGAAATATACCGCGTCAAACCGCCCTCCAAAGGCTTCGATCCGAGCCTTAAGCCTTTGATATCATGGAATTATCGAGTTCGCCTCATGCGACCCGAACGGTTCACCATAGAAGATCGGACCAGCAATGGGTAGCCCGAAGCGCGCGCCTCGGGGTCGCGGGCGAGTGCGTGGCGTTGCTGAGGGAGTTGGCGGGCGCGCCGCAAACACAACCGTCGTCCCCGCGAAAGCACGCGAAAGCAGGGACGACAGCAAATGTGTGGTACAGCAAATGTGTGGTGCCGCTTGTGAGTCATAATCATGCGTTCTCGCGACATCCGCGCGCGAGGGGTACACGCCAATCAGCGTGGGTCGCGCCATCCACTAACCGCTCGGCGGCGCCAGCGGCTGCACGATCTCCTGGAACGGCGGCAGCGCCTCGCAGCACGCGGCGTGGGCCTCGAGCGCCGGATAGCGCGCGTCGAACAGATGCGGATGCGCCTCGCCGGTGAAGCGCAGCGCGCAGGCCACCGCGACGTCGGCATGACCGATGCGATTGCCCAGCCAGTACGGCGTCGGCACCGCCGCGCGCTCCTGCTCCAGCACCGCGAGCACGCCCGCGATCTGCGCCTCGCAGCGCTCGACCCAGAGCTTCAACTGCTCCTTGCGCAGCACGCGCTCATAGACAAGGCTCACCGCCTTGTCGGCAAGCCCGGTCGCCAGCGCCGTGATGCGCAGATGCTTGCGCCGCTCGGCGCCTGAGCGCGCGATCATCGCCTTGTCCGGCCCGACCAGCTCGTCGAGATAATCCAGGATCGCACCACTCTCGATCAGCGCCTCGCCGCTATCGAGCACCAGCGTCGGCACCCGCCGCACCGGATTGTAGGCCGCAACCTTCTCCGCATCGCCGAAGGTCGACCACGGCTTGTGCTCGAACGGCAATCCATAGACCCGCAGCGCGATCGCGGTCCGACGGACAAAGGGCGAGTCGTACTGGCCGATCAAAAACATCTGTCATCTCGTCGGTCATGCCGCAGCAAGCCGCCTCGAAAACAGAGATTTCGAAGTGTGCGAATGCCGGGGACAAAGGTTGCACTTTGCACCATCGTAGATGGGCCGCGCCGCATTGCAACCGGATCCTGATCCGGTCCGTTAGGCGAGCTACCCAATCACCGGCACGTGCCTCGCCGCATCGCGCGGCAATTTGCCGTCGAGCCTCGGATCATCCGCCACCTCGATCTGCCGCAGGAACGGACGGAAGCCGGAGCGCTGGTAGAATGCGACGGCCGAGGGATGATCGAAGGTGCAGGTGTGCACCCAGACGCGGCTGACGTCGCGTGACCAGGCGATCTCGAGCGCGCGGTTCATCAGGAAGCGCGCGGCGCCGGTGCCGATGAATTTTGCGGTGACGCCGAAATACAGCAGCTGGCATTCGCCGGCCACGCTGAAATCGAGTTCGAGCAGGCCCTCATCCTGGCCGTCGACGGCCAGCCCGTAGAGCTCGTTGCCGGGGGCGTGGATCCTCGAGGCGAGATCGGAATCATCGAGCCCGGTGCGGGTGAACCACAGCCACTCCTCGCCGACCCGGCGATAGATATCGCGATACCAGTCGAGCGCGGGCGGATCGACCTTGCGCAGGCGCCACGCGCCGGGCGGATCGTCGCGCAGCGGCGGACGCGCGGTCATCTCCAGATGGGTGACGACGGCAGCGATCTTGCCGTGGGGGATGTCGGAGTAACCATCGGGCAGCAGCATCGCGCGACCTCTGTTTGCAGGCTGTCGGCGGGACATAACCGCACGTCGCCGCAGATGCAATGCAACGCTGCACGCAATGCCTGGTCAGGAGAAGAAGAGGTAACCCGCCGCATCCGCCGCTGCTCATTCGAGCGGCCAGGTCCAACGAGCGGGATAAACCAGTTTGAACGCGCTTTGAGGGAGGGCCCCCCAGGCCCTCCCGTACCCGGTTAGTTGCCGACCCAAACGTTGCCGTTCGCGTCGAAATCGTTCTTCGGGTTGTAGCCGGACTCGCGAAGACTCCGCATGCGCATCGCGCGGTCGCTGACATCGCCATTGAGACTGGCGTTGGCATTGAGCACGGCAGGACTCAGTGCGGTACCCATCACGAGACGCTGGTGGGTCCGGTGTTGTGCCGTGCGTGCATCGGCGAGTGCCGCCGTGGACAGACAAACAACTGCGATCGAAACAAGAATAGTTTTCGTCATGGTCAGCTCCTGTGAAGTAACCAGCTGAGCTTTCAATCGCTTCCAGAAAATGCGTGCTCGCGCCGGATGTGAGAACCGTCACAGGCCGGCGGCGATCACGATCGGCCAGACTAGCAGGCAGACGCCAACGCTTCTTGGACGCCCGCGCACAGCGTCGCGGGAAGCCCGTGCGCAAATCGCAAACGTCAACTTGTAGTGATCCAGATGCGCCGCCGCGTTGATGGCACAAAGTGAATAGTGGCTGACCGCCGCAGTCCGCGTCGGCATTCGCACCGATGAGTCCCGGGTCGCGCTTCCGCCTTCAGGAGAAGCAGGAAAAGTGAGCGCGGTGCTCGCCACACGTTTGACGTCGTCCCGGCGAAGGCCGGGACCCACAGGACTACGTTGTTGAACGACGCTGCGGCCCCAACATCGCAGGACAATTGGCATTCGTGGTTATGGGTCCCGGCCTTCGCCGGGACGACATTAGAGTTTGTGGCGCAGCCGATGAGACGTACTCGCTCCCTCATCTCGGCGTCAGCGTGATCGCGTCAGCGGTTGCGGCTACAGTGTGCCGAACACTCGGTGTCGTCCCGGCGAAGGCCGGGACCCATTACCACAGAGTTGGGTTGTTAAGGCACGCTGTGGCCCCAGCACCGCAAAGCAATCGGCATTGGTGGTTATGGGTCCCGGGTCGCGCGGAGCTTGCCCGGGACGACATTGGAGTTTTGGGTGACCGCCCCCTCACCTCGGCGTCAGCGTGATCGCTTCCGCAGTTGCGGCTTCCACCGCCGGCCGGCTGTAGAGCAGCGGCACATACTGGCCCGTCGCCCATAGCGGCGCGAGGTCGCGGTAGTGGCCGCTGAAGGGATCGCCGGATTGGCCCGGCGTGTTGACGGCGCGGCTTGCATCCCAATTGCCGACATCGAGCACCATGCGGAATGAAGCGCCGGAGATCAGATGATAGTCGGAGCGGCGATAGGTGGCGGCGCGCGGCACGTTGGCGGCGCCGCCAAAGGCGAGTGGTCCGACCTGCATCTGCGCCGCGGTCGCCTTGTCGGCGAGCGGCATCAGCGCGTGATTGAATTGCGCGACATGCAGCCGGCCCCAGCGCCAGGTCGACGCATCGGGACCGAGCTTGTCGGCAACATCGGTGACCGCCTCGCCGAGACTGTCGCGCAGCACGCGGTCGCGCTCGCCTGAGGGATCGCTGCCGAGCGCCGCGTCCGGCTTTTCGAGATAGCCGACAATGGCGGAGATGCTGGAGGCCTCCGGCGCAATCAGCTCGGCTGCCTTCGGCGCGGTGGTCTTGAGCAGCACCGGGCCGAGATGGTTTGCGATCCACACCTCATAGACCGCGGCGGCCGCGCTATCGGCCGCATCACGCGCATCCCACGCCCTGAGCAGATCAAGGCCCTTCTTGACGTTCGCATCATCCGACGTGAGCGGCTTCAGCAGCGCGATGAGGCGCCGCGCGAGCATGCCGGTGTCGTCGTTCTGCAGCGCCATCGCGTCCGCCAGCGTCACCTTGCTGTTGGCCTGCAGCACCTCGGTGATGCGCTGCCAGCGCGCGCTGTCGGCCCATTCGAATCCGACCCTACGCTCACCCACCGGATAATCCGCCGGCAGGTTCATCTGGTTGGCGGTGGCGATGAAACCCTGCTTCGGCTGGTACAGCTTCGGCAATTCGTCGAGCGACAGAAAGCCCTGCCACTCGTAGCGGCCGTCGCCGGGCACCGGCATCAGGCCGTCGAAACTGGCGCGGCGCGGCGTCTTGCCGGCGGCGACCCAGCCGATATTGCCTGACGTGTCGGCATAGACCTGGTTCTCCGACGGCGCGCCCCAGCGCCGCATCGCGCCGAGGAAGCCGTTCCAATTCTTCGCCGTCATGTAGTCGGACGAGCCGAAATAGGCCGAGGTGCCCGGCTCGAACCAGATCGAGCGCACGGCGAACGCATGCTTCTTGTCGGCGTCGACGAAGATCACCGGGCCGTGGCGGGTGAACTTCAGCTCGAGATCGCGGTCGGCCTCGCCCTTCACCGCTTCCTTCTCATGCACGATCCGCATGTCCTCCCAGCCGCTGCCGTAGCGGTACTGGTTCGGATTGTCCGGGTTGAGCTCGTAGACGTAGAGGTCTTCCTGATCGACGTTGAAGATGGTCAGCCCGAACGCGATGATGTCGTTGTGGCCGATCGAGATGCCCGGCAGCGCAGGCTCGCCGGCACCGATCACGGAGATGCCGGGCGCATTGAGGCCGACGATGTAGCGCAGCGACGGCACCGAGTGCTCGCGATGCGGATCGTTGGCGAGGATCGGACGTCCGGTCGCGGTGCGCGATGCCGCGATCACCCAGTTGTTGGAGCCGATGGTGTCGCGCTGCTGGTCGGCTTCGGCGAGGTAGGTGTCGGGATCATGCGCCAGCGCCGCCTTCTGGTCCTTCGGCGCGGCGAACTTCACCGGCCGCGTGGCAAGATCGTAGGCGGCGAGCACCGCCTTCGGCACGCTGCAGGGATCGAGCCCATCGGGGATCCTGGTGGTCCAGGTGGGCTCCAGCTTGACGCGGAAACGATCGGCATCGAGGCCGGCAGCGCAGGCGACCCGCGAGCGCTTCACCTCGGAGGCGACGTTGCGGGTCAGGCCATGGCTGCGGACGCGCACGACATCCTCTGCCGACCACAAATCCGGCATCGTGCCTGCGATCCTGAACTCGATCGGTAGCGCGCGCTTGCCCGCCTGGACGTCGGCGACATAGGCGTTGACGCCGGCGACGAACGCCTCCGCATAGGATTTCGCCTTCGGGCCATAGGCGGCCCATTCCGCATTCATGTCGCCGCGATAGAGGAACAGACGCAGCGCCTTGTCCTGCTCGGCATAGGCAGGGCCGAAATCCTTCGCCAAGAGGCCGAGCCCGCGCTTGCGCCAGAGATCGATCTGCCAGAGCCGATCGCGCGCGGCGTTGAAGCCTTGCAGGAAGAACAGGTCGTGCTCGTTGCCGGCATAGATGTGCGGGATGCCCCAGACATCGACCAGGATCTGCCCCGGCGCCTTCAGCCCGGCGACGTCGGTCTTGACCTCGCGCGCCGCGACGAGCGGGCTCGGCTTCTCGCGCGCGGTGGCGGGTGCAACAAGTATTGCGGCGCAGAGTGCGGCAGTGAGTAGCTTGGCGACGCGGTTGAGATCCGTGTTCATGTTGTTCTCCGATGGTTGTTATTGATTGTTGCGCACACTTGGCGAGATTGAGCGGCAGCCGTAGCGTCGCCGCTTGCTTGGTGTGGAAAGAGACCCCACCCGTAGCGCATCTGATGATGCACTACGACCTAAGAGCGAGATTCGCTCGTCTCGACCCCGCTAGCGGGAGAGGTGCAGCGAGCTTGCCGCAGCATCAGTTCATCATTCCCCCTCGTCGCTCGCCAGCACGCCCTTCACGGCGCGGGCCCAGCCGGCGAGCTTGCGCTCGCGCGTCGCCTGGCTCATCGCCGGCCTGAAGCGGTGCTCGAGCCGCCAATTGTCGGCGAACTTGGCGGGCTCCGGATAGACGCCGGCATCGAGGCCGGCGAGATAGGCGGCCCCTAACGCCGTGGTCTCCTGGATCATCGGGCGGTCGACCGGCGCGTTGAGCAGATCGGCGAGCCGCTGCATGGTCCAGTCCGAGGCGGTCATGCCGCCGTCGACGCGCAGCACGGTGTTGGCGGCGTTGGCCTCCGGCCAATCGGTGCGCATCGCGGCCCACAGATCGAAGGTCTGGTAGCACACGCTCTCCAGCGTCGCATGCGCGAGCTCGGCCGGGCCGGTGTTGCGGGTCAGCCCGAACAGCGCACCGCGCACGCGCGGATTCCAGTACGGCGCCCCCATGCCGACGAAGGCGGGCACCAAATAGACGCTCTGCATGGAGTCGGATTTATCGGCGAGCGGCCCGGTCTCGGCGGCGTGCTTGATGATGCCGAGCCCGTCGCGCAGCCACTGCACCGCGCTGCCGGCGACGAAGATCGAGCCCTCGAGCGCGTAGGTGCGCTGGCCGCCGAGCTGGTAGGCGATGGTGGTGAGCAGCTTGTTCTTCGAGGCCACCGGCGTGGTGCCGGTGTTGAGCAGCGCGAAGCAGCCGGTGCCGTAGGTCGACTTCATCATGCCGGGCTCGAAGCAGGCCTGGCCGATGGTCGCGGCCTGCTGGTCGCCGGCAAGCCCGGAGATCGCGATCGGGCCGCCGAACAAGTCCGCCGTGCTCTCGCCGAACCGGGCGGAGGAATCCTTCACCTCGGGAAGCATCGAGCGCGGTACGCGCAGCAGCCTGATGAGGTCATCGTCCCAGGCGCCGGTATGGATGTTGAACAGCAGCGTGCGCGAGGCGTTGGTGGCGTCGGTGGCGTGGACTCTGCCGCCGGTGAGCCGCCACAGCAGATAGCAGTCGACGGTGCCGAACAAGAGTTCGCCGCGCTCGGCGCGCTCGCGCGCGCCCGGCACGTGATCGAGGATCCAGGCGACTTTGGTGCCGGAGAAATAGGGATCGATGATCAGACCGGTCTTGGCCGAAATCACCGACTCATGGCCCTCGGCCTTGAGTTTTGCGCAGATGTCGGCGGTGCGGCGGTCCTGCCAGACGATGGCGCGGTGCACGGCCTGTCCGGTGGCGCGGTCCCATACCACGGTGGTCTCGCGCTGGTTGGTGATGCCGATCGCGGCGATATCTTTCGCCTTGAGGCCGGCCTTCTCCAGCGCCTCGCGGCACACCATCACGGTCGAGGTCCAGATGTCCTCCGGCTCGTGCTCGACCCAGCCGGAGGCGGGGAAATGCTGCGGAAACTCCTGCTGCGCGACGGCGGCGATGGAGATGTCGCCGCGAAACACCATGGCGCGCGACGATGTGGTGCCCTGATCGATGGCCAGTACGAAAGACATGAGTGTTTCCCTTAAACAGCTTCATCCCGAGAGGGATTGGTGCAGGCGCCAAGGGAGCGGATTACTGCGGCGAGGTCAAGATTGGTGGTGAGTGCCGAGATGGTCGAGGCAAGAGTCCGCGAGGGTATCAGTCCCGTCATCCTGAGGTGCGAGCGGAGCGAGCCTCGAAGGATGCACGGCCCCCCAAGTCGGGCCGTCGACCCTTCGAGGGCCGCTGAAGAAGCGGCCACCTCAGGGTGACGGCGATGGAAATGAGCGCACCGCCTCAACCGTCATTGCGAGGAGCGAAGCGATGAAGCAATCCATCCATCAGCGCAAACGGACGAATGGATTGCTTCGCTTCGCTCGCAATGACGGTTGGAGCGGCCGGGCAGCCCGATCACATCGGCCGGTACGTCCTGACATCGGCGGGGACGTTGACGCCGATCTTGATCGCACCGACCGAGCGGATGATGTCGTCGCCGAGCAGCTGGGCGAAGCAGGCGTAGCCCCAGTCGTTCATGTGCAGGCCGTCGGCGATGACGAAATCGGTGATCGGGATCGCCTGTTTCTCGTGCCAGTCGCGCATCACCTCGAAGCGCGGGAAGATGCCGACATGACGCAGGGCGGCGATGCGGCCGAGCAGCTTCACCATGCCGCGCGCGCTTTCGGGACGCTCGGTGACGCGCGGCGAATATTGCGGATCGACCAGCACGACGTCGGCGCCAGACGCCTGAAGGCGCGCCACGCCGTCCTCGACCTGCCTGGCGGTCTCGGTCGGATCGAGGTTGCGCAGCACCGCGTTGGTGCCGACCTGCCAGATCACCATGTCGGGATGGACGTCGATCACTTCGGTCTGCAGCCGCTTCATCATCTCGGGCGCGTCCTCGCCGCCCTTGCCGCGATTGAGCACGGTGATGTCGGCGGACGGATACTGCCGGCGCAACTGTCCGGCGAGCCGGTTCGGATAGGTGAATTCCGGCGCCGACGAACCATAGCCCTGGGTCGAGGACGAGCCGAATGCGATGATGACGACCGGCTTGCCGGCGGCGAGCTTGGCCGCGACATGCGGCAGCGAACCGGTGCTGTTCGGCACGCCCTTGGGCTGCTGACAGGGCACGCGGTGGAAGATGTCGCTGGCGGATTTCGCGGCCTGCTTCACCCTGTCGAACGCCTTCGCGGCGACGCCGGGTTGCGGCGGATTGGTCGCATCGGCCGTCGCAGCGGGCTGCGTTGCATCAGGCTTTGCGGCCTCGGTCTTGCCGTCGGACGAAAGCGCTGCATGCTGGTCGGTCTGCGCGCGCGACGGCACAACCGCGAGCAGCGTCAGCACCGCAACGGCACAGAGACCTCGCCCTGCGGAAGCGCGAAAAGGGAAGGCAAAACGCATTTACTCTGCTTCCTTAATTCTGCTGCACCGGGCCCAGATGGGCCGCATCGATCACGAATTTCGCCAGTGCGCGGCCGAGACAGGCATGAACCTTCTTGGCCAGATCGACACCATGCGAGGTGCTGAACAGGTCAAAATATCCGGCGTCGCTCCACTGCTTCATAATCGCGAACCGGTCGAACAGCGGAACGTCGTGCTGCTGCGCCACCACCTTCATGTTGTCGAGATAGGGCGGTGCAGAGATCATCGTCTCCGTACGCGGGCTGTATTGCAGATTGACCAGCACCACGTCGGTCCCGGCGTCCCGCAACGCAACAACGCCTTCGTTGATGGCGGTACGGAAATCGTCGGGATCGATTGCTCGCATAGCATCGACGGTTCCGGTCTGCCAGATAACCAAAGTAGGCTTTTTTGCTTCAACAAGCTTAACAAGAGTTCCCGCGGTCTCCTCGGCGGTGTTCTTTCCCTGTAATTCTACGGATAGATCGATCGTCGACGACGGCAACGCTTCCTTCAGCGCCGCCTGCAGCGTGGCCGGATAGGCGCTCGCCTCGTTGCCCTGGATGGTCGAGGAGCGGCTGCCGACCACCAGCACGTTGAGCGGCCGGTTGGACTTGATGGCGTCGGTGACCTTGGGCAGCGAGCTCTCGCTCGTAAGCAGATAGGCGGGCACGTCGCAGGGCGGCGGCGGGGGCGGCTCCGCGGTGTCGCCGGCGCACGCGGGCGCCGCCGCCAAACCGGCCGTCAGGCAGGCTGCGAGCAGCGTCAGGCCCAGCATCGTCCGCGCGGACTTCATGCTCCCCCTCCCGCCAGATCGGCGTTGCCGGCGGCGCCTTTTTTCGAGGCGCCTTTGTCGGCGGAGTGCTTGTACCACGAAATGATCCACGCCATGCCGCACATGATGAGGATGCCGCAGACGCTGATCAAGGCGTGCAGTGCGGCACCGCCAGATACTTCGGCAAGCACGAAGTGACCGGCGAAGGCGAGGAAGACCCCGAGGCAGAATATCTCAAGCGAATGCTGGCCACACAGGATCAAAGGTCGCAGCCAGGGCGATTTCAGGCCCGGCCAGTCCTTGGGCAGGAAGCGCACGGTGAGCGCGGCGAGCGCCAGGAAGTGCGCGAATCGCAACACGTCCAGGTCGGTCTTGTTGATCGGATACATCCATTGCTCGATCACCTTCGGCATGATGTGGCCGAGCTGCGGCACGTACCAGGTCAGGGTCACGAAGAACGCCGCGACCAGATAGACGATGCAGATCCACATCGTGATGTTCGACGACAGGATCCGCGACATCCGCCGCGCCCCGCCGAGCGCGCACCAGGCGCCGAACACGAACAGCAATTGCCAGGCGAACGGATTGAACGCCCAGAAGCCGTTCGGATAGGCCGAGAGATAAAGGTCGAACTGCCAGGTCAGCGCGTAGAGCACGACCGAGAGACCGAGCGTGACGTCGGGCTTCCATTTCATCAGCCACAGGATCAGCGGCAGGAACAGCATCAGCACGATATAGAGCGGCAGCACGTCCATGTTGACCGGACGGAAGCGCAGCAGCAGCGCCTGGACGATGGTGACGTCAGGCTGCTTGAGGAAGTCCATGATCCCCATTTCCTCGCTGTAGAGCGGGTTCTCGAACGAGGTCGCGACATAGGAGATCTCGGCGAGGAAGATCGTGAACAGGAAGACGTGCGCGACGTAGATTTGCCAGACCCGGCGCAGGATGCGCGCGGTCGCGATCACGAAGCCGCCCTCCAGCATCGCGCGGCCGTAGACGAAGGCCGCGGTGTAGCCGGAGATGAAGATGAAGATCTCGGTGGCGTCGGAGAAGCCGTAATTGCGGATCGTCAGCCAGGTCAGAAGATTGGTCGGCAGATGATCGATGAAGATCAGCCACAGCGCGAGCCCGCGGAACAGATCGAGGCGGAGCTCGCGCTCGCCGGTCGCCGGCAGCGTGATCGCGGGCGCAGCAACCTTCGCCTCGGCCTCTGCCTTTACTTCGGCCTTGACGTCAGCCACCGGCGAACCGGCTATGGGATCGGCAATCGAGCTCATCAAACACCGTGTCGGCCGCGGACGCCCCGCACGCCGTGCTGAAAAGATAATATCGGTCCGCGAGTTGCCGACAAAGCACGGAGTGCGGCGGCATGCGGCCGCGCTTTAGAGCGGAACTATGTTGAAACCGCGATGAACGGGCCGCCCCAAATCCGGCTTTCCAAGCCCGCCCTTTCGCGGCCTGGCAGGCGATTGGTTCCGGCGGTTCAATTGGCTATGATAGCGCCCTGTTTGAGCATGATCCGGTCGAAAACGGACCATGCGCCAGGACCATCGGATTGAGCCGCATGTACCGCGCCGTTACCCGCCAGATCGAAGTCACCGTCGAGCCGAACTTCATGCCGGAGCGCTCGTCGGTCGACCGGCGCGAATATTTCTGGTCGTACAAGATCGTGATCGTCAATTCGGGCCCGGATACGGTGCAGCTGCGGACGCGGCACTGGATCATCACCGACGCCACCGGCCGCCGCCAGGAGGTGCGCGGCGAGGGCGTGGTCGGCGAGCAGCCGGTGCTCGCGCCCGGCGAACGCTTCGAATACACCAGCGGCGTGCCGCTGCCGACCGCCTCCGGATTCATGACCGGCAGCTATCAGATGGTCACCGAAGCCGGCGAGCGCTTCGACATCGACGTGCCGACATTTTCGCTGGACAGCCCGAGCCCGGGCGGCAAAAGGGTGCTGAACTGACGCCTGCGTAGCCCCGGATGGAGCGAAGCGCAATCCGGGGCAGGTGCATCCGCGGTTGGAGCGGCCCCGGATTTCGCTGCGCTTCATCCGGGCTACGATGACGAACGCGTCTACTCCACGCCGGCTTCCTGCGGCGTGAATTCATACACCGACGAGCAGAACTCGCAGGTCACGACGACCTTGCCGTCCTTGACCATCTCGGCGCGGTCGTTCGGCGCAAAGCTCTTCAGCATCGACGACACCGCGTCGCGCGAGCAGGAGCACTGCGCGCGCAGCGTTTGCGGGTTGAAGACACGCACGCCACGTTCGTGGAACAGGCGATAGAGCAGCCGCTCGCCGGACAGATCGGGATCGATCAGCTCGACGTCCTCGACGGTCGAGATCAGCGACTGGCCCTCGACCCAGGCGTCATCGTCCGGCACGCTATGCGTGGCCGTGCCTTCCGGCGCATCGCCGGGATGCAGATCGGCCTGCTTGGCGCGCTCGGGCGCCTTGGGCAGGAATTGCAGCAGGATGCCGCCGGCACGCCAGTGCAGCTTGCCGCCCTCGCCGCCGCGCATCTCCTCGCCGACCGCAAGCCGCACCCGCGTCGGAATCTGCTCCGAGCGCAGGAAATATTCGTGGGCCGCCTCTTCCAGGCCGCCGCCGTCGAGCGCGACCAGTCCCTGGTAGCGGCTGGTGTTGGAGCCCTGATCGATGGTCATCGCAAGGTGGCCCTTGCCGAGCAGCTCGCCCGAGCTCTGGCCATTCTTGAGGCGCGATGCGTCGTAGCGCGCATAGGCGCGCAGCCGGTCGGGCGCCTGGAAATCCACGATCAGGAGCGAGACCGGACCTTCGGTCCGGGTCTGCAGGATGAAGCGGCCCTCGAACTTGACCGACGAGCCGAGCAGCGTGGTCAGCACGATCGCCTCGCCGAGCAGCTTGCCGACCGCGGGCGGATAATCGTGCTTGTGCAGGATCTCGTCGAGCGCGGGGCCGAGCCGGGTCAGCCGGCCGCGCAGGTCCAGCGCGCCGACCTCGAATGCCAGCACGGCATCGTCGACCGGAACCGCTGAGGGCGCGCGAACCGGCGCCTCGGGCGTGATTTTGATGTCGGGGGATTGTGAAACCATGGCGCTCTATCTGGGGTCTCGGACCATGAAATAAAGGGGTTCACTAACGCGGATGTTTCCGTCGTCCCTGCGAAAGCATGCGAAAGCAGGGACCCATAACCACCGATGTGAGTTGCTTGCATCAAGCTGGTGCCCCAGCCTTCGCAACAATTGACAGCGATGGTTATGGGTCCGGGGTCGCGCTTCGCTTGCCCGGGACGACAACGCTTCTGATCTCCGACTACGCGACCGCGTCGAAACACCAGGCCAGAATGCCCTTCTGCGCATGCAGGCGGTTTTCCGCCTCGTCGAACACCACGGATTGCGGCCCGTCGATCACCTCGTCGGTGACCTCCTCGCCGCGATGCGCGGGCAGGCAGTGCATGAACAGTGCGTCCGGCTTGGCGAGCGACATCAGCTTGGCATTGACCTGATAGGGCCGCAGCACGTTGTGGCGGTGCTCGCCCTCCTTGTCGCCCATCGACACCCAGGTGTCGGTGACGACGCAGTCGGCGCCGCGCACGGCGGCTTCCGGATCGGTGCCGAGCATGATCGGCGCGCCGGTCGCCTTGATCCAGTCGCGCATCGGCTTCTTCGGCGACAGCTCCGGCGGGGTCGCGACATTGAGCTGGAACTTGAACCGCTCGGCGGCATGCGCCCAGGAGGCCAGCACGTTGTTGTCGTCGCCGGTCCAGGCCACGGTCTTGCCCTCGATCGAGCCGCGGTTTTCCTCATAGGTCATGAGGTCGGCCATCACCTGGCAGGGATGCGAACGCCGGGTCAGGCCGTTGATGACGGGAACGGTGGCGTGAGCCGCGAGCTCGAGCAGCGCGTCATGGTTGAGGATGCGGATCATGATCGCATCGACATAGCGCGACAGCACGCGCGCGGTGTCGGCGATGGTCTCGCCGCGGCCGAGCTGCATCTCGGCGCCGGTCAGCATGATGGATTCACCGCCGAGCTGGCGCATGCCCACGTCGAACGACACCCTTGTGCGGGTCGACGGGCGCTCGAAGATCATCGCCAGCGTCTTGCCTTCGAGCGGCTTCCTGCCCTTCTCATGCGCCTTCAGCTTCGCCTTCATGGCGGCTCCGGCGGACAGCATGTTGCGCAGCTCGCCGAGCGGCAGCTCGTTGATATCGAGGAAGTGACGGACCGGCTTGCTCATTATCCAGCCGCCTTCTTCGGCTGCGCCACCGACAATGTCGCGCAGGCGCGCTCGAGCGCGGTGATCGACTGGTCGATCTCGGACTCGGTCACGATCAGCGGCGCCAGGAACCGCACCACATTGTCGCCTGCGCCGACGGTGAGCAGCTTCTCGCTACGCAGCGCTGCGATCAGGTCGCCCGACGGCACCACGGCCTTGACGCCGATCAACAGCCCCTCGCCGCGTACCTCCGACAGCACGCCGGGATAGCGGTCGACGACGGAGGCGAGCTTCTGCTTGAGCAGCAGCGACATCTTCTGCACATGCTCGAAGAAGCCGGGTTTCAGCATGACGTCGAGCACGGCATTGGCGGCGGCGACCGCGAGCGGATTGCCGCCGAAGGTCGAGCCGTGCGAGCCGGGCGCCATGCCGGCCGCGGCCTGCGCGGTCGCCAGCACCGCGCCGATCGGGAAACCGCCCCCGAGCGCCTTGGCCAGCGACATCACGTCCGGCGTGACGCCGGTGCGCTTGTAGGCGAACAGCTCGCCGGTTCGGCCCATGCCGGTCTGCACCTCGTCGAAGGCGAGCAGCAGGCCGTGCTCGTCGCACAGCGCGCGCAGTGCCTTGAAGAACGCCTGCGGCGCCGAGCGCACGCCGCCCTCGCCCTGCACCGGCTCGATCAGGATGCCGGCGGTGTGCGGACCGATCGCCTTCTTCACCGCGTCGATGTCGCCATGCGGCACCTGGTCGAAGCCGTCCATCGGCGGGCCGAAGCCCTCGAGATATTTCGCCGAGCCGGTCGCCGCCAGCGTGCCCAGCGTGCGGCCGTGGAAGGCGCCCTCGAAGGTGATGATGCGGTAGCGCTCGCCATGGCCCTTGGAGAAGTGATAGTGGCGGACCAGCTTGATCACGCCCTCCATCGCTTCCGCGCCGGAATTGCAGAAGAACACGAAGTCGGCAAAGCTCTGCTCGCACAGCCGCGCGGCAAGCACCTCGCCGTCCGGGCTCTTGAACAGGTTCGACATGTGCCAGAGCTTGGTCGCCTGTTCCTGCAGCGCCTTGACGAGATGCGGATGCGCGTGCCCGAGCGCGTTGACCGCGACGCCCGAGGTGAAATCGAGATAGCGGTCGCCGTTGGTTGCGATCAGCCAGGCGCCCTCACCGCGCTCGAAACCGAGATCGACCCTGGCGAAGACGGGGAGCAGATGCGACGTGGCAGCGTTGGTCATGACGATCACTGACGGTTTTTAAGCCGACAATTGCCGCGCGCCTTGACGCCAGCGCAGCAACGGCCAGCTTCGGAAAACAAAACGGCCGCCTTTGCGGGCGGCACGTGGCGGGCATTCTATGCTGCGGTCGGTAAGTGTCAATCGCCACGAAGTGGCCTTCCTGCAATGCGAAACGAGCGCAATCCGGAGCATTCCGGTGCGGTGGAAAAGCCTCATCGCGATGCTTAACTGTGTGGGAACATGTGGACGCACGACCGCGGACTCTTGCGCCAGAGTCACGCCATATTGTAGCGTTTGGCCTGTCGGGTACGACATCTCGTGCGGCGGTACTGGACCCTCTAAGTAACCTTTGTGTCTCGCGTAAACGTTCGGGCGCAACACCGTGCCCGGCGAGGGCTAAGGGATTCTGGCCGCAGGGATTTTTGTCCAGATTGGCTCGCAGCGCCGCTCCAATGATTGGCCGGCGCTACGCGAAGGGAAGAATGCGATGACTGTATTGACCTGGTCCGACGATCGCGTCGAGCAGCTGAAGAAGCTCTGGGAGTCCGGCCTGTCGGCCAGCCAGATCGCGGCGGAACTTGGCAATGTGACGCGAAACGCCGTGATCGGCAAAGTGCATCGGCTCGGCCTCTCCGGCCGCGCCAAGGCACCCTCCACGGCCGCGCCGCGGCAGCGCAAGGCCCGCCCCGCCCAGCACATGATGCGGGTGGCGCGCCCGGTCTCGCGCGGCAACACCGCGCTGGCGCACGCCTTCGAGGCCGAGATGGAGCCCGATCCGATCTCCTACGACAATGTGGTGCCGATGAGCCAGCGGCTGTCGCTGCTCGAGCTCAACGAGGCCACCTGTCACTGGCCGGTCGGCGATCCCTCGAGCCCGGAATTCTTCTTCTGCGGCGGCAAAGCGCTCGGCGGCCTGCCCTATTGCGCGCATCACTCGCGCGTCGCCTACCAGCCCGCCGCCGATCGCCGCCGGCCGTCGGCGAAACCGCAGATCAAGTGAGCACTCGGGAAAACGACGGAAGACCTCAAAGACAAATCCCCGCGAAAGCGGGGATTTTTTTGTGTGACGCAGCCCGGATGGAGCCAACGGGGCGCTCGTTCGCGCGACCCGTCGGCTCCATCCGGGCTACCGCTACGTCACCGGCCTCGTCCCGGCGCAGGCCGGGACCCATAACCACGAATGGGTGTTGTTAGAAAGCCGTCTGGCCGCGTGCCGATTGCGCTGGCCGCGGCGTATGGGTCCCGGCTTTCGCCCATAGGCGCTAAAATAGGATTTGCGCCTTGGCTTCGCTTGTGATTCCAAGATGGAATGGCACACGAATCGCTTGTGAACAAAGATTGGGCGC
>NZ_JBUYWT010000071.1:0-20000 GCF_055264925.1 Bradyrhizobium sp. KZN70725
TCGCGCCCGTATCAACTGGATGTTCACAACGGACAAAGCTCGCACCAAACTGGGGCGCGCCTATCCAGGCATACCCAAAGAGTCAAAATCACTGTGACGAGCTACTAGTTCAGCAAGAACCCGCCATCCACCGTCACCACCGTCCCGGTCATGTAGCGCGAGGCGTTCGAGGCCAGCAGCATGATCGCGCCGTCGAGATCGGACTCGGCACCGACCCGGCGCTGCGGGATGCGCTTGGCGAGCCGCTCGCCTGCCGGCGTCGACCAGAAATCATGGTTCATCTCGGTATCGATATAGCCCGGCGCCAGCGCGTTGACCCGGATGTTGTTGCCGGCGAGCTCCAGCGCCATCGCCTTGGTACCCTGGATCATGCCGGCCTTGGAGATCGCGTAGGGCGACACCGCCTTGAGCACGCCCTGCCCGAGCACGGACGCGACGTTGATGATATTGCCCGGCTGCTTGCGCGCCATCATGCGCCGCGCAAGGTCGGTCGCGAGGAAGTAGGCGCCCTTCAGATTAGCGCCAATCACGGCGTCCCAATCCGCCTCGGTCTGCTCGGTCGCGAGCTTCTCGATCGCGATGCCGGCATTGTTGATCAGGACCGTGACCGGACCGAGCGCGGCTTCCGCGGCGTCGAGCGCTTTCGCGATGCCGGAAATATCCGCGACGTCCATCTGCACCGCGGCAGCGCGGCCGCCCTTGGCCTTGATCTCCTCCGCGAGGCTTTTCAGCTTCGGGGTCTGGCGCGCGGCCAGCACCACCGCGGCGCCATGTGCCGCCAGCACGCGGGCGAATTGCCGCCCGAGCCCCTGCGAGGCGCCGGTGATGAGGATGATTTCTTTACTGACATCGAATAGGTCGGACATCGACAGGTTCCCGGATTGAAGCGGACGAGTGATAGCGACAATTGTCCCTGATGTAAGCAGGTTTGATCAACCAGGGGACAGTAGGAGATTGGGGCAGGAATTCCTCATCCATGAATCTCTTCGACCTTGCCGTCATCCTCGGGTCGGTGTTCGCAGTGGTGACCGGCTTCACGACCGGCCTGTTGCGCAGCGCGGTCACTATCCTGGCCTATCTCGTCGCCATGCCGCTTGCGGTCGCCGCGCTGGCGATGATCGGGCCCCACATCGCGACGCTGCCGTCGTCGCCGTTTCCGCCCAATGGCGTGCTGCTGTTCGGCCTCTTTCTCCTGATTGGCGTCATCCTCGGAAAGATGGCGCGGACGATGCTCGACGACACCATCGGCTCGGAGATCGGGATCGGCGACCGCCTCGGCGGCGCGCTGCTCGGCGCCATCAGGGTCGGCCTCGTCGTGACCACGCTGGTGCTGGTGTTCGATCAGTTGGTGCCGCTCGCCAGACAGCCGCAATTCCTCAACGGATCGCAATTGCGGCCGTTGTTCTCCGCGGCCGGACAGGCCGGATTCCGCTCGCTGCCGCCCGAGGCCACCATGGCGATCGAGCGGCTGCGGCGCGAGCAACGCATCTAGGGCGCCGGCCCACCGCACTGTTCCTGCCCGGCATGCACTTATGCATTGCACGTCCCTTATCGGCGCCGCCGAGCTTCGCTAGACTGGTGCAATCAAACCTTTACAAACCGACCGACATCACAGGGAGTGAACCGTGGATCTTGGAATCAAAGGCCGCCGTGCCATCGTCTGCGCATCGAGCAAGGGACTGGGCCGCGCCTGCGCGATCGCGCTCGCCAATGAGGGGGTGCACGTTACCCTGACGGCGCGCGGCGCCGAGGCGCTGAAGCAGACCGCCGACGAAATCCGCAAGGCGCACCCCGGCGTCACCGTCACCGAGATCGTCGGCGACATCACGACGGCGGCGGGACGCGAAGCCGTGCTCAAGGCCTGCCCCGAGCCCGACATCCTGATCAACAATGCCGGCGGCCCGCCGCCGGGCGATTTCCGCAACTGGACCCGCGACGACTGGATCAAGGCGATCGACGCCAACATGCTGACGCCGATCGAGCTGATCAAGGCGACCGTCGACGGCATGATGGCGCGCAAGTTCGGCCGCATCGTCAACATCACCTCGGCGGCGGTGAAGGCGCCGATCGAGATCCTCGGCCTGTCCAACGGCGCCCGCGCCGGCCTCACCGGCTTCGTCGCCGGCCTGTCGCGCAAGACCGTGATCAACAACGTCACCATCAACGGCCTGCTGCCGGGCCCGTTCGAGACCGACCGCCTGCGCGGCACCGCGAAGCCCGAGGCCGAGAAGCGCGGCATCTCGGCCGAGCAGGTCCTGGCCGAGCGCGCCAAGCTGAACCCCGCCGGCCGCTTCGGCGATCCCGACGAATTCGGCTATGCCTGCGCATTCCTGTGCGGCGCCAAGGCCGGCTTCATCACCGGGCAGAACCTGTTGCTCGACGGCGGTGCCTTCCCAGGTACGTTGTGAGAGCTGTTTGGTACGAACGGACCGGCGCGGCGCCGACGGTGCTTACCGTCGGCGAGATGCCGACGCCCGAGGCTGGTCCCGGTGAAGTCCGGGTTCGCCTCGAGGCGTCCGGCGTCAACCCGGCCGATGTCGGCCGCCGCAGCGGCAACTATCGCGCGATGGAATTCCCGCGCGTGATCCCGAACAGCGACGGCGCCGGAATCATCGACCAGGTCGGCGAAGGCGTCACGCGCTTTGCCGTCGGTGATCGCGTCTGGCTGTTCAACGGCCAGCGCAACGGCCGCGCCTTCGGCACCGCGGCCGAATACATCACGCTGGCCGACTATCTGGTGACGCCGCTGCCGCAGGACGTGTCGTTCGCGGCAGGTGCTACGCTCGGCATCCCCTGCATGACCGCGTGGTGCGCGCTGTTCGCCGACGGTCCGATCTCCGGGCAGACGGTGCTGGTTACCGGCGGCGCCGGCGCGGTCGGCCACTACGCCGTGCAATTGGCAAAATGGGGCGGCGCGCGCGTAATTGCGACCGTCAGTTCGCAGGTCAAGGACGTCGAGGCACGGCTCGCCGGCGCCGACACCGTCGTCAACTACCGGACCGAGGATGTCGTCTCCAAGGTGATGGCCTTCACCGAGAACCGCGGTGTCGACCGCGTGATCGACGTCGATTTCGGCGGCAATCTCGCGACCACGCTGAAGATCATGGCCATGAACTCGACGATCGCGGTCTACGCCACCAACGGCAACCGCACCCCCACGCTGCCGGTGCGCGAATTAATGGAGAAATGCATCACCGTGCGCTCGCTGGTGCTGTTCGCGCTGCCGCCGCCGCTGCTCGCGGCCGCGCAGGCCGACATCACCAAATGGCTGGCGTCGGGCACCCGCGTGCACAATATCGCCGGGCAATTCGCGCTCGCCGAGACCGCCGACGCCCATCTCGCCGTCGAGAAGGGCGACAAGATCGGCACCGTGATCGTCGACTGCGCGCGTTAGCACGGTTTCTCCTTCCTGCTCCCTCTCCCCGTTCTTACGGGGAGAGGGTTGGGGTGAGGGGCTGTCACCGCAAAGACGGTGAAGGCAAAGATTGCGGAGGCCCCCCTCACCCGGAATTCAAGCTACGCTTGAATTCCGACCTCTCCCCGCAAGCGGGGCGAGGTAAGCAAGGAGCCGCATCCTTAGTGGATCGGCGTGATGCGTTCGTCGCTCGGCCCCAGGCCAAACTCGTCGAGTCCTTCAGCCAGGAGATCGCCGAGCATCGGCTCGCCCAACAGATAGTTGGCGACATGGCCGGTGCGTCCGCGCGCCGCCTCGCGGCGCAGATCGGCCCATTCCTCGATCGTGCCGTCGCCGCGGCCGAGCCGCATCAGGGCGACGAGGTCGACCTGCTCGTCCTCGCTGAGCGCGTTGATGAAGCCGGTGATCTCGCGCGCCACCGGATCGGTGCCGTCATCCTCCAGCACATCGATCATGTCATCGTCGGCGCCGTTCGAGCCGGAGTCGGGATCGACGAGCCCCTCCTTGACGTCGAATTCCCGCGCCTTCTCGATCAAGAAGCCGACCTTTTCAGGGGAGATTGCGAGTTCCGGCATTGCACACTCCTTCGTCCAACGAGGCGGTAACGCAGGAGGCGCCGACTTGATCCATTGCGTCGGCGTGCGGAAACCCGCATGGTCCGGCAAGAGCAACAAAAAAATAGAGGACACGCCGCATGCACTGGACCGTAGGCAAGGTCAGGATCACGAAAGTCGTCGAGCTCGAGACGGTCGGCAGCACCCGCTTCATCCTGCCGCTGGCCGGCCGGGAAGAGATCCAGAGCCTGCCCTGGCTGATCCCGCATTTCGCCAACGAGGACGGCCGGCTGAAGATGTCGATCCATTCGCTGCTGGTGGAAACGCCGGAGCACCGCATCATCGTCGACACCGGGCTCGGCAACGACAAGCAGGGCCGCAACGTGCCGACCTGGAACAACCGCAGCGATCCGTTCCTGGAAAAACTGACCACAGCCGGATTTGCCCCAGACAGCATCGACACCGTGCTGTGCACGCATCTGCATGTCGACCATGTCGGCTGGAACACCAAGCTCGTCGGCGGCAAATGGGTCCCGACCTTCGCCAAGGCGCGCTACGTGTTCGGCAAGACCGAATACGAGCACTGGCGCGACCATAGCGACGATCCCGCGCATGCCGCCGTGTTCGCCGATTCCGTGAAGCCGATCGCGGATGCCGGCAAGGCCGAACTGGTGCCGAGCGATCACCGGCTGACCGAGGAGATCACGCTGATCCCGACGCCCGGACACAGCCCCGGCCATATGAGCATCCACATCAGGTCCGGCGGCGAGGAAGGCCTCTTGACCGGCGATGTCGCGCATCATCCCTGCCAGATGTACCACCTCGACTGGTCGTCTACCGCGGACTCCGACCAGCAGCAATCGGCCGCGACGCGGCGCGAATTGTTCGCGCGCTTTGCCGATACGTCGACGCTGGTGATCGGCGGGCATTTCAATGCCGGCCACATCAAGCGCGACGGCGACGCGTTCAGGTTTATCGCGCTGGGCTGATTGGACCGAAATGGCCTTGAAATAAGGCTTGGCAGCAATGCAGCGCGCTCAGGGCGGTTGAATTTCCCGGCGCGCTGTTCCATGAAGCGTGTCGAGGTATACCAGTAACAATCCTCAGGACATCGTAGGGAGTGATCAACATGAAGCTTGTTCGTTATGGCGAAAAGAGTGCGGAAAAGCCCGGTCTGATCGACAAATCCGGCCAGCTCCGCGACCTCTCGGCCCATCTGAAGGACCTGACCGGCGATGCCTACACGCCGGAATCGCTGAAGAAGCTTGCTGCCCTCGATCCCGCCTCCCTGCCCGCCGTCGCCGGCAAGCCCCGCTTCGGTGCCCCCGTCACCGGCATCTCCAAATTCGTCGCGATCGGCCTGAACTATTCCGACCACGCCAAGGAAACCGGCAACCCGATCCCGTCCGAGCCGATCTTCTTCCTGAAGGCCAACACCGCGCTGTCCGGTCCCAACGATCCGGTCGAGAAGCCGCGCGGTTCGACCAAGCTCGACTGGGAAGTCGAGATCGCCGCCATCATCGGCACCCGCGCCAAATATGTCTCGGAGGCCGACGCGCTGAACCACGTCGCCGGCTACTGCATCTGCAACGACGTCTCCGAGCGCAACTTCCAGATCGAGCGCCTCGGACAGTGGACCAAGGGCAAGTCGCACGACACGTTCGGCCCGGTCGGCCCGTGGCTCGCCACCAAGGATGAAATCGCCGACGTGCAGAAGCTGTCGATGTGGCTCGACGTCAACGGCCAGCGCCGCCAGACCGGCACGACCTCGACCATGATCTTCACGATGGCGAAGTGCATCTCCTACGTCTCGCAGTTCATGACGCTGCTGCCCGGCGACATCGTCACGACCGGCACCCCGCCCGGCGTCGGCACCGGCATGAAACCGCCGCAATATCTCAATGTCGGCGACGTCGTGACGCTCGGCATCGAAGGCCTCGGCGAGCAGCGCCAGGAAATCGTTGGGGCGTAGTTTTCGGGGATACAGCGCAATCTCTCCCCTCGTCGTCCCGGCTCCCGTGCGCAATTGCGCACTAGGCCGGGACGACATCGAGTATGTTGCGTCATCGAGAGTCATACATTCACTGTCTCTCAGGATGACGACTGTGTGTTCGTAAAGAGGTCATCTCCATGAAACTCACCTTCTCTCCCGCCTCCCCGTTCGCCCGCAAGGTGCGCATCGCGGCGATCGAGCTTGGCCTGATCGACAAGATCGAGCTGGTGCCGGCGACTGTCGCGCCCGGCACGGCCAACGACGAATATTCCAAGATCTCGCCGCTGAAGAAGCTGCCGGTGCTGATCCTCGACCATGGCGACGTGATTCTGGATTCCTACGTCATCGTCGAATATCTCAACGAGCTCGGCGGCGGCCGGCTGATCCCGGGCTACGGCCCGCGACGCTGGAAGCTGAAGACCGATCACTCCCTGCTCAACGGCATGCTCGATTCCATGCTGCTGTGCCGCTACGAGAAAATGGTGCGGCCGCAGGGCTCGCTGTGGCAGGCCTGGCACGACGATCACTGGAACAGGGCCTGGGCCGGCATGGCGCGGTTCGAGAACCGGCCGGATGTTCTCGATGGCTCGTCGTTCGACATCGCGCAGATCGGCCTCGTCTGCGTGCTCGGCTATGCCGATTTCCGCTTCGCCGATTGCGGCTGGCGCAAGGCCTATCCCAAGCTCGACGCCTTCTACCAGAAGATGCTGGAGCGGCCGTCGGTGAAGATCTCGGCGCCGCCGGCGGCGTGACCACGGCAACAGCGGGGAGCATGTGACGCGCGAATGCCTCCCCGCCTCTCACCTCCCGGCGCAGGTCTTGTGCATCGCCGGCCTGGCTCCGATCTCGACCTTGTGATGATGACGACGGCAGCCCGGTACGGCCAGCCGAAGGAAGGCCTTGCGGCGATGGATATCCTTGCCAACATCATCATTCCCGCCGTGCGCGACGCGCACTAGAAACTTTTTTCGCGTTTTCTTCGCGCGAACCGGACTCCACTTCGCTCGAAAACGCCAACGCCAAGGAAGCACCATGAGCCTGAAGTTTGCCGCCGGCGATCTCACCATTCATCGCATCGTCGAGCAGGAGACGACGTTCCTGCCCGCGCACGACATGCTGCCCGGACTGACGCCGGACGTGCTCGCCGAGAACCGCGGCTGGATGAGAACGGCGGGTGCGCTCGACGACAGCGACACGCTGATCCTGGCGTTCCAGTCCTACGTCGTGAAGACACCGCACCATACCATCCTGATCGACAGCTGCATCGGCAACGACAAGCCGCGGCCGGCGCGGCCGAAATGGAATATGAAGACCGACGACAACTATCTGCGCAGTCTGGCGTCAGCCGGCTTCTCCGTCGCTGACATCGACTATGTGATGTGCACGCATCTGCATGTCGATCACGTCGGCTGGAACACGCGGCTGGAGAACGGCCGCTGGGTGCCGACCTTTCCAAACGCGCGCTACGTGTTCGACAAGGCCGAGTTCGACTACTGGACCGAGAGCAACGCGAAGGCGGAAGTCCCGCCTTTCGTGGACAGCGTGCTGCCGGTGGTCGAGGCCAGGCGCGCCGAGATCGTCGGCCATGACTTTGCGATCGGCGACCATGCTCGCATCCTGCCGACGCCCGGCCACACGCCGGGCCACGTCGCCTTCGCCTTCGGCCGCGGCAAGGACGCTGCGGTCTTTTCGGGCGATCTGATGCACTCGCCGATCCAGACGCATTATCCGGAGCTGTCGGCGAAGTTCGATGTCGACCAGGCGCAAGCCGCGAAGACGCGGCGCGGCTTCCTGGAGCGTTATTGCGACACCGACACGCTGTGCTGCCCCGCGCATTTCCCCTCGCCGTCGATTGGCAAGATCAGGCGGAAGGGCAGCGGGTTTGTGTGCGAAACGGTGTGACGTGAGCCAAACTCGCGATAGTCGCACTCTGCCACCCTCCCCTGGAGGGGTCGAGACGAGCGTAGCTCGCTCTCTGGGTGGCTCACATCAGGCGCAGCGCAATGTGAGACGGGGTGGGGTGATCTCTCAACGCGGGCAGCGCCCGTTACGAGAGACCTTCACCCCACCTCTGTTCGCATTTCATGCGAACCGATCCTCCCCTCCAGGGGAGGATAAGAAGAGCGTGCACCTCAATCAAACAAGCTCGGCGTGTGGTTCACGATCGCGCCTTCGATCTGCAGCATCTTCAGCTTGGTGACGACGCCGCCATTGGCCGAGAAGCCGCCCGGCTTGTTGCCCGCCGCCAGCACGCGGTGGCAAGGCACCACGATCGGGCACGGGTTGCGGCCGAGCGCCTGGCCGACATCGCGTGACAGCTCGACCCCGCCGAGCTGCTTGGCGATATCGCCATAGGTTACGGTCTTGCCCGGCGGGATCTTCCGCGCGATGTCGTAGACGCCGCGGTTGAATTCCGGCACGCCGTCGAGATCGAGCACAATGTCGGCAAGGTCGTTCGGCTTGCCGGCGAGCAGCTCGATCATGCCGTCGATCGCGTGCTGCACCTCGGCCGGCGGCGCCGCCTCGGTGACCTCGCCGTTGCGCTGGAAGATCCGCTTGCGGGTCTTCTCCTCGGTGCCCATCGGCAGCTGCACCCCGGTAACGCCGTGCTCGCCCCAGACGACGCCACAGGCGCCGATCATGGTCTCGAAGATTGCAAAATGCTGGCCGGTCATGGCTCGCTCCAGATGTTCCCTTCAGCTCTCGCGTGAGCCTGCTGTTGATCCGGAATCTAGGCTTGGAGAATGTTGCTATCCACCCGAATTCCGTGGGAACTTCGGCCAAATCAACAACATCTCCTGCCTCTCCGCGAGCCCAAAATGCACAGCCTCCACGTCAACGGTTTCGACATGCCCTATCTCGATGTCGGAGAGGGCCCGCCGCTGGTCTGCGTGCACGGCTCGCTGTGCGACTTCCGGATCTGGTCGGCGGTGCTCGGCCCGCTGACGCGGCGGCACCGCGTGATCGCGGTCAGCCTGCGGCATTTCTTCCCGGCGCATTGGGACGGCATCGGCGACACCTATTCGATCGCGCAGCACGTCGACGATGTGATCGCCTTTATCGAAAAATTCGACACCAGACCGGTCGACCTGATGGGGCATTCCCGCGGCGGCCATATCTGCTTCCGCGCCGCACAGCGCCGGCCCGACCTGTTGCGCAAGCTGATCCTCGCCGAGCCGGGCGGCGAGCTCGACGAGACCCTCGATCCAGATTTCAAGCCGGGCCCCTCGCCGCTGGCAGCACGCTTCGCGGCATGCGCGGCGGAAATCGCCAAGGGCGAGATCGACGGCGGCTTGCAGATCTTCATGGACGCACTCGAAGGCCCCGGCGCGTGGAAGCGGATTCCGGCAACCTCCAAGCAGCTGCTGCGCGACAATGCGACCACGCTGATCGGCCAGACCCGCGACCAACGCCCGTCATTCTCGAAGGCGGACGCGGAAGCGATCAAGACGCCGACGCTGTTCATCGGCGGCGCCAACACCAAGGGCGTGCTGCCGAAGGTGCTGCACGCGCTCGCCGCCAATGTGAAGGGTTCGCGCACCGAGATGATCCCGGGCACTACCCATCCGATGTTCGAACAGGCCCCGCAGCGCTACTGCGAGATCGTGCTGGAGTTTCTCTCCGCGTAAGCGATGCACCCTCTCCCTTGTGGGAGAGGGTGGCGCGATGGCGCGCAGCGGCATCGTGCCGGGTGAGGGGTTCTCTCCGCGGAGGCAGACCCCTCACCCGCCACCGATGCGACGCATCGGTGGCGGCCTCTCCCACAAGGGGAGAGGCGAAGTAAGAAAGCTACTCTCTCACACCTTCCAGGCGCCGACCGGCTGGCGCACCGCGACGTTGAGCCGGTTCCAGACGTTGATCGCCGCGATACCCAGCACCAGGGACGCGAGCTGCTGCTCGTCGAAGTGCTTGGCCGCCTCGTCCCACACCGCGTCCGTCACCGGATCCTCGCGGTCGCTGAGCCGGGTCACCGCTTCGGTCAGCGCCAGCGCGGCGCGCTCGGCCTCGGTGAAATACGGCGCGTCGCGCCAGGCACCGACCGCGAACAGCCGCTCGTCGGTCTCGCCGGCACGCCGGGCGAGCTTTGGGTGCATATCGACGCAGACGCTGCAGCCATTGATCTGGCTGGCGCGCAGATGCACCAGTTCCAGCAGCCTTTCCGGCAGAGCTGGCTTGGTGCTCTCGCTCAGCGCCTGCAGCGCCTTCATGGCCTCGGGAACAACCATCACCGGGTGGTTCATGCGGGCTTTCATCATGTCATTCTCCTGAATTGCCTTTTGACGGCGCCGTGCCGATCTGTTGTCACATCGGCGCAGTTTCGTTCGTCATGGCCATGACGGAGCGGACAAAGGGAATGTGACCGATGGACGAGAAAAATTCTCTCACCGAGCAGTTCGAGGCCAACCGGCCGCGCCTGCGGGCGGTGGCCTATCGCATGCTGGGCTCGACCGCCGAAGTCGACGATGCCGTGCAGGAAACCTGGCTGCGGCTCGGCCGCACCGACACGGCGGCGGTCGACAATCTCGGGGGCTGGCTGACCACGGTGATCGCGCGCATCTGTCTCGACATGCTGCGCTCGCGCAAATCGCGCCGCGAGGAGCCGATCGGCCCACATGTGCCGGAGCCGATCGCGGACAATCCGTCCGAGCGCGAGACCGAGATGGCCGATTCCGTCGGCGCCGCGCTGCTCGTGGTGCTGGAAACGCTGGCGCCGGCCGAGCGGCTGGCTTTCGTGCTGCACGATATGTTCGCGGTGCCGTTCGAGGAGATCGCGCCGATCGTCGGCCGCACGCCGGCCGCCGCGCGGCAGCTCGCCAGCCGTGCCAGGCGTCGCGTGCAGGGCACGCCGCCCGCACCGGATGCCGATCTCAGCCGGCAGCGCGGCATCGTCGAGGCCTTTCTTGCGGCGTCCCGCAACGGCGATTTCGAAGGACTGCTGGCCGTGCTGGCGCCCGACGTCGTGGTGCGCGCCGATCAGGCTGCGCAGCGGCTCGGCTCGCTACCCGTCATCCGCGGCGCCGCAGCGGTTGCCGAAAGCTTTAGGGGACGCGCGCAGGCGGCGAGGCCCGCGCTGGTCGACGGCGGGATCGGCGTTGCCGTCATCTTCGGCGGCGCGCTCCGCGTCGTGCTGCAGGTCACGATCTCAGGCGACCGGATCGCGGCGATCGATGCGACCGCCGACGTCTCGGAGATCGAGACCTTCGATGTCGAGGTGCTTGAGCGCAGCTGACACAGCTGGAGGCAGCAAAGTCGCAATGCTAGTGTCTCTCTGCATCTGCGCAGGGAGGACAATCATGAAACTATCCATCAAATTGCTCGCGTCGGCCGGCCTGCTCGCCCTTACCTCCTCCTCCGCCTTTGCCGCCGCAGACGAGAAGCTGCGTGCGGCCGCCGAGCAGGCCCAGCCGGCCGTGATCGAGAGCCTGCACGACATGGTGCTGATCGAGTCGGGCTCCGGCGATGTCGAAGGCCTGAAGAAGATGGCCGACTACACCGAGGCACGGCTGAAGGCGCTCGGCGCCAAGACCGAGCGGCGCAAGACCACGAAGGGCGCCGGCGCCGACATGGTGATCGGCAGCTTTGAGGGCAGCGGCACGAAGAAGCTGATGCTGATCGCGCATATGGATACGGTGTATGAGCACGGCATCCTCGACACCCAGCCCTATAAGGTCGACGGCAACAGGATCTACGGACCCGGCATTGCCGACGACAAGGGCGGCATCGCCGTCATCCTGCATGCGCTGAAGATCCTGAACGACGCGGGCTGGCGCGACTACGCCAAGCTCACGGTGTCGTTCAATCCGGATGAGGAGGTCGGCTCGATCGGCTCCGGCGAGATCATCGCCGAGCTCGCCGACCAGCACGACGTGGTGCTGTCCTGCGAGCCGACGGTGGCGCCGCCGGTGGCCAAGAACGAGAGCCTGCTGCTCGGCGCCAGCGGCACCGCCACCGGCACGATCGATGTGAAAGGCAAGGCCTCGCATGCCGGCGCGGCGCCGCAGCTCGGCCGCAACGCGCTGATCGAGCTCGCGCATCAATTGCTGCAGACCCAGGACATCGCGAAATCGATTCCGGGCACGCAGCTGAACTGGACCACCGCGAAGGCCGGCACTGTGCGCAACCAGATCCCCGATCATGCCACCGCCGGCGCCGACATCCGCCTCACCATTCCCGACGGCGTGCAAAAGCTGCAGGCCGCGCTCGACGAGAAGGTGAAGAACAGACTGATCGCGGACACCGAGGTGACCGTGAAGGTCGTCGCGGGCCGTCCGCCGTTCGTCGCCGATGATCGCGGCCGCGCGCTCGCCAGGCAGGGACAGGCGATCTACACCGAGCTCGGGCGCACGCTCGACATCGCGGAAATGACCGGCGGCGCGACCGACGCCGGCTACGCCGCACGCAGCGGCAAGGCGGTCGTGGTCGAAAGCTTCGGCCTCGCCGGCTGGGGCTATCACGCCCGCGACGAATACATCGACACCAACTCGATCGTGCCGCGGCTCTATCTGATGACGCGGACGCTGATGGAGCTGGGCAAGGCGAAGTAGCGTTTCCGAAAAACTCGTCATGCCCGGGCTTGTCCCGGGCATCCGCGGCTCTGGTCCCGGCATCCAAGCCCGGCCATCACGACGTTGGGACGGCTGTCGCAGCGCGGCCCGGTCAAAAACCGGCCCATTCTCAATCGCTTAGCGTGGTCGCAAACCGGAGCCTTGACCGCTCCCCCAACCCGCAGTAACTTCATTTTCGAACACGGAATTCCGTATTCCAAACTGGACAGTCGGTATGATCCCGTTGGACCCGCTTCCAAACCTCATCGACCAGGTTTACGGGCGATTGCTCGAAGCGATCATCGACCGCACGCTGCTGCCTGGCCAGCGCATCACCCAGAACGAACTTGCCGATCGGCTCGGCGTCTCGCGCCAGCCGATTTCGCACGCCCTGCATCTGTTGCATCGCCAGGGCCTTGTCGCGGAGAGCGGCAAACGCGGCTTCGAGGTGACGCAGCTCGATCCGCAGCGCATCCGCGAACTCTATGAAGTCCGCGGCGCCATCGATGCGCTGGCGGCACGGCTTGCCGCTACGCGTGTCAAGGAAGATGCCGCGGCACGCGCGCAACTCGAAGCCGCGCTCGAAGCCGGACGCGCGATCGACGACGGCACGCCGCTGGCGCGCCTGATCGCACTCGACGTCGATTTCCACAGCGCGATCTATCGCCTCGCCGGAAATTCCGCGATCGAGGAGATGATCGCGCCGCAATGGCCGCATATGCGCCGCTCGATGGCGACCGTGCTCGCCGAGCTCGATTACCGCGGCAGCGCCTGGACCGAGCACGAGACCATCGCCGCGCATGTTTTTTCCGGCAATGCCGCAGCGGCAGAAGCCGCGGCGCTGGCGCATGCGCAGACGGCAGGACGGATGACCGAGGAGAAGCTGAGGGCAATCGACGTGGCGGCGTGACGTTCCCGCCGTCGTTCCGGGGCGGTGCGGAGCACCGAACCACAGATGCGCAATTGCGCATCGGGGAACCTCGAGATTCCGGGTTCGATGCTCACGCATCGCCCCGGATGACAATAACAACAGGAGGAAAGCACCATGAAACTGACCCAAGAGCAGGTCGAATTTTTCCATCGCGAAGGCTGGCTGTTCCTGCCCGAGCTGTTCAGCCAGGAAGAGGTCGACTTCCTCGCGCGCGAAGCAGTCTCGATCTATGACGCCAACCGCCCCGAGGTGTGGCGCGAGAAGAGCGGCGCGCCGCGCACGGCCTTCGCCGCGCATCTCTACAATGAGGCGTTCGGCACCCTCGGCGCGCATCCGCGCATGATCGACCCCATCGAGCAGCTGTTCGGCGAGAAGGTCTACATGCATCAGTTCAAGATCAACGCGAAGGCGGCCTTCACCGGCGACGTCTGGCAGTGGCACCAGGACTATGGCACCTGGAAGCGCGATGACGGCATGCCGGAGCCGCGCGCGATGAACATCGCGATCTTCCTCGACGAGGTGATGCCGATCAACGGCCCCTTGATGCTGGTGCCGCAGAGCCAGACCGCGGGCGATCTGAAAGCCTCGCACGATCTCGAAACCACATCCTATCCGCTGTGGACGCTGGACGAGGAAACCGTGACCCGCCTCGTGAAGCAGGGCGGCATCGTCGCGCCGACCGGCAAGCCCGGCGGCATGCTGATGTTCCACGGCAATCTGGTGCACGGATCGAGCGGCAACATCACGCCCTACCCGCGCAAGATCGTCTACCTGACGCTGAACGCGGTCTCGAATTACATCCGCACCCCGACGCGGCCCGACTACATCGCGCACCGCGACTTCACGCCGATCCAGACCGTCGCCGACGACGCGCTGCTGCGGCTCGCTCGTGCACCGCGGCAGGCGGCGGAGTAAAGTCTTCGACCGTCATTCCGGGGCGGTGCGTTAGCGTCGAACCGCAGATGCGCAGTTGCGCATCGGGGAATCTCGAGGTTCCGGGTTCGCGTTTCACGCGCCCCGGAACGACCCTTTTGTTTGGAAAGCATCATGAACCTGCATCACCTCCTCAAAACCCGCGCCGCCGCCGGCAAGCCGGTGCGCGTCGTCCTGATCGGCGCCGGAAAATTCGGCTCGATGTTCCTGTCGCAGGTGCCGCACACGCCGGGGCTTGAGGTGCCCGTGATCGTCGATCTCGACCGTGACCGGGCCCGCGAGGCGTGCCGCACGGTCGGCTGGGACGACGCGCGGATCAGCGCCACCACCTTCACCGACGACGGCGCGCGTGCGATCGCCGGCGGCGCATTCGATGTCGTGGTGGAAGCGACCGGCAATCCCGCCGTCGGCATCCGCCATGCCCGCGCGGCGATTGCCGCCGGCAAACATGTCGTGATGGTCAATGTCGAGGCCGATGTGCTGGCGGGGCCGCTGCTCGCCGAGGAGGCACGCAAGGCCGGCGTGGTCTATTCGCTGGCCTATGGCGACCAGCCGGCGCTGACGGCCGAGCTGGTCGACTGGGCCCGAGCGACCGGCTTCCGCGTCGTCGCCGCCGGCAAGGGCACGAAATACTTGCCGGCCTATCACGACGTCACGCCGGACGGTGTGTGGCAGCATTACGGGCTCACCGCCGGCGAGGCGCAATCCGCCGGCATGAATCCGCAGATGTTCAACTCCTTCCTCGACGGCACCAAATCCGCGATCGAGATGGCGGCGATCGCCAACGCCTGCACCCTCGAGGTGCCGTCGGAGGGATTGCTGTTTCCGCCCTGCGGCGTCGACGACCTGCCGCATGTGATGCGGCCGCGCGACAAGGGCGGCGTGCTGGAGAAATCCGGCATCGTCGAAGTGGTGTCGTCGCTGGAGCGCGACGGCCGTCCGGTGTTCCGCGATCTGCGCTGGGGCGTCTATGTGGTGCTGGAGGCGCCCAACGATTATGCCGCCGATTGCTTCAAGCAGTACGGCCTCAAGACCGACGCCTCCGGCCGCTATGCGGCGATGTACAAGCCGTATCATCTGATCGGACTCGAGCTGAACATCTCCGTGCTGTCGGCAGCGCTGCGCAACGAGCCGACCGGGCAACCGCGCGGCTTCCGCGGCGACGTCGCAGCGGTGGCCAAGCGCAATCTGCGCGCCGGCGAGACGCTCGACGGCGAAGGCGGCTACACCGTGTGGGGCAAGCTGATGCCGGCCGCCGCCAGCCTCGCCGCCGGCGCATTGCCGATCGGGCTTGCGCATCGGGTGAAGCTGAAGAGCGACGTCGCCCATGGCGCTGTCGTGCGCTGGAGCGATGTCGAGGTCGACGAGAGCAACGATACGATCAAGACGCGCAAGGCGATGGAGCAGGCGTTTTCGCGCTGACGCTCGAACGACGGGACGTCCATCACCTCTCCCCGCCCTTTGCGGGGAGAGGTCGGGTCGCCCCGGCGATGCGAAGCATCGTCCGGTGTGATCCGGGTGAGGGGCGAGGCATGATGCTCAACAAGCGACGAAGTGCTCGCCGGATGGAGGCCCCTCACCCCAACCCTCTCCCCGTAAGAACGGGGAGAGGGAGAAGACAGAGCGGGGCTGAATACTACGGCAGCAGCCGGCTCGCCTTCGCCAGCCTGAACCACTTCCGGAACATCGCTTCCGTATCCATCATCTCGGTGAAGCCGGCCTGGTTGATCTTCACCGTCGAGACGATCGACGGCGGACCAGCTTCAGTCTGTCCGTAGCGCATGCTGTAATCGGCATATTGGAAGGACAGGCCGACGAATTCCTCCAGGCCGGGCGCGATCAGGTCGTGCGTCCTGCGCAATTCGTCCCACGGCGCGATCCATTTCGGATATTCCTGCGCCAGCGACAGCGGCACGTGCCGGCCCGGCGTCATCTCGAGCGCATCCGATACCGCCGGCCAGATATTTTCCCAGGTGAAGACGTCGCCATTGGTGACGTTGAACGCTTCATTGCGCGCAGCCTCGGCGTCGCCCGACCAGGCGATCGCGCGTGCCAGCAGATCGACATCGACCGCTTGCGCGACGCGCGGCGCGCCGCCCGGATAATCCAGCGGCCTGCCCTGCGCCCGCAGCACCGCCGCGTAGACGCCGAGGGGCGGGATCAGATCCATCGCGCCGCCCATGGCTTCGCCGATGATCAGGACCGGGCGCAAGATGCTCCAGTGCCAGCTCTTGCCCCGCTGCAGCTCGCGCAGGAAATTCTCCTGCGCCCAATAGAAATTCGGCTGCTCGTACATCTCCGAACGGCCCTCGCGTGCCGGCACCGTGAGCGGCCGGACATGCACACCATAGGCCTTGGTGCCCTGCAGCAGCGCGACATGCTTGAGATCGGGCGCGACGGGTTCGAGCACGCCCATCAAATTGCGCAGCATCCGGTCGTTGGTTTCGATCTGGCCGGCATCGCGCCAGCCATCAACCAGGCTGGGCGCCTCATAGAGCGCGGCGTAGATCAGGTGCGTTGCGCCGGCGAGCTCGGCCGCGGCGCGACGGCAATCCTCCGCGCTGGTGAGATCGATTCGCACATGCCGTGCGCCGTAGAGATCGCGTGGCTTGCGGCGCGACAGCGCAATGCGCTCGCAATCGCGGGATGCGCCGAAGTGTCGCAAGGCGGCGTTACCCACGAGGCCGGTCGCGCCGGCAACCACGACTTTCTTGTTGGCCATGTCCTTGAACTCCCATCAACCCACCCGCCCTGCGTAGCAGATCGCGGCAGGGCCGGCAGCCATCGCGGCGGGTATCGGATGAGACCGACAGCGCCGATTGTCCTTCGCACCTGCAAGGAAGGCAGGCGCTTGATTTCCTCCGGCAAACGATCATCCTGACCGGTGGAACCGGAAACTCGGATTTCCACGACAAGAGCCCGTCGAGGGCCACCGGACACATTCATCACAGAACGTCGATCGATCGGCGAAGAAAGACGGCACCAAGATCGTTCCCCTTGTCGAGGTATCGGCACACAGGAGGGATACGCATGAAACGTCGTGAATTCTTGAAGGCAGGCGGCGTCGGGCTGGCTGCGACGGCGGTCGCCGCGCCCGCGGTCGCGCAATCGATGCCGGAGGTCAGGTGGCGGCTCGCGGCGAGCTGGCCGAAGGCGCTCGATACGCTCTATGGCGGGTGTGAATTCTTCTGCAAGCGCGTCGCCGAGATCACCGACAACCGCTTCCAGATCCAGCCGTTCGCCGCCGGCGAGATCGTCCCCGGCCTGCAGGTGCTGGACGCCGTCTCCAACGGCACGGTCGAGATGGGCAACACCGCGCTGTATTACTACTGGGGCAAGAATCCCGCCTTCACCTTCGGCACGTCGCTGCCGTTCGGCCTCAACACGCGCCAGCACATTTCCTGGCTGCAATGGGGCGGCGGCACCGACCTGCTCAACAATCTGCTCGCTGAATTCAACTGCATCGGCATTCCGACCGGCTCGACCGGCGCCCAGATGGGCGGCTGGTTCAGGAAGGAGATCAAGTCGATGGCGGATTTCCAGGGCTTGAAATTCCGGGTCGGCGGCTTCGCCGGCACCATCATCGCCAAGGTCGGCGGGGTGCCGCAGCAGATCGCCGGCGGCGACATCTATCCGGCGCTGGAAAAAGGCACCATCGACGCCGCCGAATGGGTCGGGCCGTATGACGACGAGAAGCTCGGCTTCGTCAAGGTCGCGAAGTTCTACTACTACCCCGGCTGGTGGGAAGGCACCGGCCAGGGCCACAATGTGATGAACAAGGACAAGTGGAACGCGCTGCCGAAGCACTATCAGGCAGCGATCCAGGCGGCTTCCGAGGACACCTTCACCTGGGTGACCGGCAAATATGACGCGGTCAACCCGCCGGCGCTGAAGCGCCTGATCGTGGCCGGCGCGCAGTTGCGGCCATTCCCGCAGGAGGTGCTGGAAGCCTGCTACAACGCGGCCAACGAGATCTACGCGGATCTTTCCAAGAGCAATCCGCATTTCGGCAAGATGCATGCGAGCCTCGCCGCTTATCGCAACGAATCGCTGGCCTGGATGCAGGTCGCCGAGCTCTCGTTCGACAGCTTCATGATGCGGATGCGCACGCGCACCTGAACCGGACGCGTCCCGAGACAATAAAAAAGCCCCGGAGAAATTTCTCCGGGGCTCATCTTTGATTCGGCTGACGGCTCAGGGCGTGATCCGGAAAAGTGCGAAGCGGTTTTCCGGCGAGATCATGCGACGCATTAATTGTCGTCGCTGCCGCCGAACTCTTCCATCAGCTTGTCGTAGCTCTTGGTCACGAGATCGATGTTGCCCTTGTTCTCGACCGCAGGCGGCGGCGACTTCAGGGCGTCGTTGAGGTCGGCGAGCGCGTCCTTCTTGTCCTTGGCCGACATCTTCTTGTCGGCCTGGACCTGGGCGATCTGCGCCTTCAGCACGGCCTCGGGACCGACATATTTCTTGGTCTGCGGATCGAAGCCGCCGAGCACCAGCGAGATGTTGTCGACGACGTTGTTGTACTCGTCATAGCTGGCGAAGCCGTTCTTCTTGGCGATGCCCTCGAGTTGACCGACGATCTTCGGATCCGGCTTGGCGTCCTGGGAAAGCTTCGCGGTGATCGGGTCCATTTCCTTGGCCGCGGCGAGCGCGCCATCGACCTGCTTGTCGGTCAGCGCGATCTGCTTGATCGGCGGGGCCTGGTCCTGTGCCGGAGCCGCAGCCTGCGCGGGTGGCGCGGCTTGCGCGGGCTGCTTGGCCGGCGGCGCCATCTGCTGCTGCTTGGCTTGCGCGAATGCGCCGCTGTTCGACGCCGCGGTCATGGCGATCGCAAGACACGCGACGCTCAGCGCAGCAGTTACGGGACGGACGATCTCACGCATGGAAGTCTCCTTGTTGGGGCAGGTTTTGCCGAGCTTCTTGGGTGGAACAGGTACGGAAATCGAAATGAACGGCCCATGAACTTTGGTCGTAGACGATGAAGGTCAATCGTGGCCGAATCATCACAAAGCGTTCAAGGAGTGTTGATCGCAATGCCCAGCCAGCAGTCGAGCAGCACAATGGGATCGCGATCAGCGGCGCGGCCGAAGTCTATGCGCACCCGTGCACGGCGAGCGCTGACGGTCCGCCGCTCAGGAGTTCTTCTTCAGCTTGAATGACTCGAAGAACCTGTCTTTGTTTGCAATGACCAGGTCCCGATAGGCATTGGGAAACTCGATCGTCAATGTGTAGCGCGTGCCCTTCGCATCGATGCAGCGCATGTACATGGTCTTGCCGCCATCGCTCACCGTCAGGGGCAGAATCTCGGCATCGCCGCTTGTCTTGCGGACGACGTCGGAAACCTTGTTCGCCGGATTTGCGGCCAGCGTTTTCGGGATTGAAGCGAGATCCGGCGGCGGCTTGTTGCCCGGCGGCAGCTCGACCGCGACAAACTTGATTCCTTCGGAGCTCTTGCCGCCGACCACATGCGTGATCTCACCGGTCTGCGCGTCGCGCGTGGTGAAATCATTGAACGGAATCGGCAGCAGCACCGAGAAGGAGCCCTTGCTCGATACGGCAAGATGCCATCCCGACCCATCATCGGCAGAGACCCCGGCCCGGTGCATTTCCAGCTTCGGCTCCGCCA
>NZ_JBUYWT010000071.1:22500-33859 GCF_055264925.1 Bradyrhizobium sp. KZN70725
CCTTTTTCAACAGGCACCCGTTCGGTCCTCCAGTGAGTGTTACCTCACCTTCAACCTGCTCATGGCTAGATCACTAGGTTTCGGGTCTAATACAACGAACTTGACGCCCTATTCAGACTCGCTTTCGCTACGCCTTCGCCTATCGGCTTAAGCTTGCTCGTTAAATTAAGTCGCTGGCCCATAATACAAAAGGTACGACGTCACCCAGAACGTATCTTGGGCTCCGTCTGTTTGTAGGTGTCCGGTTTCAGGTCTATTTCACTCCCCTCGTCGGGGTGCTTTTCACCTTTCCCTCACGGTACTGGTTCACTATCGGTCGCTGAGGAGTACTTAGGCTTGGAGGGTGGTCCCCCCGTGTTCAGACAGGATTACACGTGTCCCGCCTTACTCGTGGATACATCATCGCATTACTCGTACGGGGCTATCACCCTCTGAGGCCCTGCTTTCCTGACAGGTTCCGATTGTCTTTGATGTATCACTGGCCTGGTCCGCGTTCGCTCGCCACTACTAACGGAGTCTCGATTGATGTCCTTTCCTCCAGGTACTTAGATGTTTCAGTTCCCTGGGTTTGCTTAAAACCTCCTATTTTATTCAGAGGTCTCATACCTTCTCTTGATAACCGGAAATCCAAAACCTCGCGGTTTGATTTCTCGCATTTCTGGTCGAACCCCAACACACAAGGTCTTGGAGTTCCGGCTATCGAAGGTGGGTTTCCCCATTCGGAAATCCGCGGATCAAAGCTTCTTCGCAGCTCCCCACGGCTTATCGCAGCGTAGCACGTCCTTCATCGCCTCTCAGCGCCAAGGCATCCACCGAACACCCTTAAGGCACTTGATTGCTCTCATTATCAATGTCCACACACTCGGCAGAATGTTGTCTGCACAACTGCCCGAAGACCGAAGTCTCAGGCACGCATCCTCGATGAATGCGATTGCGCAGCCGGACATTGACTAGAAAGACCAGCTTGCTTCGTAAGATCGGCCCGATAGCGAGGCGGTCAAGCTTCGCTAAAAGGGATCATTTACAACCCGCACCCAATCTCACGATTGAAGCGAGCGCCGAAATGATCCCGGAGATAATGAATGGCTCAGGCGAATTGCTTCGCTTGATCCAAACTCGGATCGATCTCCTCTTTACGATGTCAGAAAACACGCACGTCACCGTCCATCCGGACCAATGAGTGCGAAGTGATGTTTCGCGGACGAAATGAACGAGGCGCTATCGAGCTTCAATTCCATCTGGTGGAGCCAGACGGGATCGAACCGACGACCTCATGCTTGCAAAGCACGCGCTCTCCCAGCTGAGCTATGGCCCCGTACCAGAAGACGAATGCTCCGCACTCGATCAAAATGGTGGGCCTGGGAAGACTTGAACTTCCGACCTCACGCTTATCAAGCGCGCGCTCTAACCAACTGAGCTACAAGCCCCTAACACGAGAGACATGCCGGCGCGCACTCGACCTGAAGTCGGTACATCGCACAGCGCTCAGCCCCTGGCGCGTGTTCGTCCGCGAAGAAAGAGAAACGAAGACGGCGAAATCCCGCCAATGGAGCTCAACAATCCTGAAACTGTTGGCCCCTGAATGTTTCTAAAACGATCCGATAGATAGCGTGAGCTGATCTGAAGGATCATCCTTAGAAAGGAGGTGATCCAGCCGCAGGTTCCCCTACGGCTACCTTGTTACGACTTCACCCCAGTCGCTGACCCTACCGTGGCCGGCTGCCCCCTTTCGGTTAGCGCACCGTCTTCAGGTAAAACCAACTCCCATGGTGTGACGGGCGGTGTGTACAAGGCCCGGGAACGTATTCACCGTGGCGTGCTGATCCACGATTACTAGCGATTCCAACTTCATGGGCTCGAGTTGCAGAGCCCAATCCGAACTGAGACGGCTTTTTGAGATTTGCGAAGGGTCGCCCCTTAGCATCCCATTGTCACCGCCATTGTAGCACGTGTGTAGCCCAGCCCGTAAGGGCCATGAGGACTTGACGTCATCCCCACCTTCCTCGCGGCTTATCACCGGCAGTCTCCTTAGAGTGCTCAACTAAATGGTAGCAACTAAGGACGGGGGTTGCGCTCGTTGCGGGACTTAACCCAACATCTCACGACACGAGCTGACGACAGCCATGCAGCACCTGTCTCCGGTCCAGCCGAACTGAAGAACTCCGTCTCTGGAGTCCGCGACCGGGATGTCAAGGGCTGGTAAGGTTCTGCGCGTTGCGTCGAATTAAACCACATGCTCCACCGCTTGTGCGGGCCCCCGTCAATTCCTTTGAGTTTTAATCTTGCGACCGTACTCCCCAGGCGGAATGCTTAAAGCGTTAGCTGCGCCACTAGTGAGTAAACCCACTAACGGCTGGCATTCATCGTTTACGGCGTGGACTACCAGGGTATCTAATCCTGTTTGCTCCCCACGCTTTCGTGCCTCAGCGTCAGTATCGGGCCAGTGAGCCGCCTTCGCCACTGGTGTTCTTGCGAATATCTACGAATTTCACCTCTACACTCGCAGTTCCACTCACCTCTCCCGAACTCAAGATCTTCAGTATCAAAGGCAGTTCTGGAGTTGAGCTCCAGGATTTCACCCCTGACTTAAAGACCCGCCTACGCACCCTTTACGCCCAGTGATTCCGAGCAACGCTAGCCCCCTTCGTATTACCGCGGCTGCTGGCACGAAGTTAGCCGGGGCTTATTCTTGCGGTACCGTCATTATCTTCCCGCACAAAAGAGCTTTACAACCCTAGGGCCTTCATCACTCACGCGGCATGGCTGGATCAGGCTTGCGCCCATTGTCCAATATTCCCCACTGCTGCCTCCCGTAGGAGTTTGGGCCGTGTCTCAGTCCCAATGTGGCTGATCATCCTCTCAGACCAGCTACTGATCGTCGCCTTGGTGAGCCATTACCTCACCAACTAGCTAATCAGACGCGGGCCGATCTTTCGGCGATAAATCTTTCCCCGTAAGGGCTTATCCGGTATTAGCTGAAGTTTCCCTCAGTTGTTCCGAACCAAAAGGTACGTTCCCACGCGTTACTCACCCGTCTGCCGCTGACATATTGCTATGCCCGCTCGACTTGCATGTGTTAAGCCTGCCGCCAGCGTTCGCTCTGAGCCAGGATCAAACTCTCAAGTTGGACTTGAAACCTTGAACCGGCTGATCACAACGTTTGACGAGGTCCCACCATTCTTCGTCGACCGAAGTCAACGAGCCGCCTGCGATTCACATCGTTGGCAGCGATGGTGTAACCTTTAAAACGTGTACCGCCGAAGTCTTTCGTCCACTCTCAGAAGTCAAAAGCCGAAGCTTTCAAGTATTCCGAGAGACGCAAGGACTCCGCCGTCCACGTTTCTCTTTCTTCATCTTCACTTGTCAAACAGCCCGGGATCCGATGACCCCACACCCTTAGAGGGCGGTTCTACCCTTCACCGGCCGACGGTGAACTTCAACCGATTTATGTCGGCTGTTGTGTCACTCATCGAAGTGAGGAGCATCAGTGGCGCGTTCGCTCGCCTTGGTCAGTGACCCGGCGGCGCCGCGCTCAGTGGTTGGTTTATAGTCCGCCCCCCTCGGGATTGTCAACGGCCATTGTCAACAAATCGTCGCACGCCCAAATCGCTTGTGCAGTGCGAAGAAATTCTCGTGCTTTCCGTGGCTTAGGTCGGAGGTAAAAATTCGCCACCCAGCCCTCGCGGCAAAAAACTTTAAAAAAAGTTCGTCGCCGGGCGGCCCGTGAGGCCCTCCAAAACGGGTTCCGACCGCCCCGGGGCCGGGCGGCGCGCATCGACCTGCTTTCAGGGAAGCTTTTCCACCTCAAATGCCGCACTTGAGCCACAATCCTGCGACGTTCTGGCTATAACGAATGCATTGAACCGCTCGTAACCTGTGGGGGCTGGGGCGGTTTTTCTGGGGGACCAGGCGATTTTCTCCAAGAATCCGTCGCCTCTTCCCTTCGCGGCCGAGCAACATCGAGAGATCTGCACACCATTGACGTTCGAGATCGCGGCTAGCTAATGGCCATCGGCTTCTCGAATTCGATGCGTGTAGCTCGCCACACTGCCGCGATTCCTCTTCGGGGGATCTAAGGTGGGGACGAGGACGAGCTGAGGTCGATCGCAGTTGCTGGAATTTGGGGGGATATCGGGTTGAGCCAACGGGCGTCACGCGGAAGCGGCATTGGGCGCGAGACCGGGATGATCGATCTCGGTCACGAACCGCCGCTTTCGGTCGACGGCACCGAGGCCGCGGTGATCGACCGCCGCCGTGTCTCCGTTCAATGGTTTAGCGGCACCATTCTGACTGGACTATGTGGCGCGGCCCTGATCGGCGGCGCCGTTTTTGCGTCGCTCGACGGCGAGATGACCTTCGCCAAGGTGCCGGAGCGCGTTGAAGGCGCGCTCCGCGGCGCGTTCACCGGCAACGATCGCGTCGTCAGCCTGCACAAGGGTGACCGCCTGCCGCCGCCCAGCGAATCCTCCGCCTCCCGCAGCCTGGTGCGCGTGTCGACCGTGACCCGCGTCGGCAATCGCGACGTGATGCGGGTGCGGCCCTTCATCCGAATTTCCGGCAATCTCTCGATGACCACGAGCGATCTGTCGGCAAAAATCCCTGCGTTCAATGCGCAGCGTCTCTTGACCGATGTCGGCTCCGACACGCCGGCGGCGGCCGAGGATCCGAATGCCGCGGCCGAGCCCGACGCCGAGGTCTCGTTCGTCACCAAGGATCTCGGCTCCGTGCTGCCGAAGGCCAAGCTCGCCGCGGTCGTCGCGCTCGACGACGTGCTGATGCGGGTCCGCGACGCAGCCAACTGGCGCGGCTCCGGCGGCTCGGTGCGCTACGCTTCACTCGCCAATGCCGCGGCTGACGCGAGCGGCGCCGGCCCCGACATGAGGATGGCCTACGCCACCGAGGGCAACACCTCCGATCCCTATGCCGGCTTCGAGACCCGCGTGGTGCCTGAGAACGTCACCCTGCTGCCGAAGACCAAAGAGCAGGTCACCGGCGGCAATCCGGTCGGCGAACGGGTTCACGTCGTCAGGAAGGGCGACAGCATCACCTCGATCCTGCGCGATCAGGGCGCAACGCCCGACGAGGCGAAGGCGATCGCCGCAACGCTCGGCCCGCGTGGCCGCGAGGGCGGCCTGAAGGAAGGCCAGAAGGTACGAATCCTGATGGCGCCGGCCGCGCCCGGACCGAATGTCAGGCTGCAGCCCTATCGCGTGATCGTCGCCAACGAATCCGTCATCGAGGCCGTCGCTGCGCTGTCCGATCTCGGCAAATACGTTGCCGTCGACGTGCAGAGCATGAACACCGTCACCGAGACCGCCGACAATTCCAGCGACGATGACGAGGATGATGGCAGCGGCGTGCGGCTCTATCAGAGCATTTACGAGACCGCGCTGCGCAACAAGGTGCCGCCGACCGTCATCGAAGACATGGTCAAGATCTACTCCTACGACGTCGATTTCCAGCGCAAGGTCCAGCCCGGCGACTCGTTCGACGTGTTCTTTGCCGGCGAGGACGAGGGCGTCACCAGCACCGAAAAGACCGAAGTGCTCTACGCCGCGCTGACCGTGGGCGGCGAAACCAAGAAATACTACCGATTCCAGAGCTCCGACGACGGCCTCGTCGACTACTATGACGAGACCGGCAAGAGCGCGAAGAAGTTCCTGGTACGCAAGCCGGTCAACAACGCGATCATGCGTTCGGGCTTCGGCGGCCGCCGCCACCCGATCCTCGGCTATGTGAAGATGCACACCGGCGTCGACTGGGCCACCGCCTACGGCACGCCGATCTTCGCTTCCGGCAACGGCGTGCTCGAGAAGGTCGGATACGAGGGCGGTTACGGCAAATATATCCGCATGAAGCATGCCAATGGCTACGAGACCGCCTACGGCCACATGTCGGCGTTCGCCAAGGGCATGGAGATCGGCAAGAAGGTGCGGCAGGGCCAGGTGATCGGCTTCGTCGGCTCGACCGGCCAGTCGACCGGCCCGCACGTCCACTACGAAATCCTGGTCAACGGCCGATTCGTCGACCCGATGCGCGTGAAGCTGCCGCGCGGCCGTTCGCTCGAAGGCCCGATGCTGGCGAACTTCGAGAAGGAGCGCGACCGGATCGAGGCCCAGATGTCCAGCCGCGGCAGCTCGCGAATCGTCTCGGACGCCACCAGTTCCACGTCGCAGACGCGCTCCACCACCAACCGCTGACGGCGGAAACCTCGCTCAGGAAGCCGTTCCATCCGGAACCATCCGCGCCGGTCAGGCTTTGTCCGCTTAGGTAAACCTTGCAGAGGAGGCGCGCATGGCAAGCCTCACCCGCGACGATGTGCTGAAGGCCGTCGGCTCCGCCGACGACGTCACGATCGCGAGGATTATCGCGTCCGGGGCGACGATCACCGAGCTTGCCGAGGCGCAGGCCTGGCTCGCCAATGACGAGCCGCTGATCAATGCCGGCAAGCCGCTGGCCACCGGCCGCGCCCGCGAGCTGGTCGACATCCTGTCCGAACTCGAGCCCGGCGAGGACGACGAGCCGTCACCGCCCATCGCCCCGCAGGAATGACGGGTCCGGCAAGATTTACGGCGCGAGGCTGGCGCAGATCAGGAACACGATTCCGATCGCGGTCAGCCCGAATGCCACGGACGCGAGCGGGAGCAGCATGTCGATGGTGGCATGGGTGGTGTTGATCGTGCTGCCCCAGACCGCGAATTCGCCGGTCCGCCACTCCCGGAACGGAATCGACCGCTGATGCAGGTCGTGCCGATCGTCGTATTTCCGCCAGATCAGCGAAAGCACCCACGGCAATAGCACCGCGACGAACAGCAATACGCTGACGAACATCAGCGACAGCTCGACGTCGTCCTGGCGGTCGAACAATATCCATGCCGCCGCCGCGAACCACGCGACAAGGCCGGCGGCTGCGCCGTAAACGCGCGGATGAAGATCGTCATAGACGGGCCGGTTATGGGCAATGAGGTCTCTGCTCATGCAATTCGCCTTCTGCTGAGGGCGACCGGCGGAGTGGCTTTGCAGGATGATGCAAGGTGGCGCGCGAATCAGCGCTGCGATTCGGGCCAGATAGTTCCTTTGCAGCTGCGCGGGACGTTTGCCACGCCAGCCGATCATTCAGGATGAAAACGAACGCCGTCCCGAGGCGGTTTCATTAATTCGGGCTCACAAAACCGGCCGCCGAACAGGAACTCCGTCGCATGCGGCCCGCCGATGTCATGGCGATGGATGCGGCCTGTCGCCAGGCCGCATCCGGTTTCGCTATCGAAACGCTCAGTTCAGCTTGCGCTTCGAGACCGGGGCCTCGAACTGCACGATCTCGGCGGTTTTGGGCACCTGACCGTTGAAGGTCAGCACGTTGCCCTTCTCCGAGATCACGACATGATCGCCGTCCTTGACCTCGCCGGCGAGGATCATCTCGGCCAGCGGATCCTGCACGCTGCGCTGGATCACCCGCTTCAGCGGGCGGGCGCCGTAAGCCGGATCCCAGCCCTTCTCCGCGAGCCAGTCCCGCGCCTTGGCGTCCAGCGTGAGCTCGATCTTGCGATCCTCGAGCAGCTTGGTCAGCCGCGCGAACTGGATCTCGACGATACGGCCCATCTCGCTCTTCTGCAGGCGGTGGAACAGGATGATCTCGTCGATGCGGTTCAGGAATTCCGGCCTGAAATGCGCCCGCACGACGCCCATCACCTGATCGCGGACCGCCGCGGTGTCCTCGCCCTCCGGCTGATTCACCAGGAACTCCGAACCGAGATTCGAAGTCATGATGATCAGCGTGTTGCGGAAGTCGACGGTGCGGCCCTGACCATCGGTCAGGCGGCCGTCGTCGAGCACCTGCAACAGCACGTTGAAGACGTCGGGATGCGCCTTCTCGATCTCGTCGAACAGCACGACCTGGTAGGGCCGGCGCCGCACGGCTTCGGTCAGGGCACCGCCCTCGTCGTAGCCGACATAGCCGGGAGGCGCGCCGATCAGCCGCGAGACCGAGTGCTTCTCCATGAACTCGGACATGTCGAGGCGGACCATCGCGGTCTCGTCGTTGAACAGGTCAGCGGCGAGCGCCTTGGTCAGCTCGGTCTTGCCGACGCCGGTGGGGCCTAAGAACATGAACGAGCCGGTCGGCCGGTTCGGATCCTGCAGGCCCGCGCGGGCACGGCGCACGGCGGTTGCCACCGCACGCACGGCTTCAGCCTGGCCGACGACGCGCTTGGCGAGACTGTCCTCCATTTTCAGGAGCTTGTCCTTTTCGCCCTCGAGCATCTTGTCGACCGGCACGCCGGTCCAGCGCGAGACGACCTGCGCGATGTGGTTGGCGGTGACCGCCTCCTCCATCATCTCGCCGCCGCTCGGCTTGCTGTTCGCTTGCGCCTCGATGTCGGCGAGCTTCTTTTCCAGCTCGGGAATCCGGCCATAGGCCAGTTCGCCCGCCTTCTGGAATTCGCCGCGACGCTGCGCATTGGCCAGCTCAACGCGGAGCGCGTCGAGTTCGCTCTTCAGCTTCTGGGCATTGGAGAGCTTGTTCTTCTCCGCGCTCCAGCGCGCCGTCAGCGCCGTCGATCGCTCCTCGAGCCCTGCGAGCTCCTTCTCCAGGGTCTGCAAGCGGCTCTTGGAGCCGGCATCGTTCTCCTTCTTCAGCGCCTCCTGCTCGATCTTCAGCCGGATGATGTCGCGATCGAGCGAATCGAGCTCTTCCGGCTTCGAATCAACCTGCATCTTCAGCCGCGCCGCCGCCTCGTCCATCAGGTCGATGGCCTTGTCCGGCAGGAAGCGGTCGGTGATGTAGCGGTTCGACAGCGTGGTCGCGGCCACCAGCGCGGAGTCGGTGATGCGCACGCCGTGATGCTGCTCGTATTTGTCCTTGAGGCCGCGCAGGATCGAGATGGTGTCCTCGACCGTCGGCTCGCTGACATAGATCGGCTGGAACCGGCGAGCCAGCGCCGCATCCTTCTCGACATGCTTGCGGTACTCGTCGAGCGTGGTCGCACCGATACAGTGCAACTCACCACGCGCGAGCGCAGGCTTCAGGAGGTTGGACGCGTCCATTGCGCCGTCGGTCTTGCCGGCGCCGATCAGGGTGTGCATCTCGTCGATGAACAGGATGATGCCGCCCTCGGCCGACGAGACCTCCTGCAGAACCGATTTCAGCCGCTCCTCGAACTCGCCGCGATATTTCGCGCCGGCGATCAAGGCGCCCATGTCGAGCGACAGCAGCTTCTTGTCCTTCAAGCTCTCCGGCACGTCGCCATTGAGGATGCGCAGCGCCAGGCCCTCGACAATGGCGGTCTTGCCGACGCCGGGTTCACCGATCAGGACGGGATTGTTCTTGGTCCGCCGCGACAGAACTTGAATCGTGCGGCGGATCTCCTCGTCGCGGCCGATCACCGGGTCGAGCTTGCCGTCGCGCGCAGCCTGGGTCAGGTCGCGGGCATATTTCTTCAGCGCGTCGTAAGCGTTCTCGGCGGTCGCACTGTCGGCGGTGCGGCCCTTGCGCAGCGCTTCGATCGCCGCGTTCAGGTTCTGCGCCGTGACGCCGCCCTTGCTCAGGATCGAGGCCGCCTCGCTGCCCTTCTCGAGCGTGAGCCCGAGCAGCAGCCGCTCGACGGTGACAAAACTGTCGCCGGCCTTGTCGGCGGCCTTTTCCGCCGCATCGAAGGCACGCGCCAGCTCCGGCGACAGGTAGACCTGCCCGGCACCATTGCCCGAGACCTTCGGCAGCTTGTTCAGCGCCTCTTCGGTCGCTTTCAGGATTGCTCTGGAATTGCCGCCCGCACGGTCGATCAGACCGCCGGCGAGCCCTTCATTGTCGTCCAGCAGCACCTTCAACAGGTGCAACGGCGAGAACTGCTGGTGACCGTCGCGCATTGCGAGCGACTGGGCAGACTGGATGAATCCGCGCGCGCGCTCGGTGTACTTCTCAATGTTCATTCGTTTTCCCTCGGCCTGCCGTCACCACCCATTCAGGCATGGTTCCGGCATCTTCATTGGGTTTCCGCGGGCCGCGTTGACGTTCCTCAACCAGCCTCTGGTCGTCGCCATCATTTTTCAGGCTTGCCGCAGATGTGGGCACTTGGTTCCAAAACGGAAGAGCCACAATCTGCGATTTCACCCGATGAAGCTCAGCGCCGCACGATGGCGACAAGGTAGCGGCAGGGCTGAGCCGTTTCGTTACGGAAGACGATGTCCGACGGCGGACCGAGCTCGACGCGATCGCCCGCAGCGAGCTCGTGGCGCTCCGCCCCTTCCATCAAAGTGAGGCGGCCGCTGATCACCCACACCACCTGGCGGACCAGGTGGTAGGCGCTGGCGGGGAAGCCGGCTTCCTGCCTCGCAGGCAGCTCGATCTCCACCAGCTCCAGCGGATTGGCCGGATGCAGGAACACTTGCCGCCGCAGATAGGCCGCCTTCGGATCTCGCCACACCGGCTGATCCTTGGCCCGCTGCAGGCGGGAATTTCGTGAGGCAACCTCGAACAGCGCGGCCATGGTCAGGCCATAGGCCGTGGCGATCCGCGACAGCGTCGCCGCCGTCGGGCTTGCCTCCGCCCGCTCGATCTTGCTGAGCATGGCCTTGGACACGCCCGCCCGCCCGGCGAGGTCCGCCAGCGACCAGCCGCGGCCCTCCCGTTCGGCGCGAACCCGCCGCCCGAGAGCCTCATCGGCCTTGTCCTCTATAATTGACATATCGTCTTATATAATAGACGATGGGGATCCGTTCAAGAGGCCCGTCAAGGAACCACCGATGATTATCCGCCCCGCCACAGAGCAGGACATCCCTGCGATTACCGCGATCTTCAACGAGGCGGTCGCCAACTCGAATGCGATCTGGACGGAGAAGCAGGATTCCGAGGCCGAGCGGCTGGCCTGGATGACGGCGCGGCTGGCTCTGGGCTATCCCGTGCTGGTGGCCGTCGAGGGGACGACGGTGCTCGGCTACGGCACATTCGGCGACTTCCGGGCCTTCCCGGGCTACCGCTACAGCGTCGAGCACAGCGTCTATATCCATGCCGATCATCGCGGCCGCGGCCTCGGCCGGATCATCGTCGACGAGCTGATCGCCGCGGCCACCGCGCTCGGCAAGCACGTCATGATCGCCGGCATCGACGGCGGCAATCTCGCCTCGCTGCGGCTGCACGCGCGGGCCGGCTTTGTCGAGGTCGCCCGGATGCCGGAGGTCGGACGCAAATTCGGCCGCTGGCTCGATCTCGTGTTCATGCAGCGCCAGCTGGACACTCCTGGAGCGGCGCGCGCCGACTAGTAGCTCGTCACAGTGATTTTGACTCTTTGGGTATGCCTGGATAGGCGCGCCCCAGTTTGGTGCGAGCTTTGTCCGTTGTGAACATCCAATTGATACGGGCGCGAGT
>NZ_JBUYWT010000072.1:0-33657 GCF_055264925.1 Bradyrhizobium sp. KZN70725
GGCCGGCTCCTCAATGCACCCCATCAGGCGACGGCCTTCGCGCCGATCCCGTACAGAAGCAAGTGCCCGGCGAGTGGATGACGCGAAAAGGGATTGACTAACCAAGGCCCGATACAGAAGCCCGGATGAGCGAAGCGCAATCCGGGAACAGTATCACCCCACGGTGCCAACCCCGGATTTCGCGGAGCCTGTCATCGGGCGCGCGTTCGCGCGACCCGTTGGCTCATCCGGGCTACGGTTGGCCGCGAAAGGGATGTTATTCTCCACCCATGACAAAGATCCTGATCGTCAATCCCAACACCACCGTGTCGATGACCGCAACCATCGCGACCGCCGCGCGGGCGGTGGCCGCACCGGGCACCGAGATCGTCGCCGTCACGTCTGCGATGGGACCGGCCTCGATCGAAGGCTTCTATGACGAGGCCTTCGCCGTTCCCGGGCTGATCGAGGCGTTGCTGAAGACGCCCGATGCCGACGCCGGCATTATCGCCTGCTTCGACGATACCGGGCTCGATGCCGCGCGGTCGGCGGCCCGCTATCCGGTGGTCGGCATCTGCGAGGCGGCGCTGGTCACCGCCGGGCAGATCGCCAAGCGCATCGGCATCGTCACCACGCTGCCGCGCTCGATCGTCCCGCTGGAGGAACTGGTCCGCCGCTACGGCTTTCCCGACCGCGCGGTGGTTACTGCCTGCGACGTCGCGGTGCTCGATCTCGAGAAGCCGGGCTCGGGCGCGAGGCCGAAGCTGGAGGCCGAGATCGCCCGCGCGCTGGACAAGGGCGCGGACGCCATCGTGCTCGGCTGCGCCGGCATGGCTGATCTTGCCCATGAGCTGTCGGTGAAATTCGGCGTGCCCGTGGTCGACGGCGTGGCCGCCGCGGTGAAGCAGGCGGAAGCGCTTGCCGGCCTCAAGCTGACGACGTCGCGCCGCGGTGCCTATGCCTCACCTGGGGCGAAGAGATACACGGGTTTGCTCGAAGGATTCGCGCCGGCTCCAGAAGACTAAGCTTCGTCATTGCGAGCGAAGCGAAGCAATCCATGGCGCCGCATGCCGAGAATGGATTGCTTCGTCGCTGTCGCTCCTCGCAGACGGATGAAGTCTTTATGACGCCACCCCGCCATAGATCCGGTCGCGCAGGCGGCGCATGCCGGACAGCCAGCGCTCGCGATTGGTGGCCTTGCGCTGCATGTATTCCTGCACCTGCGGATGCGACAGAATCAGGAAACGTTCTTCCGCCATCGCCTCGATCACCATGCGCGCAACCTCGCCCGGCTGCAGCACGCCGTCGACGCGCGCGGCACTCGGACCCGGCGTCGTCATGCCCGTCTGCACCGATTGCGGACAGAGCACGGAGACGCGGATGCCGCGATCGCCATACTGGATGGCGAGATGCTCGGCGAGCGCGACCGCGGCATTCTTGGTCACGCCGTAAGGCATCGAGTTCAGCGAGGCTAATAGCCCCGCGGCGGATGCGGTGTTGATGAGATAGCCGGAGCCGCGCGCGAGCATGCCGGGCACCAGCGCGCGCGCCGCGTACACGTGGCTCATCACATGCACGCGCCAACTCACGTCCCAATCGGCATCGGACGCGGTCTCTTGTCCCTTGCGCGAGAGCCCGGCATTGGAGAAGAACACGTCGACCGGACCATATTTGTCCTCGGCGGCGGCGATCAACACCTTGATGTCCTCCTCGAGCCCGACATCGGCGGTAACGGCAAGACCGTCGATATCGCCGGCGACGCTCGCGAGCCGATCGCGCGAGGTCTTGAGATCGGCGACCACGACGCCGCGAGCACCGGCGTCCGCATAGGCCCGCGCCACCGACTCGCCGATCCCGCTCGCGCCGCCGGTGACGACGCAGACCTTGTCCTTGACTTGCATGGTTCGATGTCCCTGCTTGTTATCGTGGTGGGTCGGATTGTCAGCCCTGATACAGGCCCTTGTCACGCGCCTTCTGGATCGCGAGCGCGGCCATCAGGTCGAGCATCGGGGTCGAAATGGCGGCCGCGCGGGCGAATGCCGCCGGTGCGCGCACCAGCGCGTCGATCTCCATGGCGCGCCCGAGTTCGTAGTCCTGCAGGATCGACGGCTTGTGGTCCGGCGCCGGCCCTGAGCGGGTGACACGCTTGACCTCGGGAATATAGTGTGTCGCCACCGCATTGGCCTCGTCGAGCAGGCGCGGGATCACGTCCTGCATGTCAGGATCGTCGCGGACGCCGCGCGCAGTCAGCCCGGTCAACAGGCAGAGCACCGACATCGACATGTTGGTCAACAGCTTCGACCAGATCGTCTCGCGGATCTGCTTGACCTCGGGCGATTCGATCGCGGCGTCGTTGAGCGCCGCGCGCAGGCGGGCGATGCGCTCGCTCTGCCGATCGTCGCATTCACCGATCAAGAGGCGGTTGCGGTCCGGCGACAGGTTCGCGACGACACCCGGCGCGCCCACCTCGTTGGAGGAAAAGATCACGCCGCCAATGATCCGCTGCTTCGGGACGGCGCTGCGCAAATGCCCGCCGGGATCGAGGAAGCCGAGATCGGGGATCGCGGGATGCTGTGGCGGGAGGCAGAGATCGTACCACCAGGGAATGCCGTTCTGCGCGAACACGATTGATGTGTCGCGCTGAAGCAGCGGCGGGAGCCCGGCTGCGAGCGCGCCGATGCCGGTCGCCTTCAGTGTGCTGATGACGATGTCTTGCGGTCCCAAATCGGCAGGATCGGCTGAGGCCTTCACCTTCGCGGTGATGCTGGTGTCGCCGACCTTCAGCGTCAGTCCGTTGGTCCTGACCGCGTCGAGATGTGGCCCGCGCATCACGCAGGCCACATCATGGCCGGCACGTGCGAGCCGGATCGCGAAGTGGCTGCCGACGGCGCCCGCGCCGAAAATGCAAATACGCATGAGTGGAACAATTCTCCGCAACGTGCCCGGTCAGTTTCCACAAGCGCGGGGCATCGCGCAACCCGTCATGCGCGTGGCGCGGTCGCGCGCGCTCGAAAGTGATGGATCAAGGCATCCGCTCTCGCCATAGTGCAAGGCCAGTACAAGATAACAGCAAAGCCGAACGAGGGAGCAACGTCATGTCGGCCAGCCCAGTCCTGTGGAGCCTCGATGCGCGGGGTGTCGCGACCGTCACGCTGAATCGTCCCGAGGTCAACAATGCCTATGACGGCGCGCTGATTGCAGGCGTGCTGGCCGCGATCGACGGTCTCTCGACCAGGCCGGTGCGCGTCGTCGTACTGAAGGGCAACGGCAAGCATTTCCAGGCCGGCGCCGACCTGAAATGGATCAACGGCGTGCGGCCGAAATCGTTCGAGGAGAACGAGGCGGCGTCGCGCGCCACCTTCGAGGCGGTGCAGCGTCTCAACACGCTGCCGGTCCCGACCGTCGCGCTGGTGCAGGGCGGCTGCTTCGGCGGCGGCACCGGCGTGATCTCGGCCTGCGATATCGTGATCGCGGCCGACAATGCGCTGTTCTCGATCACCGAGGTGCGCTGGGGCCTGACCGCGGCGATCATCATCCCGCAGCTCTGCGACGCGATCGGCGTCCGCCAGGTGCGCCGCTATGCGCTGACCGGCGAACGGTTCGGCGCCGAGGATGCCCGCCGCATCGGCCTCGTCCATGAGGTGGTGCCACTGGCCGATCTCGACAGCGCCGGCGCCAAGGTCGTCGAGCAGCTGCTCGGCAATGCCCCGGATGCGATGGCCGAGACCAAGAAGCTCGCGATGGAAAGCTCGTTCGGCGGCATGGCGGTGGACGACGAGGCCTACAAGCGCCTCGTCCAGCTGCATTCAGCCAAGCGGCAGACCGCGGAAGCTGCCGAAGGGCTTGCATCGTTCGCCGAGAAGCGCGCGGGCCGGTGGGGCGGCGGCGCGTAAGCTCAGCAGCCGCGGCAGATGCCGCGCATGCTGCGATAGACCTCTTCGTCGTCGCGGCGCATCTGCTGCAGCTGATCGAACGTCTTCGATTCGCTCGACCGCGTCACCGGCGGCTCGGGCTTGCGCTTCGCCGCAAGTTCCTGCTCTTGCCGATGGTAGCAGGCCTCGCGCTCCGCCTTGGCCTCAATGAAGCGGCAGGTCTCGATCGCGGCCGCGGGCCCAGCGACGATGATGAGACCAAACGACATTGAGATCGGGAGTTTCAAGCGGGCGATCCTTTCGCGTCCTTGTCTCGGGTCGGCATGCCAACGGCAAGGCCGGCGTCGCATCACAGCGGCTGCGACAGCGATTTTTTCAATGTCCTTAGCAGCGCCTGCACCGCGGCGGCATCGATGCGGCGCTCGGGAACGGCGGCCTTGACCCACAATTCCGGAATAGGAAAGTCGGTGAGTACCGGCTGCAACGCGCCGTCGCGCAGCGCGTCCGCGACCAGATAATGCGAGAGCAGCGCAATGCCGTTGCCGGCGATCGCGCTTTGCGTCAGCACGCGGCCTTCGTTCGAAGAGAGAATCGGGCGGACCTGGACGTTGATGCGGCCGCGCGGTCCCTCGAACGGCCATTCCGGTCCGGTCGGCAGGAAGCTGAGGCAGCGATGATCGACCAGGTCGCGCGGATGCTTCGGCGTGCCGTGCTTCTTCAGATAGGCCGGCGAGGCGCATACGAGACGCGGCAGCCGGCACAAGGGCTCGTCAACCACGCCGCCAAAGGAATGCGGGAAGGCGCCGATCGCGATATCAAAACCTTCGGTCACCGGATCGACCGGACGATCGATCATCACGATCTCGAGCTTCACGCTTGTGTTCTGCTTCTGGAAGATCGTGAAGGCATCGGCGAGCCGCGCCACCGTCAGCGAAGTCGGCGCCTTGACGCGCAGATGATCGGAGAGGTCGCGCTGCTTCTCGCCCATCCGCGACAAGAGATCGCCGACATCGGCAACCACGCCGCGGGCGCGATGCACATATTGCTGCCCGGCCTCGGTCAGCCGCAACTGGCGGGTCGAGCGGTAGAACAGCGCGGTGCCGATCCGCTCCTCGAGCTGGGTGACGCGTTTGGCGACGACGGATGTCGCGACGTTGAGCTTGCGCGCCGCGGCGGAAAAGCCGCCGGCATCGGCGGTGGCAAGGAAGGCTTCGAGATTGACCAGCGTATCCATCTGCCTTGCTCGCCTTTCTCGATTCGCGAAAGCTGATTACATAATTTGGTAGATTGTACTGCAATCTGCATCAATTCATAGTTGGCCCAATCAACTTTGTTCAGGGCGGAAATGATGCGAGCGAGCACGATCGAAGAACCTGCGCGGCAGGTCCCGGTCTATGGCGAATATGACGTGGTGGTGCTTGGCGGCGGACCGGCCGGCATCGCGGCAGCGGTCGGCGCGGCACGTGCCGGACGGCGGACGCTCCTGATCGAGCGTTACGGATTTCTCGGCGGCATGGGCACCGCGGCCGGCGTGACCAACTTCTGCGGACTGCACGCCAACATCTTCGGCGAGATGCACCGCGTGGTGCAGGGCATCGCCTCCGACCTCCTGGCGCGGATTGACCGGCTCGGCGGGCTGAACGCGCCACATCTGATCCTCGGCAAGATCCTTGCGCAGGCCTACGACACCGCGGCCTACAAGATCGCGGCCGACGATCTGCTCGCACATCACAAGGTCGACATTCTGTTCCACGCGCTCGGCGCCGGCGTCGTCATAGATGGTTCGCATATCCGTGCGCTGATGGTGGAAACCAAGGCCGGCCGTCAGGCCGTGCGCGCCAGCATCTTCATCGATTGCTCCGGTGACGGCGATCTCGCGGTGTGGGCCGGTGCGCGCCATGAAGTCGGCGATAATGCCGGCGGCATGCTCTACCCCTCGATGATGTTCCGCCTCAACGGCATCGATCCAGCGAAGGCCGGCGATGCCTGGCGCACCATCCCGGCGCTGATGGCTGAGGCCGAGGCCGCCGGCACCCACACATTCCCGCGCAAGTCGGCGATCGTGCGGCCGCAGAAATCGCAGATCGAATGGCGGGTGAATTTCACCCAGGTGACGCGAAGCGACGGCGGCGCCATTTCCGGTATCGATCCTGACGACATGACGCGCGGCGAGATCGAGGGCCGCCGCCAGGCGGTCGAAGCGTTCAGGTTCCTGCGCACGGTGCCCGGCTTCGAGAATTCCTACATCGTCGATCTGCCGCCGCAGCTCGGCATCCGCGAGACGCGGCGCGTGATCGGCGGCTACATGCTGTCAGGCGAGGACGTGCTGGGCTGCGCCTCGTTCGAGGATTCGATCGGCGTCAATGGTTGGCCGAAGGAATCCCATGTGCCGGGTGATGTGATCTTCGAGTTTCCGCCGATCCCGGAGAGCCGCGGCTATAACGAGTTGCCGTACCGCATGCTGGTACCGGAGGGCGTCGACAATCTCCTGGTCGCCGGCCGCTGCGCCTCGATGACCCATGAGGGGCAATCGGCGGCGCGCGTCTCCGGTGCCTGCTTTGTGATGGGCGAGGCGGCGGGAACCGCAGCCGCACTCGCGCTGTCGGGCAATACGATTCCGCGCGACATTTCCGTCGAAAAGTTGCAACAACAGCTCGGCACACATGGCGCGTTCATTGGCCGCGATCAGGCCGTGCCCGAAGGAATCTAGAGCGTTTTCAAGCGAAGTGGATACCGGTTCGCGTGAAGAAAACGCGTCAAAACTGGAATCTGGAGCCCCGTTCCGATTTAATCGGGACGGAAGCGGCTCCAGGCGGAGGACGGCAATGAAGCGTTGGGCGCGGCTCGCACTCGCGGGTCTCCTGGTGTGGGCCGCGAGCGGTCTCGCGCGGGCCGATGATCTCCTGAAGGCGAAGATCGGCGTCTTGCGCCTGTCGTCCTCGGCGCCGGTGTTCATTGCGCAGGACAAGGGCTATTTCCGCGACGCCGGCCTCGACGTCGAGCTCAAATTCTTCGACGCGGCGCAGCCGATCGCGGTCGCGACCGCGTCGGGCGATGTCGATTTCGGCATCACCGCCGTCACCGCGGGGCTCTATAATCTCGCCGGCAAGGGCACGCTGAAGGTGATCGGCGGCATGAGCCGCGAGAAGGCCGGCTATCCCCTGATCGGCTACTTCGCCAGCAACAACGCCTATGCCGCCGGCCTCAAGACGCCGAAGGATCTGGCGGGCAAGCGCGTCGCGGTGACCCAGGTCGGCTCCAGCTTCCATTATTCGCTCGGCCTGCTCGCCGACAAATACGGCTTCAAGCTGTCCGACGTGAAGGTAGTGCCGCTGCAGTCGCTGTCGAACGCGGCCGCGGCGCTGAAGGGCGAAACTGTCGACGCCGCGCTGCTGCCGGTCTCGACCGCGCGGACGCTGATGGATTCCAACGGCGCGAAATTGCTCGGCTGGGTCGGCGACGAGACGCCGTGGCAGTTAGGCGCCATCTTCGCGTCGCCGAAGGCGCTGACCAACGCACCGCTGGTGACCAGGCTACTCACCGCGCTCACCCGTGCCGACCACGAATATCACGACGTGATCCTGACTGCGATCAAGGACGGCGTGGCGCCGATCAACGACAAGACCAGGCCGCTGCTCGAGATCATTGCCAAATACACCAACCTGCCGGTCGCGCAGGTGGTCGGCAATTGCGCCTATATCGATCCCGACGGCAAGCTCGACGTGAAGAACCTCGACAACCAGATCAAATGGCTGCAGGGGCAGGGTTTCGTGGACAAGGGTTTCGATGCCAATGCGATCATCGCCAAGGATTACGTGAAGGCGGATTGATGTTAGACCGCAGACACCACTCTATCCCCGTCATCCTGAGGAGCCGCGAAGCGGCGTCTCGAAGGATCGACGGCCCCGATAGTGACCGGCCGTCCATCCTTCGAGACGCGCGCAAGTGCGCGCTCCTCAGGATGACGGGTCAAAGAGTGAGCCGGTAGATGGACCTGATCGCCGACCATATCAGCCATCGCTTCGGCGCACTCGACGTGCTCGACGATGTCTCCTTTACGGTGCGCGCCGGCGAGATTGTCGCGATCGTCGGTCCATCCGGCTGCGGCAAGAGCACGCTGCTGTCGATCCTCGGCGGCCTGCTGCGGCCGAGCAAAGGTGCCGCCGAGCTGCGCGGCGCGGCGCCGGCTGATAGCCTCAATCCGCTGACCTTCGTATTCCAGGATTTTGCGCTGCTGCCGTGGAATACGGTCGAGGAGAACGTCGCGTTTCCGCTGCTGCACACCGCCTTGAGTGCCGGCGAACGCCGCGCCGTGATCGACGATGCGCTGCGCCGCACCGGGCTGTCGGATTTCCGCAGCGCCTATCCGAAGCAACTGTCCGGCGGCATGCGCCAGCGCGTCGGCATTGCGCGGGCACTCGCGGTTCGCCCCGCGATCCTTTTGATGGACGAGCCGCTGTCGGCGCTGGATTCGCAGACCCGCGAGCTCCTGATGGAGGATTTCGTGCGCCTGCTCGCCGACGGCGCGATGGGCGCGGTCTATGTCACGCATAATCTCGAGGAAGCGGTGCGGCTCGCCGACCGCGTCGTGGTGCTGTCGCGCCGCCCTGGCCGGATCCGGGAAATCGTGACCATCCCGATGACGCGCGCCGAGCGCGGCACGACGGATGCGCGCGGGCCGATGGCCGCGCTACAAGGTGAGCTGTGGTCGTTGATCCGGAAGGAGGCGATCGATGCCGAGCGCGAGGTCCAGCATGCTTGACCGCGCGCCGCAGCAAGCGAAAGACCAGTCGGCGGAGGCGACGCGCCCGGTCGCGTTTCGCGGCGCCGGCTTCACGTCTGGCGGCAGCCGCCATGCCGGCTGGATCGCGCTCGCGCTCGTGATCGCGGTCTGGCAACTCGCCGGCAGCGCAGGCTGGGTCAATCCGCTGTTCCTGCCGGCGCCGTCGGCGATCGCGGTCGCGATCTATAAGCTCGCGATGTCGGGTGCGCTGTGGCAGCACTTGTCGTGGTCGATCATGCGGATCGGTACCGGCTGGATCATCGGCACGGCCGCCGGCGTCGTGGTCGGCTTCGCGATCGGGCTGTCGACGATGGCGCGCGGCGTCGGCATCACCTTCATCTCGGCGCTGTTTCCGATTCCGAAGATCGCGTTGCTGCCGTTGCTCATTCTGTGGCTCGGGATCGGCGAGGAGCCGAAGATCGCGACCATTGCGCTTGGCGTGTTCTTCTCGACCGCGATCTCGGTCTATAGCGGCGTCGATGCGGTGCCGCGCAACCTGATCCGGATGGCGCAAAGCTTCAACGTGCCGTTCCACGCCATCGTGCGCCGCGTGATCTGGCCGGGCGCGCTGCCCTCGATCCTCGCCGGCTTCCGCATCACCGCGTCGGTGGCGCTCTTGCTCGTCGTCAGCGCCGAGATGATCGGCGCGCAATACGGCATCGGCGCCTTCGTCCTGCAGGCCGGCAATCTGATGCAGACCGATCAGCTGCTCGCCGGCGTCGTGATCCTGTCGCTGTTCGGGCTTGCGGTTGGGAAGCTGATCAATTTGCTGGAGACGCGGTTGCTGCACTGGCGGTAAGGGGGGCGCTGCCGCCACACACAAAGTGTCGTCCCGGCGAAGGCCGGGACCCATAACCACAGGGCGTGGTTGTTAGAAAAAGGCTGGGGCTCCAACGCGTTCAACCAATCAAGATTGGTGGTTATGGGTCCCGGCTTTCGCCGGGACGACGTGGGGTGGGCGCTGCGTGCCCTGCGCAGACGATCGTTACGCGTTGCCCCTGTCCTCGCGGAACAGGTCGAGCTTCTGCTGCACCGGGCGGTCGGAGAACGAGAACAGCACGGAGTCGGCATCGGCCTCGTGGGTGACCCAGTGCCAGCTCGGCACCACGAACAGGTCGCGCGGTCCCCATTCGAAGGTCTGGTCGCCGATCCTTGTGCGGCCCTTGCCCTCGATCGCGGCGAACACGGTCGCATCGGTTGCGCGATAGCGCGCGGACTTGAAACCCTTCGGCAGCAGCTGGATGAAGGTGCCGATGGTCGGCATCGCAAAATCGCCGGTCTCGGGGTTGGAGAACTTCAGCTTCAGGCCGTGGCAGGCGTCCCATTCGTCGCTGGCCTTGGCCTTCTCGAGCGCCTCGCGGGTGTATTCATAGGGATAGTTGAAGATCGGCGAGGTTTTCGAGGTTCGCTTCTGGTCGATCGGCAGCAGATTGTGGCCGTAGCGCGCGAAGCTGGCGCCGGCCGGCTTGGAGATCGACTGCTGATCTTCCTTGGCGCCTTCGGCAAACGAGCAGTCGAAGAACTGCACCATCGGAATGTCGAGCCCGTCGAGCCAGAACATCGGCTCATTGGTTTCGTTGGAATGATCGTGCCAGGTCATCGACGGCGTGATGACGAAGTCGCCCGGCGACATCGCGGTGCGCTCGCCGTCGACGGCGGTGAACGCGCCCTTGCCCTCGAGCACGAAGCGCAGCGCCGATTGGGCATGGCGATGGGCGGGGGCGATGTCGCCCGGCACCACCATCTGCACGCCGGCGAACAGCGAGGTCGTGATCTTGGACTGGCCGCGCAGGCCGGGATTTTCCAGCACCAGCACGCGGCGCTCGGCTTCCTTGGCCGTGATCAGCTTGCCGGCCTCGTTCATGTAGTCGCGGATCTGGTCGAACTTCCACAAGTGCGGACGGCAGGCGCTTTTCGGCTCCGGCGTGATCAGATCGTTCATCACGTTCCACAGCGCCGAGAGGTTCTGGCCGTCGATCTTCTTGTAGAATGCCTCGCGCTCCGGGGTCTTCTGCACGGCTTCCATGGCAAGCCTCCCATCATTCTTGTCGGTGCAATTTAATTGACAGTATACTGAGAATATGGCTAGCGTCAATGAAGCAAGCCATGGCGTTTTCGAGCGAAGTGGATACCGGTTCGCGCAAAGAAAACCGCGTCAAACCAGAATAATGCAAGGGAGGTTCCGATGAAGCTGCATGGCTATTTCCGGAGCAGCGCGTCCTACCGGGTCCGGATCGCCCTCAACCTGAAGGGGCTCACCTCAGAGCATCTGCCGCATCATCTGCGCAAGGGCGAGCAGTGCGCGCCGGCCTATCTCGCGATCAATCCGCAGGGGCTGGTGCCGACCCTGGAAAGCGATGCCGGCGCGATCCTCACCCAGTCGCTCGCGATCATCGAATGGCTCGACGAGACCAATCCCAACCCGCCGCTCTTGCCGAAAGATCCGCTGCGGCGCGCAAAGGTGCGGGCGTTTGCGCAGGCGATCGCCTGTGACACGCATCCGGTGCAGAATTTGAAGGTGCTGGCGCGGCTGCGTCAGCTCGGCCTGCCCGAGGAGCAGGTGACGGAATGGGCGGCCTGGGCCAATCGCGAGGGACTGTCGGCCTGCGAGACCCTGATCGCGGCGGAGTCCGGCCCGTTCTGCTTTGGCGATGCGCCGACACTGGCCGATCTCTGCCTGGTGCCGCAGCTCGCCAATGCGCGGCGCTTCGGCGTCGACGTTTCGGCCTATCCGCGCCTGCTCAAGGCCGAGGCCGCGGCAAAGCAAATCAAGGCGTTCGCCGACGCCGCCCCGGACAAGCAGCCCGATGCCGAATAACAAACCAGCGCCTGTCACCATGGACGCGGTCTATACCGCGCCCGGCTATCTGTTTCGGCGGATGCAGCAGATCGCGGTCGCACTGTTCATCGAGGAGTGCAGGGCGTTCGACCTGACGCCGGTGCAATATGCCGCGCTGGTCACGATCTCGACCCATCCCGGCATCGACGCCACGAGGCTCTCGGCGGTGATCGCGTTCGACCGTTCCACGCTCGGCAACGTGATCGAACGGCTGCAGGCCAAGGAGTTCATCGTGCGCAAGCCGGCGCCCGAGGACAAGCGCGTCAAGCTGCTCTATCTTACCAAGGCCGGCGCGGCTGTGTTGAGCGACATCATGCCCTCGGTCGACAAGGCGCAGGCGCGGATGCTGCAGCCGTTGAAGCCGGCCGACCGCAAGACGCTGCTGGCGCTGTTGACCCAGCTCGTCGACCTCAACAACGAGGCGTCGCGGGTGCCGCTGCGCGCCGAGGACGCGCTCGAACATCTCGGGAGGTCGGGCTGATGGCGGAGACGAGACCTGTCCTGATCGCGGGTGGCGGCATTGGCGGCCTTGCCGTGGCGCTGGGCCTCGCGCAAAAAGGCATCCGCTCGATCCTGCTGGAGAAGGCCGCCGCGCTCGGCGAGATCGGCGCCGGCATCCAACTCGGCCCGAACGCGTTCCACGCCTTCGACTATCTCGGTGTCGGCGAGGCCGCGCGCAACATGGCCGTCTATATCGATCAGCTCCGGCTGATGGATGCGCTGACCGCCGACGAGATCACCCATATCGATCTCGGCGACGCCTTTCGCGCGCGGTTTGGCAATCCCTATGCCGTGGTACATCGCGGCGATCTGCATGGCGTATTCCTGCGCGCGTGCCAGAATCACGAGCTGATTGAACTGCGCGTGTCCAGCGAGGTGGCAGGCTACGAGCAGGATGGTTCGTCGGTGACGGCAAAGCTCGCCGATGGCGAGCGGATCACCGGCCGGCTTCTGATCGGCGCCGATGGCTTGTGGTCGAACATCCGCAAGCAGGTGACGTCGGACGGCCCGCCGCGCGTCTCCGGCCACACCACCTATCGCTCGGTGATCCCGACCGAGCAGATGCCGGAGGATTTGCGCTGGAATGCGGCGACGCTGTGGGCCGGCCCGAAATGCCACATCGTGCATTATCCGCTGTCGGGCTGGAAGGTGTTCAACCTCGTCGTCACCTATCACAACAATGCGCCGGAGCCGGTTGCAGGCAAGCCGGTGTCCGAGGCCGAGGTGATGAAGGGTTTTACCCACGTCCATGAGCGGGCGCAGAACATCATCCGCCACGGCACCAACTGGAAGCTCTGGGTGTTGTGCGACCGCGATCCGAACGAGCAGTGGATCGACGGCCGCGTGGTGCTGCTCGGCGACGCCGCGCATCCGATGCTGCAATATTTCGCGCAGGGCGCCTGCCAGGCGATGGAGGACGCGGTCTGCCTGTCTCACATGCTGGCCAGTCACGATGATCAGACAGCGGCGCTGGAGGCCTACAGCGCGCAACGCTTCCCGCGCACCGCGCGTGTGCAACTGATGTCACGCGCGATCGGCGAACACGTCTACCATCCCGCAGGCGAGCACGCCCGCATCCGCAACGCGATCATGAGCGCGAAGTCGCAGGTCGAGTGGTGCGATGACATCGCCTGGCTGTATGGCGGGACGGGGCTGGGCAGCTAATTACTCGTCGTCCCGGACAAGCGAAGCGCGATTCGGAACCCATAACCACCGAAGGCTGTTGTGATGGCAAGCTGGGGCCCCAGCCTTCGCGCCACAAGCATTTGTGGTTATGGGTCCCGGCCTTCGCCGGGACGACGTTGAATGTGTGGCTGTAGGGCGGGACGGGCCTGGGCGGCTAGCTAAACTACTGGTCGTCCCGGACAAGCGAAGCGCGATCCGGGACCCATAGCCACCGAAGGCCGTTGTTATGGCGAGCCGGGGCTCCAGCCGTCGCGCCGCAAATATTTGTGGTTATGGGTCCCGGCCTTCGCCGGGACGACATCGAATGTGTGGCTGGATGGCGGGCAGCTAGCTACTTACTCGTCGTCCCGGACAAGCGAAGCGCGATCCGGGACCCATAACCACCGAAGGCTGTTGTGATGGCAGGCTGGGGCCCCAGCCTTTGCGCCGCAAATATTTGTGGTTATGGGTCCCGGCCTTCGCCGGGACGACAGCGAGTATGGCGCTCTCACATCCGCATCACCGCCTGCCGGTCGATCTTGCCGGTGCCGGTCTTCGGCAGCTCGTCGATGAATTTGACCTCGCGCGGATATTTGTACGGCAACAGCCTTGTCTTGACGTAGTCCTGCAGCCGCCGCGTCGCTTCGGCTGTGTCGAAGCCGGCCTTGTTCATGACAACCACGGCGCGCAGCGTCATGCGCCGGTCCGGCAATTCGGCGGCGTAGACGGCGCATTCGCGGACGTCGGGGTGATCGGCGAGGCAGAGCTCGACCTCCAGCGGATAGACCCACTGGCCGGAGATCTTGATCAGATCGTCGGCGCGGCCGCGGAAGAAGTGGAAGCCGTCGCTGTCGCGCACGAAGCGGTCGCCGGTGTAGATCCAGCCGTCCTCGCGCACGGTCTCGGCGGTCTTGTCCGGCCGGTTCCAGTACAGCGGGGTCGCGGAATCGCCGCGCACCCACAGGATGCCTTCCTCATTGTCGCCGACCTCGCGGTCATCGCTGTCGCGCAGCATGATCTCGTAGCCGGGCACGCGCAGGCCGGCGGCGCCGAGCTTCTTTTGTTCCGCGCGGTTGCTGAGATAGACGTGCAGCACTTCGGTCGAGCCGAGGCCTTCGATGATCTCGAGCCCGGTGAGCCGCTTCCAGCCGTTGAAGACGTCGGCTGACAGCACTTCGGCGGCCGAGACCGCCATCCGCAGCGAGGAGAAATCGGCGGTGTCGGCACCTTCAGCCTTGGTCAGGGAGATGTAGAGCGTCGGCAGGCCGAAGAACACGGTCGGGCGATATTGCCCGATCGCCGCGAAGATCGCGGCCGGTTTCGGCTGGCCCGGCAGCAGCAGCGTCGCGGCGCCGACGGAAAATGGAAACGTGATCGAGTTGCCGAAACCGTAGGCGAAGAAGATCTTCGGCACCGAGAAGCAGATGTCGCCGGGCGAAAGCTTCAGCACATTGCGGGCAAAGGCGCGCTCGCTATAGGCCATGTCGTGCTGCAGATGCACGATGCCCTTGGGACGGCCGGTCGAGCCCGACGAATACATCCAGAATGCCATCTCGTTGCGGTGCGTGTCGGCCGCGTCGAGCTCGGTCGGAAACGCTTGCAGCCAATCAGCGGCCTCGCGCGTTTCGGCAGCCGCGTGATCACCGGCGGCGCCGTTGACCACCACCAGCGTACGCAGCGGCGTGTCCTTGCAGGCTTCCGCGTTGAAGCGCCCACAGAATTCCGCATCGGTGACGGCGACCTGCGCGCCGGCGTCGGACAGGTAGAATTGCAGCAGCTCGGGCGTCGTCAGCGTGTTGATCAAGAGCGGCACGTAGCCGGCGCGCACCGCGCCGAAGAATGCCGCCGGATAGGCCGGGGTGTCGTCGAGGAACAGCAGCACGCGGTCGCCGCGCTGCAGTCCGAGCGACCGGAAGGCGTGGCCCCAGCGTGCGGCCTCAGTGCAGAGCTCGCGATAGGTCCGCGTGCCGGCCGGGCCGGTCAGCGCCAGTCGTTCGCCATTCCCGTTACCGAGATTGTCGAACAGGATGCGGCTCGCATTGTAGCGCTCGGGGATCGTAAAGCCGATCTCGCGCGCACCGGGATTGTCCAGCGGAACGTGGTCGGCGATCCCGGTCATGATTGTCCCTTTGCGGCTGCGTAGCGGGCCATGAAGGCGGGCGACATCGCGCGCAGCCGCGCTTCGTCGATCCGGCCGGAGCGGGTGATGTAGCTGTAGGCGAAATCCATCAGGTCGAGCGTCATGTGCGCGGGGAAATGCTCGTACCAGTCGGCGCTGGTCCGCGCCGCGGTGACGAGCTTCTTCACGATGGGCTTGCGCTCGCTCTCGTAGCGGGCAAGCGCGGCGCCAATGCCACTCTCGGTCTCCAGCGCCTTGGTCAGCGCAATCGCATCCTCGATCGCGAGCCGCGTGCCCGAGCCGATCGAGAAATGCGCCGAATGCAGCGCATCGCCGATCAGCACCATGTTGCCGTGCGACCAGCGCTCGTTCCAGATCCACGGGAAATCGCGCCACACCGATTTGTTCGAGATCAGCCGGTGGCCGTCCAGCGTCGCGGCGAACACGTCTTCGCAGATCGCCTGCGACTCTTCGATGCTCTTGTCGGCGAAGCCGTAGGCCGCCCAGGTCGCCGCGTCGCATTCGACCAGGAAGGTGCTCATGTCCTTCGCATAGCGATAGTGATGGGCGTTGAAGCTGCCGCGCTCGGTCGCCACGAAGGTCTGCGACAGCGTCGCGAAGGTCTTGGTGGTGCCGTACCAGGCGAATTTGTTGGTGGAATGCGAGACCGAGGCGCCGAAGGCGGACTCATAGCCGCGGCGAACCATCGAGTTCAGCCCGTCGGCGGCAACGATCAGGTCGTAACCCCTGAGCTGGTCGACCGATTGCACCACGGTGTCGAAGCGTGGCGTGACGCCCGTGCTGCGGACCCGCTCCTGCAGGATCGTCAGCAGCGCCAGCCGGCCGATCGAGGAGAACCCGACGCCGTCGATCTCGACGCTCTTGCCGCGCAGATTGAGGGTGATGTTCTTCCAGCTCTCCATAAGCGGGGCGATGGCGTCGACCGTCTCGGGGTCGTCGGCGCGCAGGAAGTCCAGCGCCTGTTCGGAGAACACCACGCCGAAGCCCCAGGTGGCGCCGGCCGCGTTCTGCTCGAACAGGTCGATCTCGGCGTCGGGATGACGCTTCTTCCACAGATAGGCGAAATAGAGCCCGCCGGGCCCTCCGCCGATCACGGCGATCCGCAACGTCTGCCTCCCAGATTGACAGTGTACTTACAATTTGGGTCCAGACTAATCGCCCTCCGGCGGGAACGCCAGAGGGAAAATGCGTGCAGCGACTAGCCGCGTGGGGCCGAAGGGTTCAGTAGCAGCGGCGGGCCTTGACCCCGTCGACCCATACCCAGCGGCGGCCGGCGGCGACGGGTTTGCGGGCGACGACCGCGCCGTTGGGGCCGGCGCAGCCGGCGCGATAGACGCCGCGCGCGCAAACGACCGCGTTGGCATCGGAGGACTCAAAGGTCATCGTCGCGGCAAAGGACAGCAGGGCTGCGGCGATCAGCAATATTGAACGCATGAAATTCCTTCTCCCGGGTGAGCTATGCTTGGCCTGCAGTTGGCAACAAGGTGCTACGGCTCCGTGCCCGCAAATCGCCGGGCACCTGTCGTCTCACCGCCGGCGCGGCTATTTCTTTTCCGCTTCCGCCAGCACCTTCTTGCAGGCGGGCGCCAGCTTGTCGCTCTGCTTGGCGAGACAGGCGATGATGCGGCCGCCGCCGGGCGTCACGCTTTTGCAGAACTTCTCGTAGTCGCCCATGCAGGCGTCGCGTTGCGCGGTGGTCAGTTCCTGCGCGTAGACAGCGGTTGCGCCGCAAAGCAGCGCGGCGGTCAGGACGATACGCAGCATTGTTTGCTCCCTTCTCCGGTCTCTAGCGTGACAACAGGATTACCGCGCTGCGAACGGCGCCAACACATCGCGGCACGCCGGCGACAGCGAGCCGGCATTGGTCGCAAGGCACTGCACAATCCGCCCGCCGCCCGGCTGGACGCCGCCACAGATCGAGCGGACGTCGGCGCCGCAGGCCGAGCGCAGCACGAACAGCTCTTCGCGCGGTCGCAGCGGCCGCAACGCGATCACGGCCGGCGCCGCGGCTGGTGCTGTCGTCGCTGCAGCGCCGGCGGCCGGCGCGGCGGCGCCGCCACCAGCAGCGGCGACGGCCTTCTCGCAGGCCGGCGAAAGCTTGCCCTTGTTCTTTTCGAGACACTGCAGCGCCGCCGCGCCGCCGGTCGGCACGCCCGCGCAAACCTTGGGATAATCCGACCGGCATGCGCTGCGGATCGCGGAGATCTGCGTGTTGGACGGCGTCCCGGCCGCCTTCGGTGCGGCGGCTTCGGTGGCGGGCTTGGCCGCTGCCGCGGGCGCAGCTTCGGTCTTGGCCGCCGCGGGCGCGGAGTCTGCCTTCGGTGCGGCGGCCGGCGCTTCGACGGCCTTCACCGCGCTGGCGCAGCCCGCGCCGAGGCTTGCCATGTACTTCTGCAGGCATTGCAGCGAGGCTTCGCCGCCCGGCGGTACGCTGGAGCAGTGGGCGATGTAGTCGTTGCGGCATTGCGACTTGATGGCGTCGCGCTGCGCCTGGGTCGGCGCCTGCGACAAGGCCGGTGCGGTGCTCATGAATGCTGCAAGCGCAAGACATGCGGACAGCTTCGTTGCTCGTGTCAACGCATTGATCATCTGAATTAATCCTCTGGTCGCGCCGGATGTCTCCGGCTCAACTGAACTGAGTTCTGAAAAAGTCTTGTTGTAGCAACCTCGGCGAGCGGCATCATTTTCGCTTTCGAGTTCCGCTGCAAGCGGATTGTTGCTATGGATGAAGCAGGCGGATTTTTTGCCCGTCACGAGATCTTTAAATTTAGTCATTTGAATCGAGGCTCGGACATGAGGCATGCGCGCGCGTCGGCACATTTCGGTCGGAGCAGTTTTGTGCGGCTGCGAAATGCACCGCTTGCGCGCATCGCGTTCGTCGTATCGGCCTTCGTCAGTTTAAGTGCCTGCGAGCAAAACAGTTTTGTTGCGCCGCCGCCGCCCAAGGTCGAGGTTGCGCCGCCGGTGCAGCGCGCCATCACGCGTTATCTGGACGCCACCGGAAACACCGCGCCGATCCAGACCGTCGATCTGGTCGCGCGCGTGCAGGGCTTCCTGCAGGCGATCAACTATCAGGACGGCTCCTTCGTGAAGGCGGGGACCACGCTGTTCACGATCGAGCCGGAGACCTACAAGCTGAAGCTGGAACAGGCGCAGGCCGCAGAGGTCGGCGCGCAGGCGACACTGAAGCAGGCCGAGCTCGACTTCAAGCGGCAGACCGATCTGGTGCAGCGGCAGGCGGTCTCGCAGGCGACCCTTGATACCTCGACGTCTACCCGGGACAACGCCCAGGCCAGCCTGCAGCAGGCCCAGGTCAACACCAGGATCGCGGCGGTCAACTACGGCTACACCAACGTGGCAGCGCCGTTCGACGGCATCGTCAGCAATCACCTGGTCTCGATCGGCGAGCTGGTCGGCGTGACGTCGCCGACGCAGCTTGCCACCATCGTGCAGCTCGATCCGATCTATGTGAATTTCAACGTCAACGAACAGGACGTGCAGCGCGTGCGGGATGAAGCGCGCCGTCGTGGTCTGTCGGTCAACGAGCTCAGGCAGTTGCCGGTCGAGGTCGGCCTGCAGACCGAGACCGGCTATCCGCACAAGGGCAAGCTTGATTACATCTCGCCGACCCTCAACCAGTCGACCGGCACGCTCGCGGTCCGCGGCGTGTTCGCAAATCCGGACCGCACTTTGCTGCCCGGCTTCTATGTCCGCGTTCGCGTGCCGTTCGACAAGCAGGACAACGCGCTGCTGGTGCCCGACGTCGCGATCGGCAGCGACCAGGCCGGCCGCTACGTGCTGGTCGTCAATGCCGAGAATGTGGTCGAGCAGCGCAAGGTGACGACCGGCCCGCTCGATGAGGGGCTGCGCGTCATCGAGAGCGGCCTGAAGCCGGATGACCGCATCGTGACTGCCGGATTGCTGCGCGCGATCCCCGGGCAGAAGGTCGATCCGCAGGTGCAGAAGGCCGACGCGGCGCCGACAGCCGCCAAATAGGACGCACGCGCCATGATCTCGAAATTTTTCATCGAGCGCCCGGTCCTCTCCAACGTCATCGCGATCCTGATGATCCTGATCGGCGGCGTGGCGCTGTACAATCTCGCGGTCGCGCAATATCCCGACGTGGTGCCGCCGACGGTGCAGGTGACGACGCGCTATCCCGGCGCCTCGGCCAAGACGGTGGTCGACACCGTGGCGCTGCCGATCGAGCAGCAGGTCAACGGCGTCGAGGACATGCTGTACATGCAGTCCTACAGCGGCGCCGACGGCACCTATACGCTGACGGTGACCTTCAAGATCGGCACCGACCTCAATTTCGCGCAGGTGCTGGTGCAGAACCGTGTCTCCAGCGCGCTGTCGCAGCTGCCGACCTCGGTGCAGAACCAGGGCGTCACGGTCCAGAAGCGGTCGACCTCGATCCTGCTGTTCGTGACGCTGACCTCGCCGAACAAGACCTATGACAGCCTGTTCCTGTCGAACTACGCCACCATCAACATCCGGGACGAGCTGTCGCGCCTTCCGGGCGTCGGCAACGTCACGGTGTTCGGCGCCGGGCAATATTCGATGCGGGTCTGGCTCGATCCGAACAAGCTGCAGGTGCGCGGGCTGGTGCCGCAGGACGTCATCCAGGCGATCCAGCAGCAGAGCCAGCAGGTCACCGCCGGCCAGGTCGGCGCGCCGCCGACGCCGGCGGGCCAGGCGTTCCAGTACACGCTGAACGTCAACGGCCGGCTCGACGACAAGAGCCAGTTCGAGGACATCATTGTCAAGACAGGCAATGTCGGCGACGTCACCAGGGTCCGCGACGTCGGCTGGGTCGAGCTCGGCGCGCAGACCTACAGCCAGATCTTCTCGCTGAACCAGAAGCCCGCAACCGGCATCGGCGTGTTCCAGTCGCCGGGCGCCAATGCCTTGCAGGTCGAGAAGGCCGTCGAGAAGAAGATGGCGGAGCTCGCCAGGCAGTTCCCGCAGGACATCAAGTACGACACGCCGTTCGACACCACCAAATTCGTCAACGCCTCGATCGAGGAGGTCTACAAGACCCTGTTCGAGGCCGGCCTGCTGGTGCTGGTCGTGATCCTGGTCTTCCTGCAGGACTGGCGGGCGATGCTGGTGCCGGCAACCACCGTGCCGGTCACGATCATCGGCGCGTTCGCGGCCATGGCGGCGCTCGGCTTCACCATCAACCTGTCGACGCTGTTTGCGATCGTGCTGGCGATCGGCATCGTGGTCGACGACGCCATCGTCGTGGTCGAGGGCGCGGCGCACAATATCGAGCGCGGCATGTCGGGCCACGACGCCGCGATCAAGGCGATGGACGAATTGTTCGCGCCGATCGTCGGCATCACGCTGGTCTTGATCTCGGTGTTCCTGCCGGCGGCGTTCCTGCCCGGGCTGACCGGGCGGATGTACGCGCAATTCGCGCTGGTGATCGCCGCCACCGCGCTGCTCAGCGCCGTCAACGCCGCGACGCTGAAGCCGACACAATGCGCGCTATGGCTGCGTCCCCCCGCGCCGCCCGAGCAGCGCAATTTCTTCTATCGCGGCTTCAACGCGGTCTATGACCGGCTCGAGCGCGGCTACACTCGGCTGGTCAGCGGCATCGCCGGGCATGCCAAGACCTCGGTCGCCGTTGCGCTTGTCATCATCGGGCTTGCCGGCTACGGCCTGTCGAGGGTGCCGACCGGATTCATTCCGATCGAGGACCAGGGCTATCTGCTCGCCGCGGTGCAATTGCCCGACGGCGCGGCCCTCGACCGCACCCAGCACGTGCTCGACGAGGTCACCAGGATCGCCGGCAAGACGCCCGGCGTCGACCAGGTGGTCTCGATCGCCGGCATCTCTGCGCTCGACAATTCCTCGAGCCTCGCCAATGCCGGCGTCGCCTATCTGATCCTGAAGGACTGGGGCGCGCGCGGGCCGGGCGAGGATCTGCGCTCGCTGGTCTACGGGCTCAACGACAAGCTCGCGGTGATCCCGGAGGCGCGCATCCTGGTGATCCCGCCGCCGCCGATCCAGGGCATCGGCAACGCCGCCGGCTTTGCCATGCAGGTCGAGCTGCGCGACGGCAATGCCGACTACGGCAAGCTGCAGGCGGTCACCGGGGCGATCGTGGCCAATGCACAGACCCAGAGCGCGCTGCAGCGGGTCCAGTCGTCGTTCCGCTCGATGGTGCCGCAGTTCGACGTCGACGTCGATCGCATCAAGACGCAGACCCTGCATGTCACCCCCGACCAGATCTTCGCGGCGCTGTCGTCCTATCTCGGCGCCAGCTACGTCAACCAGTTCACCAAGTTCGGCCGCACCTTCCAGGTCTATACCCAGGCCGAGGCACAGTACCGCCTGAGCCTGCGCGACATCGAGAACATGATGGTGCGCAACAGCAACGGCGACATGATCCCGCTCGGCACGGTCGCCAAGATCACGCCCTCGATCGGACCGTCGCTGATCAGCCTCTACAACCTCTATCCGTCCGCCTCCATCATCGGGCTGCCGGCGCAGGGTTACTCGTCCGGCCAGTCGATGGCGCTGATGGAGGAGATCGCGGCCAAGACGCTGCCGCCCGGGTCGGGCTTTGAGTGGACGGCGATGTCGTACCAGGAGAAGGAGGTCGGCAGTCAGATCTACTACGTGTTCGCGCTGGCGCTGCTGCTGGTCTATCTCGTGCTCGCCGGGCAATATGAGAGCTGGTACGCGCCGATCTCGGTGATCCTCGCCGTGCCGCTGTCGCTGCTCGGCCCGACGCTGGTGCTGCTGAGCCTGAATATCGAGAACAACCTCTACACCCAGATCGGCACCATCTTGCTGATCGCGCTGTCGGCCAAGAACGCGATCCTGATCGTCGAGGTCGCGCTGGAACGTCATCTGCGCGACGGACGGTCGGTGCTGGATGCGGCGATCGACGCGGCGCGCGCGAGATTCCGGCCGATCCTGATGACGTCGTTCGCCTTCATCCTCGGCGTGCTGCCGCTGGTGATCGCGACCGGCGCCGGCGCAAACGCCCGCAAGTCGATCGGCATCACCGTGTTCTCCGGCATGATCGCCTCGACCTGCCTCGCCGTGCTGTTCGTGCCGGCGTTCTTCGTCGTGGTGCAGAGTTTTGAGAACTGGCGCAAGGCGAAGAAAGGCAAGACGGCGCCGCAAGCCGCTCCACAGGCGTCGGGCACGGCGCATTAGGTCTGCGCATTCAAACCTATCACCGTGCCCCTGAGAGGCCGTGAATGGATGACTCTCGATGACGCAACATACTCGATGTCGTCCCGGCCTAGTGCGCAATTGCGCACGGGAGCCGGGACCCATAGCCACCGAAGGTCATTGCTGCACGACGCTGGGGCCACAGCTTTCTAACGACTCAACCCTGTGGTTATGGGTCCCGGCTTTCGCCGGGACGACGAGGGGAGAGATTGCGCTGCATCCCCGTCACCCTGAGGAGGCCGCGAAGCGGCCGTCTCGAAGGGGCGACGGCCACCAGCCGGGCCGTGCATCCTTCGAGACGCGCTACGCGCTCCTCCAGCGACAAAGGCGAAGCCTTTGCGCGGGGATGACGGGTTCGGAGATGTTCCCCGCCTACACCTTCACCATGCGCTTGCCGCGATTTTCGCCGGCCAAGAGCCCGATCAGCGCCTGCGGCGTGTTCTCGAGGCCGTCGATCACGTCCTCCTGCACCTTGAGCTTGCCCGAGGCGACCCAGGACTGCAGGTCGGCGAGTGCGGCGTCGCGCTGGTCCATGTAGTCCATCACGATGAAGCCCTGCATGATCAGCCGCTTCACCACGATCAGGCCGGGCACGCCGCGCGGGCCGTGTGCGGAGGGGACGCCGTCATATTGCGAGATCGCGCCGCAGCAGGCGATGCGGCCGCGATTGTTCATCTGCGCCAGGCAGGCTTCCAGAATGTCGCCGCCGACATTGTCGAAATAGACGTCGATGCCCTTGGGCGCCGCCGCGCGCAGCGCCTTGTAGGTCGCGCCGTCCTTGTAGTCGACCGCGGCGTCGAAGCCGAGCTCGCTGGTCAGCCAATGGCACTTGTCCTTGCCGCCGGCGATGCCGACGACGCGGCAGCCCTTGATCCCGGCGATCTGGCCGACGATCGAGCCGACCGAGCCCGCGGCCGCCGACACCACCACGGTCTCGCCTTCCCTGGGCTTGCCGACGTGGAGCAGGCCGAAATAGGCGGTCAGGCCGGCAACGCCGTAGACGCTGAGCAGATGCGTCATCGGCTCGAGCTTCGGCATCTTTGCCAGGTGCTTGGCGGGCACGGCGGCATAATCCTGCCAGCCGGTGTCGCCGAACACGATGTCGCCGGGCTTCAGGGTAGAATCCTTCGACGAGATCACCTCGGCGATGCTGCCGCCGGCCATCACGGTGTTGGCTTCCACCGCAGCGCGGTAAGTGGCGCCGTGCATCCAGGCGCGGTTGGCGGCATCGAGCGAGATGTAGCGCGTCCGCACCAGCGCCTCGCCGTCCTTCGGCGTGGGGATCGTCCCCGTGGTCAGACGAAAATGCTCGGGGCCAAGCTTGCCGGTCGGCTTTTCGACAAGCAGGATCTGGCGATTGACGGTGTCGTTCATTGGCGGTGTCTCCCCCTTTGCCTTCGCTTTGCCTTCCCTTGGCGTTGGTCGTTTCGCATGCAAATTGACCGCGACGCGCGCAGCGCCTTGCACAGATTGTGCGCTGCATGAACGCTAGTCCGCGCGCTGGCATTCCACAACGGGAACGTTTCGGCAAAGTCCCGCTGGACGCGAAGCGTGTTGCGTAGCTGCGTAAATCTGCCACACTTGCCCTCCGCCGGGAACTGACGGGGGTAAGAGAATGTCCAGCAGGTTTACGCAGTATATCCTGATTGCGATGGTACTTGGCATCGCGATGGGGACGATTGTCTTCAACTACTTTCCTGACAGCCGTGCCGAGATCGCAGCAGACGTCAACCTGATCGCGATGCTGTTCCTGCGTCTGATCAAGATGATCATCGCGCCGCTGGTTTTCGCAACCCTCGTCGGCGGCATCGCCCATATGGGAAGCGGCGCCAAGCTCGGCCGCATCTTTGCCAAGACCATGGGCTGGTTCGTCTCCGCCTCCTTCGTCTCGCTGCTGCTCGGCCTCGTGATGGTCAACCTGCTGCAGCCCGGCGCCAACTTCCCCGGCACGCTGCCCGACAAGGCGCAGTCGACCGGGCTGCCGGTGTCGGCGTTCTCGATCGAAAAATTCCTCACCCATCTGATCCCGACCTCGATCGCGGACGCAATGGCGCAGAATGAGATTCTGCAGATCGTCGTGTTCGCGGTGTTCTTCGCGGTTGCGCTCGGTGCGATGCCTGAACGGGCCAAGCCGATCATGAGCCTGATCGACGACCTCGCGCACATCATGCTCAAGGTCACCGGCTATGTGATGCTGTTCGCGCCGCTTGCGGTGTGGGCCGCGATCATGGCGACCGTCTCGAAGAACGGCCTCGGCGTGCTCTGGAAGCTCATCGTCTTCATGGGCGGCTTCTATCTCTCGCTCCTGATCCTGTGGGGCATCCTGGTCGTCGTCGGGTTCATCGTGATCGGGCCGCGCTACAGCCATCTCTTGCGGCTGATCCGCGAGCCGCTGATGATCGCGTTCTCGACCGCCTCGTCGGAGGCGGCCTATCCGAAGACGCTGGAGGGGCTGAACAGGTTCGGCGCCTCCTCGCGCATCTCGGCCTTCGTGCTGCCGCTCGGCTATTCATTCAACCTCGACGGCACGATGATGTACTGCACCTTCGCGAGCATCTTCATCGCGCAGACCTACCATATCGAGATGTCGCTCGGTACGCAGCTCGCGATGCTGGCGACGCTGATGATCACCTCGAAGGGCGTTGCCGGCGTGCCGCGCGCCTCGCTGGTGGTGATCGCCTCGACGCTGGCGCAGTTCAACATCCCCGAGGCGGGCCTGCTGATGATCATGGGCATCGACACCTTCCTCGACATGGGCCGCAGCGCCACCAACGTGATCGGCAACTCGCTGGCGACCGCCGTGGTCGCGAAGTGGGAGGGCGAGCTGAAGGCCGAGCACGAGCTCGGGCCCGACGACGCGGTGCCGCAGGATGCGGTGCCGGGCGCCGTGATGGCCGGCCATTGAGGGGAGGGATGCATGCATCGCGCCCGCTGGAGGCCGATACGGGCTGAGGCGCCTCTCCGGTCGACACGCCTGCTGTCAGCTTGTCTGCTGGCGGCAAGCCTGTTCGCCGCACCGGCGTCCGCACAGCCGGCGGGCGAGGGGCTCAGCCCCACGCTCGCCAACATCAAGGCCACGCACACGGTGCGGATCGGCTATCGCGAAAGTTCGCCGCCGTTCTCGTTCCTCGATCACTCCAACCGGCCGATCGGCTACAGCCTCGAGCTGTGCGATGCGATCGTCGAGGAGATCGGGACCGAGGTCGACGACGCCAATCTCAAGGTCGACTACGTCAAGGTCACCTCCGACGACCGCATTCCGGCGGTCGTCGATAAGAAGATCGACCTGGAATGCGGATCGACCACGGCGAATGCCGAGCGCGGCAAGCAGGTCGCATTCTCGCCGCTGATGTTCGTGGCCGGTACCAAGCTGATGGTGCCGAAGGCCTCCGGCGTCACCCAGGTTGCCGACCTGAAGGGCAAGACGGTGGTGGTGACCAAGGGCACCACCAACGAGCAGGCGATGCACAATGTCGACGCCAAGCAAAAGCTCGGCCTCAACATCGTCACGGCAGGAGATCACGAGCAGTCGTACCAGATGCTGGCGGACGGCAAGGCGGATGCGTTCGCGACCGACGACATCCTGCTCTACGGCCTGATCGCGCGGCACAAATCGCAGGGCAAATTCCGCGTCACCGGCGACTACCTGTCCTACGATCCCTACGGCATCATGTACCGCAAGGGCGAGCCGCAGATGAAGGACGTGGTCGAGCGTGCGTTCCGCAGGCTCGCCTCGAACCGCGACATTGTCCCGCTCTACAATAAATGGTTCGTCGCCCGGCTGCCGACCGGCGAGAAGCTGAACGTCGCGCTGTCACCGCAGCTCGAAGAGGCCTTCAAGGCGCTCGACGATTCGCCGGGCGGGTCGAACTAGCCACGAATTTCGGCCTCTCCCCTTGCGGGAGAGGTCGGAAAGTCCGGCGCGCGCCGTTCACCGCCAATAGCGCCGCGACAAATCCAGGCACTGCCGGACCCAGTATCCGTTCACATGGATCAACTGGCATGTGCTCGGAGGCGGCTCCTTGATGATCGGGTAGCCGTGGATGTCGATATTCGTCGGCGCCGTGACGCCGCGCCAAAACACCGCGTTGGCGGCCGGAGGATTGAAGGCGGCGGCGAACGCCGCGAGTGCGACGAAGCTCAAAAGAAGTTTGCGCATAATCTGTTTCCGGATCAATCAATGCACGGAAGCGTACTCCCTTGCGCAGGATGAGCAAGGCGCTGAATCGATCAAAATGACGGTCAGAACTTCGGTGCCGGCTGTACCGCCGCCCCCGCGTCAGCCGCCGCGAACCGCCATGCATGCGAGGGCAACGATGCCGACCGCCGCCAGAACAACCATGACCTGGAAAACCGCGCGCCCAAGAATCGCTCCCATCAAAGCTCCGTCGACCCGGCGGGATCTTCCTTCGAGTGTCCACGCGCCGCGATCTCTGGAGCATCATCGGCAGGCAAGATTCGGCTGTTGCGGTCTGCGAACTCGTCGCTTCACCGGCTAATGTCGTTCGGCGACGATTCGATCGACCTGTTGCTTCAGCTCTGCTTCCATTTCGGAAATGACGTCGTGCGGCAGGCGAGCGCGGAGCGGATCGGTCGTCTCGTGCTGCATCCTGGGCCGCTTGGCGAGCGCGGGTCGTTTAAGCGCCTGATCCTCGATCAATCGTCGAGAGGACGCATAGCCTGTCGCGCCGGCCGTCACGTTAGTCCCGTGGGGTCCGCAAGGATCCTGATCCGACTGCACAGCGTTCTTCATGAGCTCTGCCTCCTGGCACTATCTCGCAAGAATTCCCTTGCTCAGGCCCGAACCATTCGGCTCGTCCGGCTTGTCGCCCATCGATGACGCTGAAACCTGCAAAGTTGTTCCGCACGGAACCTGCAAAGGTCTGCCGGAACAGTCCCTCATGAAGCGGGAACCAGAACCATCAGCGTCCTCGATCATTAACTCTGGTTGATCGTTCGGAGGTCGCCATGGCTTACGCGAGACCAATTCGTCAAATAGCAATTGTGGTCGAAGACGACACGATCCAGCGCGACATGATTGCGCTGTTGTTGGAAGAAGGCCATTTCGACGTCATCCAGTGCGAAGACGCCGAGACGGCAGCGCTGGCCATCAAGATGCGTCATCCGTCGCTGGTGGTTACCGATATCAAGCTCATGGGCAAAATGGATGGCATCGAGCTTGCACGCTTGGCCGTCGATTGCGACCCGGGCGTGCGCGTTATGGTCATCTCGGGCCGGCCCCCGGACAGCGCGCTGCCTGAGGGCGTCAAGTTTTTCGAGAAGCCGGTTTATCCACCCATGCTGCTGCGAGAGCTGGCGTCGTAGATCTCGCCGACGGGTGGCCCATGCAAGACGATCCCGAAATCGATTGGCACCGGGAGCAGATTGCGAAGAACCGGGAACTGATCGCGGAATTGCAATCCGGAAATACGGCGGGGGCTGACGTGTTTCCGGAGACGCAAGCCGAGATCGACCGTCTCATGGCACAGGTCGAGCAATCGGAATTGATCGTCGCCGCCTATGAAAAGGAGCACCCGCAAGACTGATCGGGCGCTCACAGTGCAGGATGGCGCCGGCGAGCCCGGGTCGTCGGGCAGGGAAACGCTACGCGAACACTTCGTCCAGCGCCGCCGAATACGCCGCCTCGACCAACGCCGGATGCCGGCGCCCCAGCGCTTCCATCTTCACCCCGGAGTTCACCTCGAGGATTTTCCACGCGCCATCCGTGCGCACGACGTCGATCGAGGCGAAGCGGATGCCGACGGCTTGCGCGGCCTTGATCGCGAGCGCGACGCAGGCCTCGCGCATTGCGTCATCGGCGAGCAGCACGGGCTCCGCGCCGGCATCGAGGTTGTGCCGCCAGTTCAGCAGAAGCCGTTCGCCGGCGGGCGGAACGGCGTCGAGCGCGGCGGCATCGAAATCCTCGGTGATGGTCTTGAGTTGCTCGGCCGTCGCGCTCGCCTGCGCCAGCGTGCGCAGCGACTGGATGCCGTCGCCAGTCACCGACGGGCGCGCCTTGCCGTAGACGATCAGCGCACGCGCATCGAGCAGCACGACGCGCACCTCGTCCACGATCTCGACATAGGGCGAGATGGCGAGACTTGGATGTGCGGCAAGGACGCGCGCGACCGCGGTCTCCAATTGCGCCCGCGTCGTCACGCGGAACACCAGCTCGCCGGAGGTCCCCTCATTGGGTTTGATGACGAGCCCCTGCGGATGCTGCTCGAGCAGACGCTGCATCGCGTCCAGCGAGTCCGATCCCGGGATGTGCTTGCTGAGCTTCGCGCCCAAAAACAGGGTATGCGGAATGACGGGGACGCCGGCCGATGCCAGCACGTCCGCGCAGGCCGATTTGTCGTTGGCGACCTGATGCGCGACCGCGCTGTTCAGCCCGACGTCGTAGCCGATCGCGAGCCGCCGCGCGTTGCCCTTGGTCATGGTGACCAGCCAGCCGCCGGACCGCACCTCGACCGCAATCGCGTGCGCCAAACAATATTTTTTGATGGTTTCCAGGAAGATTCGCTGGCTGATCAGGACCACGAGATCATTTTCCCTTCACCGCGGTTTATGTAGCAATTAATTGCCAGATCGATGCCGATCTCAGCAAGTAAATTACGTACAGCGCCACGTGTTAACGATGACGTCGTTGAACCTCTGCGCGAAATCGAACGACTGCCATTCTGAGATCGCAATTGCACGCCAGTTGATCTTGACTATCCCCTGCATTGGCGCAATGGACACGCGAGATCTTCAGTGATTTCGGGCACTTCCGCGCCGTCGCGAGCCGTCTAGAAATCAAACCATTCTAATTCTGGTCAGTCGAGAAAACGAAAACCCATGAGCGCGTTCTATCGAGAGAAAGTTCTTTCCGTTCAGCACTGGACCGATACGCTTTTCAGCTTCCGGGCGACCCGCGATTCCGGTTTCCGCTTCCAGAACGGGCAGTTTGCCATGATCGGCCTTGAGGTCGACGGCAGGCCGCTGCTGCGCGCCTATTCGATGGCGAGCGCCAATCACGAGGAAGAGCTCGAGTTCTTCTCGATCAAGGTGCAGGACGGCCCGCTCACCTCCAAGCTGCAGAAGATCCGCGAGGGCGACACCATTCTGGTCGGCCGCAAGGCGACCGGCACGCTGATCACCGACAACCTGATTCCCGGCAAGCGGCTGATGCTGCTGTCGACCGGCACCGGCCTCGCCCCGTTCGCCAGCCTGATCAAGGACCCCGAGGTCTATGATCGCTACGATCAGATCCTGCTGGTGCATGGCTGCCGTCAGGTCTCGGAGCTCGCCTATGGCGAGGAGCTGGTCGCCAAGCTGCGCGACGACGAGCTGTTCGGGCCGCTGCTGTCCGAGAAGCTCTCGTACTACCCGACCGTGACGCGCGAGCCGTTCCGCAACCGCGGCCGCATCACCGATCTGATCACCTCCAACCAGCTGTTCAGCGACCTGCATCAGGGCCCGCTCGACATCGAGACCGATCGCATCATGATGTGTGGCAGCCCGGCGATGCTGGAAGAGCTGAAGCAGCTGTTCGAGACGCGCGGCTTCAAGGAAGGCAGCGGCAACACTCCCGGTCACTTCGTGATCGAGAAGGCGTTCGTCGAGCGCTAAGGCCGTGGAGCGTTAAGATTGTCGTCCTGGCGAAAGCCAGGGCCCATAACCACCGCTCTTTGTTTGTCGAAGGCTGGGGACCCCATCAGGCTCCAGCCTTTTGCATTTGTGGTAATGGGTCCTGGCTCCCGTACGCAATTGCGCACGAGGCCAGGACGACCCATTGCCACGCTGCTATAACGCTCCAACGCCGCGCGGCCATTTCCCGAACGCGGCGATCTGGGAGCAGCGCCTTGTCCATCACCGATCCGGATGCACCGAAGACCGCCTTTGTGTTTGCTGGCGGCGGCAGCTTTGGCGCGATCCAGGTCGGCATGCTGCAGGCGCTCGCCGCGCATGGCGTGGTCGCCGACATGGTGGTCGGCTCCAGCGTCGGCGCACTGAACTGCGCGTTCTACGCCGGCGACCCGACGGTCTCGGGCGTCGCGCGGCTGGCCGAGATCTGGCGCGGCCTCAACCGGCAAGACGTGTTTCCGGTGACCTGGCGGACGCTGGTGAGCTTCCTGTGGCGGCGTGACTTCCTGATCCCGCATGACGGCGTCCGCAAGCTGATCGACGATTACATCCCGTTCCGCAATCTCGAGGACGCGCGGATCCCGATCCACATCGTCACCACAGACATCATCAGCGGCGACAGCGTGGTGCTGTCGGAAGGTTCGACCGCCGAGGCGATCGTCGCATCGACCGCGATCCCCGGCGCGTTCACGCCGGTGCATTACCGCGATCGTTTCCTGGCCGATGGCGCGATCTCCAGCAACACGCCGGTCCGCGTCGCGGTCAGGCACGGCGCCAAACGGCTGATTGTGCTGCCGACCGGGCATGCCTGCGCCAACCAGGCGCCGCCGGTCGGCGCGCTCGCCAATGCCCTGCACGCGCTGACGCTCCTGATCGCGCGGCAGCTCGTCAACGAGCTCGAGAACATCGGGCCCGATGTCGAGTACTTCGTGGTGCCGCCGCTCTGCCCGCTGGTCGGCTCGCCCTACGATTTCTCCCGGACCTCGGATCATATCACGCGGGCGCTCGACACCACCAACGCCTGGCTCGACGGCGACGGCCTGAAGCCGGGCCACATCCCGCACGAATTGCAGCCGCACGAGCACTAGGCGAACGGTGCTCTCTCCTCATCTCCTCTGCAAGCGCACTCACATGCGCGGGTGATGACACCGCGTGGTGCGACGCCTCGAATCGAGAACCATCCCCATCGTCGTCCCTGCGAAAGTGTTTGGTCCCGTATGATTGGCGAGGGCCCGCATTGGGGCCTGGTAGCGGAGGCATTTGAGCCTGGTTCGATTGTAGTCGTGGACGAATTTGGCGATGAAGGTGTCTCGATCGGCGTGATCGATGAAGGTCCGCCGCGGCGTATGGGTCGCTGCTCCCGTGCGCAATTGCGCACCAGGCAGGGATGACGGGTTGGAGGAGCCGCAGATTCACATCACGATTTCGGGATAATAGAATAATGCCGCTGATTTGCCCGACGTGTCAAGGTGCCTGGTCGAGCGCAGGCGTCGCCCGGCTCCTTTGCATGGGGTTGTTTTCGATATTTTGGCAGCGCGCCCTGCGACGGCAGGTTATCGCATGCGCTCCCCTTCGTTGCAGTGCAAAAGTCGATTTCGTTTTAGTTTGACCGGTATCCGCACCCGCCCATTCGGGCGGTTGTCACATCTGTGACTGCTCGGCCGTATAACCGTAGTGCACTTGTTCCGCGAGTTGGATTAGGCTCGCGGCCGACAGGTCATTTGGGCAGACCGGAGGAATTTCATGGATACAGTGCTGCTTCCGTTCTCGCCGCGCTTCATCGTGCTGACCATCTGCGCCGTCGTCACCGCGCTCCTGCTGCTGGTTGGAATTTTCGATCACAAGGTCTTCAGGATCGTCCTGATCCCGCTGGTCATCTTCGGCGCGTTGACATTGCTCGGCATTCGCGACCTCACCCAGAAGAACCACGCGGTGCTGCGCAACTACCCGATCTCGGCGCATGTCCGCTTCCTGCTCGAGGAAATCCGCCCGGAGATGCGGCAATATTTCTTCGAGAGCGAGAAGGACGGCATGCCGTTCTCCCGCGACACCCGCGCGGTGGTTTACCAGCGCGCCAAGATGGTGCTCGACAAGCGGCCGTTCGGCACCCAGGAGGACGTCTATCGCGAGGGCTATGAGTGGATGCACCACTCGGTGGCGCCGAAGCCGAGGGCCGACCAGAAATTCCGCATCACCATCGGCGGCCCGGACTGCACCAAGTCGTATTCGGCCTCGGTCTTCAACATCTCCGCGATGAGCTTTGGCGCGCTCAGCCCGAACGCGGTGCGGGCGCTCAATGCCGGCGCCAAGAAGGGCGGCTTCGCCCACGACACCGGTGAGGGCGGCGTCAGCCCCTATCACCGCGAGATGGGCGGCGACATCATCTGGGAGATCGGCTCCGGCTATTTCGGCTGCCGCAACCGCGACGGCACCTTCAATCCGGATCTCTTCGCAAGCGTCGCGGGTGACGACCAGATCAAGATGGTCGAGCTCAAGATCAGCCAGGGTGCCAAGCCCGGCCATGGCGGCGTGCTGCCGGCGGCAAAGGTTTCCGAGGAGATTTCCAAGATCCGGGGCGTACCGATGGGCGAGGACTGCATCTCGCCGGCCTATCACAAGGCGTTCTCGACGCCGCTGCAGATGATGGAATTCGTCGCCCGGATGCGCCAGCTGTCCGGCGGCAAGCCGGCCGGCTTCAAGATGTGCATCGGCCATCCCTGGGAATTCCTGGCGATCTGCAAGGCGATGCACGAGAGCGGGCTCTATCCCGACTTCATCGTGGTCGACGGCAATGAGGGCGGCACCGGCGCCGCGCCGCTCGAGTTCATGGACCATCTCGGCATGCCGATGCGCGAGGGCGTCAATTTCGTCCACAACGCGCTGATCGGCATCGGCGCGCGCGATCGCATCAAGATCGGTGCCTCCGGCAAGATCGCGACCGCGTTCGACATGGCGCGCGCGATGGCGATCGGGGCCGACTGGTGCAATTCGGCGCGCGGCTTCATGTTCGCGCTCGGCTGCATTCAGTCCCTGAGCTGCCACACCGATCGCTGTCCGACCGGCGTCACCTCGCAGGACCCGATCCGCAACCGCGCGCTCTATGTGCCCGACAAGATCGACCGTGTGTACAACTACCACCACTCGACCCTGCATGCGCTGACCGAGCTACTCGCCGCCGCCGGCCTCGAGCACACCAAGGAGCTGCGCCCGATCCACTTCTCGCAGCGGAGTTCGACCACCGAGGTCTCTTCCTTCGCCGAGCTCTATCCGACGCTGCGCCCCGGCGAGCTGCTCGAAGGCACCCAGGACCGCCGCTTCCGCGACGCCTGGGCGATGGCGCGCGCGGATTCATTCCAGCCGGCGGGATAGTGGCGGCAAATCCGTAGCCCGGATGAAGCGCAGCGCAATCCGGGACCACTCTCTGTGCGGATCGACCGATCCCGGATTACGCTGCGCTCCATCCGGGCTTCTGTAACGGGCCTTGGTTAGTCAATCCCTTTTCGCGTCATCCACTCGCCGGGCACTTGCTTCTGTACGGGATCGGCGCGAAGGCCGTCGC
>NZ_JBUYWT010000073.1:0-32183 GCF_055264925.1 Bradyrhizobium sp. KZN70725
ACGGTCGGCGACCGCTTCGATCATATGGAAGGTTCTAGTTCCAGAACTAGGCGCAGACATAGAAGCTCACATCGGCTCACAAACTTAGCAGCCGATAGCCGATCGTTCACCCCCTCCGCCAGACGGGGTCTCCTTGCCGCTTACGCTTTGGGTATCTATCGGTGATGAGATCGCCGTCAACGCGCTCCCGCCTTGTGCAACGGAAAGGAGTGCGCTGTGGTCATCAAGCGTCGCAATCGAACGAAACATACCAAGACATTCGAAGAGAGATTGGCCGAGGAGGCCGCTCGCTTCAGGGTCGCTGCTGCGCAGCTCCCGCCGGGCACTCAGCGCGAGCTATATCTCCGCCGAGCGCGTCAGGCCGAAACGGCAGCCCATATCAACGAGTGGCTGACATCGCCAGGGCTACAGCCGCCTAAGGCGCTCGAGGACGTACACATGAGGAAGTAACATGACCCCCAGAGAACGCCGTGACATGCCGTGGATTATTGGAGCTGCCACTTTGGTTTTTGTCCTGTCGATCGTCGTTGGCGGCATGACGTACTTCCGGTAGACAGCCGGCCTTGTGGAGCGAGATCCCCAGTGGATTGACTTTTGCAGTCGTAGCCAATATTCGCCCGCAAATCAGCTTGAGTGAATAGATGCGCCCGGCGGCTCCCGTCCGGGCGTCTCTCGTTTCAGGCAGCTTTCGCGTCGATCGGTTTGATCTTTTCCAGGTCGCTGCCAAGTTCTTGTTCGGCCATCTGCACGTCATAGGCATTCTGCAGGTTCAGCCAAAGCTGAGCAGAGGTTTTCAGCGCCTTGGACAGGCGAAGAGCAGTGTCCGCGGTAATCGAGGTCTCCTCGTTCGCAATACGCTCAATCCTGGTACGGGGAACGCCGCAAACCTTGGCGAGCGCACCGGCCGAAATGTCGAGCGGGATGAGAAATTCCTCGCGTAGCACCTCACCGGGGTGCATTGGGGGCAGTTTCTTTGCCATATGACCCTCCTTGGTCTGGCTAGTGGTAGTCAACGAACTCGACCTCCTTTGGACCTTCAGCGGTCCATGTGAAGCAAATGCGGAACTTATCGTTCACGCGGATGGAATATTGCCCCTTGCGGTCGCCTTTCAGGGCTTCAAGGTGATTGCCGGGAGGGGCCAAAAGGTCGCGTAGGTTCACAGCTGCGTTCAGATACTGGAGCTTACGGCGAGCTAGCTTGAGCAGATCGGCCGGAAAGCCTTTCTTGGCTTTGCCGTTGAAGGCTGCTTCGGTCAGCTCGTCCTTGAAGCTCTTGATCATGATCAGAGTGTATCATACGGTGATACGCCTCGCAAGAGGTTTGTATCATAATATGATACGTTCTTGTAGATCCGCAAGTTTTCCGATGCGGAATCCTCCTACCGAATAGGTGGGAGCCGCGGGATTACCACGCCGCTCTGGAGTGCGCTTTGAAGCCGGGCGTCGGCGCGCGATCGGGATTTGGCATCGTCGAGCCGGCAAGGATGACGTTTGCCTGCACTGGGCGGCCGCGTCGGCATTCGAGCGGCCCGCAGGGGCGCAAAGCGATCTTTTCATTCGGTTCAAGAACGGGGCGACCTGGCAGGTCGTCGGCTCGGATAGCTATAACTCGACGTCGGGTCTCCTCCAGCCGGTGTGACATTCTCCGAACGGGCGCTTGCGAACCCAGCAGCGTATGCGTATCTCGCCCCGATCCAACCACGCCAAGTCGATGCTGGACGTGGCGCGCGAGAGCTCTGACTGGTTCGCGCAGGTTCTGACTGTCGACAACACGGGCGCGATCTCGCGTGAAGCCGTTGAGATCCAGCGTAGGGAGTATCTACGGCGACGAGGCCGGCGATGCGCTGATCGAGCAGGAATATTTCTGTTCCTTCGAGGCTGCGGTTCTGGGCTCCTGTTGGGGCAAGCAGATCCGAGAGGCAGAGCAGGGCGGCCGGATCCCCGATGTCGCGGTGAATCGCTATCTGCGCGTGAACACCGCGTGGGATATCGGTGTCGACGATGCGATGGCGATCTGGTGCTTCCAAGTCTATTTCATGTTCCTAGCCCGGTGCTCCATGCGATCCCGGCGCTCAAGAGCTTCTACGCTGAAGCCAACACGTTCTGGGGCAAGGTCTGGGCGCTCACGGGGCGTTCGGTCACGGTGCTATGGGGCTTGTTCCTGACCGGCATCGGGACCGTATTTCAGTGGCTTGATCCAATTGCCGCGGCGCTTGGCGATCCTGATCTGAAGGCCCAAGTGATGGAGGCGCTGGAGGACAACCCGCAGTACCTCGCTTACGTGTTGATGGGATCTCAGCCATCACTATCGCGGCTCGGCTTCGATCGGTTGGGAAGGCCTGACCGATGTGGGAGACCGTCATTGGATGGTTCTTGAAGGGGCCGCTTGACCGCATCTTCAGTACCGTGGACAACGCGATTAACAATGAGACGACCCGAGAGAACCCGAGAGCAGGTCAAGGCCGATCTCGCGAAGTCCTACCTCTCGTCTCAAGTCGCTATTTTAACCGGTCGCGGATGGTGGTTCCCACTACTGTTCATCGTGCCAGCAGGCTTCTGGTTTGCTGCTGTATGCATCTATTCAGTCCTTTGGTGCAAGGCATGCGCCTTTCCACAGTCGTGGACGATTGCTGCGCTTCCCTCCCCACTGGATCAATGGATGGGAGCCATCTTTGGCTAGCTGTTCATCGCCAAAGCTGGCGGCGAAAATTGTCGCGCGACTTAAGCGGTAGGGCAATGCGAAGTGGAAAGGATATCCGAATCCAGCTGCTCGAAAACCAGCTGACCGAAAGCTATGACAAGCGCGTGTTGGCTGCCGATCGCCTCGCCGAAGCCATTCACAGCACGCGTACCGCGTTGGAAGCCCTGACCTCAGAGATACGGGCAAAGCGATGAACCAGATCATCAATCAGTTTCGACGCATCTTCGCCGGCGACGGGCGCGGGGACAAAGATTTCACCCAGCAGGAAGAGCGGTTGAAGAAGGCTCAGGATGAACTGAAGGAAGCATCCGCTTCATTGGCGCGAGCCGCTAACCATCTCGCCGACTTCATCAAAGCCAGGATGTGATGGAGTTCCAGCCTTCATGATCGTTCTCTCGGTTCTCACCATCGCCATCGCGTTCAGGAGTGGCGCGAGTGGCGAACGAATCCGCCTGCTCTTCTGGACAGGCGGTACTCGGCCTGATGCCTTCACGCCTGTTTCCCTCCCTAGACTTTCCCAGCACCCTTTCGTTCACGCCGAGATGTTGAGGAAGTCACGACCTTGCCCCCGGGTGTGATTCTGATGCTGTGCCCATTAGGGCAGCTGAGATCGGATATCGTCCGGGACGCGAAGGCAAGCGTTGCTGCCGAAAGGATCAACGCTAGCTCGCGACAAATCGGGCACAGATACTTTTTGTCTGTAGGCGGTATTGGCGACGCCATCGGGCTCTCCGCCAAAACACTGCCGGGAAAACGCAGGTTAGGATTGCGGGTTCCCGTGCTGGCTCTCCTCTTGCGGGAAAGGATCGTGCGTTTTGCGGCCGAGGAAGGTGTCAGGCGGAGGTAGTTTTTAATAGTTCAGCCGCCTTTGCAATGAGTTCGCGGACGAATGCGGTCTGCTTAGATATTTGGGCGGCTTCATCGTGAACCCGATGAACAGGTTGGATTGGCATGGCTGTGCTCCTTGGCTTTGCAGGCGGGAGAGCTCTCGGTCTCTCAGCCACCGACGCCTACGGGCAGAGCCTTGGCCGGTGATAACTCATCAATGGCGCTGGAGCGATTTTGCTCAATAGTGAACATAAGCTGGCGCCCAATCGGCGTCGGGCTCTTCTTTGTGCCTCGCCACAGCTTCATTAACTTTGTGGCGGTCGAGCCGATCTTCGGGGGAGAGCATCGAGACAGGGCGCCAGATGCTAACGTTGATCTCCAAGTTTGAATTACGTGGCTTCGTGGCCCACTCCCACCATTGATCAAATGCGTCTTTGGTCACTCACGACTCCTGCGACATTGCCGGGTGCGTCCGGTTCTTGATCTTCCCCTGCCTGGATATGGTTCGGGCCGGCGCTGCCTAGGCCGGTTCACTCGGCTGCCAATATGATCGCGCGCGGACTTGGGACTTTTAGCGCATGGAGATAATCGGCGCTGAACTCGGCCACCGTTTCGAGCTCCTCGCGCCGAAGCACGTAGGCGATTTGTCCGCGCCAATCGAGCAATCCCATCTTTCTCAGTTCCTGAACTGTGCGATTGACATGGACGGTTGAGAGGCCACAGGCATCCGCAAGGTCTTGCTGCGTTAAAGGAAGACGGAAAGTGTCGTTGTCGAGCAAACCCACCATCTCAAAACGGGTGGCAAGCTCGCAGAACAGATGCGCGACTCTTGGCAGCGCCGCCCTTGAGCCCAGGTTTTCGACCCATTCTCGGTAGATCGCTGCATGGATAAGGGTCTCTCGCCAAAATGCGTTTGTCAGCCCCGGAGATTCCTTCAACATCCGCCGGAGATGCGAATGGGATATGAAGGCCACAGTCGAGGTCCCCTCGCTGCAGAGATCGTGATCCAAAACGGGCAGATGCAGCGTATGGAGATCAGGTACGTCCCCCGGTACGTAGATGGACGATATTTGATTGCGTTCGGAAACAACCCTTCGACGCGACAGCATTCCAGTCATCACGACGGCACAATGCACGGGCACGTCGCCTTGCTGTGCGACGCGGTCGCCGTCTCTAAATGTTTTGATGATGTGAGGCATCTGCTGGAGCCGAACCTTGTCTTGCTCGGACAGCTCAACGACGGACAGCAAACGCGCGATTAGCTTGACATGCGGCATCAGACACTCCCTCCCCTTCGCAGGCGGGAGCACGAGAGTGTCTCTCAGTCACCAGCGCCCACAGAAAAGGCCTTGGCCGATGATGCTCAAGCAACGCGGGAAAGGGAACTAAGTTCCCGCGCTTGACTGAACCATCAGATGCGTGTTCGCCCTGCGAGAAAGGTAGGATATCTCGCTGTAACAAATTGATGCAGAAAGTGCGCTCCGCCGGGCGCAAGATTCACTTCGGTTATTTCGGGAACCCTACTTTGCCAAGATCCTCGATGGCATGGGGCAGGTGATTTTCATTTCCTATTTTTACAGCCCTAAAATGACGACCGCTGCATCCTGGCGGACAGCGGTTCGGCAATCAGTCTAGGCCCCAGCCAGTCCCCTCGCTGGGGCCTTTTTTTTGGAACAGAGGGCCACAGGCGCGGTTCTAGTCTCGCTTTGATGAGGAGTGGGACGACCCCTCGGCCTCAGTGCTCTTCCCGGGCGCTGGGGCCGTTTTTGCAGTTTGAGGTTAGCTCACTTTGTTGCGGCTGATCGCGAAGGAAAAGCGGACCGTCATAACGGGGCCGGCGTCGTCCCGGACCTCGATCTCCATTTGCTCAGCGCCGCTACCGCTGAGGGTCGCTACGGCATCACGGGCCATGCCGCCTAAAGATCGCGCAGCCTCGTCCTGTGCCGCGTCCAGATCCCGAAGATCGAGGCCTTCCTCGTCAGGGGTTGTTCCGTTGCCATCCTTTAAATCGAAGTAATACCGAGGCATTGAGCGCGCCCATTCATTTCCTAACATTTCAAAGCGAAATTCGGAGGCGCGTTCCTAGTGGCCCCGCTTTTTGAAATGCGGGCGGCCTGTTTGGGGAGCACAGGAACAGGTCCTCATTCGGCGGTTGGGTCATCGGCGGAGCTGCACCTCGATCACATCGCGGGTCGTGCCGGCATGCGGCGAGACGATCGCGACCTCGCGCTTGGCGAGCTGATTGATCAGGGTTGATTTGCCGACATTCGGCGGACCGGCGATCGCGACCACCAGGCCGTCGCGCAACCGCTCGCCTCCGGACAAGTCGAAGCACAAGGTCAATTTCGACAACCTCACGCCGCTGTTTCCCAATCAGCGTTGATTGGCGGTGATGGAGTGCGCGATGTTCTGCATCAGCACCGTTTTGCCGGTGCGTGGCGGCGCCGCGATCAGCGCGCGCACTGCCCCCCGCGGCATTGCGGGGGCTTGTTTAGCGAACCCTGGTAGGCTTGCTCATCTCCGCAAGCCCGCCAGCAGTAATGCGATAGCTGACCTTTCCGTGAGCTTCTCGAATCTCAATCCACTGATGGCGAAGTAAGGTCAGCTTCAACTTTGCCTGATCTGGCAGATCGACAGCGGGGACCCATTCACCGCCCCGAAGGTGCTCCAGAAATTGCCGATGGCGATGATTGAACGAAGTGGCCAAGCCAAGCCCAAAGAGCAAAAATTGTTCAGAGTGGACGAATCCAGCAGTCCAGACATCATGGGCATCGAAGGCCCGTCCGTCGTGATCCAAATGGATCACTGACTTATCCCGCGCGAGGCCGACCCGTGAAATACAGCGACAGAACGCTCCCGACGCGATAGAATGAGTTGTTGAACACAACCGAATGCGTCAAGTGGCTCGTGTATTGGGAGATCGTTCATGAGATTCTTTTTCCTCGGTATCGCAATGGCCGGAATCGTAGTCGGGACACAAGCAAAGGCAGGCGCGAGCCGAGACTATGAAGTTGACTACTACGCGGAGCGACAGCTTCAGACGCAGGTTGGAACGTTCTACAAGCCATGCGGTACCGGCGCCGCCACAATGAACGGGCAGCGAACGCACTACTTCAAGAAGTCGCAATCATCATGTCTGGTCACTGGGGGACATCCGCCGCCAGCGACAATAAGCTGCGAGTTCACCCAAGCGGGTTGCACAGACGCTCTCGCACATGCGTTTCCGCTCATCCCTCACGCACCCGGCTTCAGCCTGAGCATGGGTGCTGCACCCGCGTTGTTCCAAGCTAGCGCCGTTGACCAGGAGCTTTATAAGCGAAACAAGCGCGATTCCGGCGTGAAGTAAATCGGATTGGAGCTTTACGCGACTTAGGTGGCCTCCGGATTAGCCGCATTTGGAGCCGCCGCCTTTGCCGCGGCCAGTTCATTCGCCTTGTTAGCGCTGAGCGCTTTGATTTCCGCCAGCCGCATTTCTCGCTTATGCTTTTCATCAAAAAGCATCTCGATCAAGTCAATCAACATCTGAGCCTCGCCGGGCTCGATGTCGACGATTAGATTCGCGTCCTTTTCCATGTGGGCGCCAATATTGCCAACGATGCGAACCGCGTCGATCGCATCCACGCTCTCGTGCGTTACGCCCTTTGGAGCCGTATGATCGTCTAGCTGTTTTCGTCGATTAACGGCGGAATCTGCCTCCTAGAATTTCAAAGTCGTGCGTAGGCCGAAGACTGTTGCGTTCTTGAGCGCTCGGCCCGGGATCGGCCCCGCCGGGTCCGTTGCTCCGCCCCCGGGATGAATGATGTATTGGAAATTTGGCTGCAGGGTCCAGCCGTCCCGTAACTGATATTGATACACCGCCGTCAACAGTCCTTCGAAGCTGCGCACCGGCCATGTCGGACCAAAGAGTACGCGATAGTCGACGTCCAGTGCCTGAGCCCGCCTCGAGACGTGGGCGTAGCCAGCAGCGATGCCGAATTTGTCGTCTGGTCGTTTGTCGCTGAGGCCGATGAACTCGAGTCCGGCGTCAGCGTAGAGATCAATCAGATTGCGGTCCGCGGGAGCGCCGGAGATGCGAGCGAAAACGCCGATTCCCCGATCATCGCTTTTGGGCACGCGATAAATCTGCTGCTCGAAGACTGCCCATCCGCCGACATCGCCTGTCAACATCAGGGGAGTGCCGCTGCTGGCCGGCGCCGCAAGCGAAACGCCGTTGCTGGCGAGTTGAAGATCGGAGAATGGCCCGAGGTGACGCCACCCGCCGAACTTGATCTGGCCCGTCAGATTGGGATCGCCCTTCGTGTTGTTCCAGGAGTACTGGATTTGGCCCAGCAGAAGGGGCGGATCGTTAATCCGGAAGTTGACGCCATATCGGTTGCGTTGTTGTGGATCGCCTGGGCCCGGACCCGCCTGGTTGCCGTCGAAGACGCCGCCAAGAATGGATAGCTGATCCGTGATGTTGACCAGCAGCCGGGTGCCCATTGCCGCCAACGGCGGCGACGGACCGCCGCTGGGCAGGTCGAGAGATGTGATTGCCGGCCACCCCATCGATGCGTTGGTGAAGACATCTGTATATTTCGTGTTGAAGAACTCGCTATCGGCGGCGAGCTGCCCGAACTTCAGGGAGACCTTTTTGTTACCCCACTGCTTCTCGAAGTAGGCTTCGTAAAGTCGCGTCGACGGCAATGCCTCGATGCCGCTGACGACGAAGAGATTGTCGAGATAGTTGCGCGACAGTCCCGCACCGTGAATCTGGAACATATTGGCGTGGAAGGTAAGCTTGTCGATGCCGGCGAGCTTCTGCAGGTCGACATCGACGGCAAGGTTCAGCCGGCCTTCATAGATCGCTCCCTGCTTCAGCCCGCCGGAGAAATTTCCGAGCGTCTCGCCGATGTAGGTCGCGGCGAATTTGATCCCGTATTTTTGAAACGGGTTCGGCAGAAGTCCAAGCGTCTTCTCCTCGATGGTGCTCTCGCCGGTGTCCGGATCGGCAGGCTTGTCTTCGTCGGTCTTCTTGTCTTCCTGCGCGAAAGCGTGGGTGCCGGCGAGAAGCCCCGCAACAAGGACCGTCAGCGTCAGGCATCTAACGACCATGTTCAATCGAACCGCATAGCGAGGAGTCCGCAAGACAGGGGCACATTGGGACACGGTCGAATAGCAAACTCAAGAGGGCGCGCCCGTTGGCCGGTTCCGCCCAGGTGATTTTCCAAGCCCGTGATTTTTGCGGCAGCGCGAGAGGCGAGCCGGCTGAAAAAGGGCAACCCCGGGAACAATCGGAACTTTGCCTTGACGCTGCCGTTCGTGAGTGGGGCCAGAAATGGAGGAGAGTGAGATGAATAAGCTGATCGTCTGCGGCGCCCTTGCCGCTTTTGTGCTCGGTGCGCAGGCTGCGAGCGCCGCCGAATTCTACATCGTGCGCGATGCCGCGACCAAGAAATGCACGGTCGTCGACACAAAGCCGACAACTACCACCACGACGGTCGTTGGCGACGGCGTCTATAAGACCAAGACGGAAGCCGAATCCGCCGTGAAGACCACCAAGGTCTGCACCGAACAGTGATGATCCGTCGGCCATGGTTCGGGCCGGTCGGAAGGACAAGGAGGATGAACGATGCCTGTATTTCTGTTGTGGGCCGTTCCCGCCGTCATCGTGATCGGCGGCGCCGGCTATTGGCTGATTCACATACACTGATCAAACTACGATGATCACGAAGCGGCCCGTCCGGTCATGTAAGGCGAGTCGCTTTTCTGCCGGGCCGGCGCCCTTTTCGGACGGGCAGCGGACGAAGCCAGGCAACCACGCCAACCGCCGTACGTTGACCCTCGAATGGGGCGCAGCTACGGAGCCGCCGATGATCGAAACCGATACCCTTTTGGTGAAGTGCCCCAACTGCGGCGCTTGGCCTATGGCGGCGGGCCCGAACGCCCCCTATTCCCATCAGGACGTTCGGCTGAGATGCGCCAAGTGCGGCCATGGCGAGGATGGCCGGCTGCGACGCTCCACGTCCGTCGAACGCCCCCCACAGCAGCCGCATGCCGTTTGAATCATGAAGATACGCGCGCACTTGCAAAGCCACATCGTCGAGCTCGATGACGGCTCGAGATGGCAGATCTTTCCGGGCGATCTCGACTTGACGCTGAACTGGGAGCCCGAGACGGACCTGATGGTTCTCGATGCAGACGACGAAGTTGCGTCTCATGTCCTGGTCGGTAGTGGCGCAAAGGTGCGCGCGAGGCCCGTGGGCGACAGCTGGCCTGCGACGCAAGTCAAGGACGCGCTGAAGGGCGGTTGAGCGCTTTTTTGCAACCCGCCGGTTGGAAGACGAGTTTGGCTCGCGGAGGCGCAGGGATGCCGACGCCTGGCGTTGTCGATCAGCGATCTGGATACTGTCGAGCGGCTAAATGCGCTGGGCGATCCTGCTCCGGAAGAGCGTGACGAAATCGAGAAGCTGCTCGCGAAGATCGACACCGTGCTGAGCTTGCTCGAGCCGCGACATGTTGCCGGACCGAGCAGCGAATGAACCGGCGCTGCCGCCAGTCAGCGCGCGGCAAGCTGACAAAGCGATCTCGGACGATGATCGTCTCCGTGTGGCGCAGGGCTGGCTAGGCCTACTCCGGAGACGCCCGCAGTCGGAGCAAGAGGCGTTCGAAGCTAGAAGCAAAGCCGAGGGCACAGGGCAGCCCGACTCGGAGGCCTCGAACTAGCGATAATTGGTGAACAATTTCCGAGAGGAACGCGCCTTCTGTCCAAAATTAACAGAGCATCGCTAATGGCAGTGGAGCAACGCATGCAAAAGCGGCGTCGTTTCAAACAAGAGCATTCTCTAGAAGTGCGGTTGACAGAAGAGGCCAAGAGCCTGCGCGACGAAGCCAGCGGGCTTCCACCAAGTATCGAGAAAGAAGAGCTGTTGAAGAAGGCCCGACAGGCTGAGACTGGCGCTCACATGAGCGAGTGGCTCCCCTCCCGGACTCCAGCCGTCCACCTAGCTTGACCTACGTCAACGTGGCTTTAGCTGCTGGCCTGAGAGTTCGCGTTGATTTGGCTGGGGATGTCGTAGAGGCCGCCTCAGTTGGCGGCCTCTTTCATCCTGGATCCAATTCATATGTTGGCCGAAAATCCGGCGAAGTGCCATCATATTGGGATACTGAATACCCAAAAGATGACCGAGGTATTGGCGCAGCGCTCTCATTCCGGTATCTGACAGGAACTGCTGGTCTTGCGGTCCTTCGGGCCCTGAGCACTTGCGGCCCCGCCAGCCGGCGTTATTCGGCCTGTTCGATCGCGGCTGGCATTTTGGCTACCGACATCAGAGATCGAGCGACTTGGTTTAGCAACTGATCAGAATTCTCCTCTTCCGCAAGTGACTTCGACAACAGCGCGACGACTGCACTGTGGCGTAGCTGCTGGGCGAGATTCTTCGCCGTGGTGTAAGCCGAGATTTCATAGTGCTCCACACGCTGTGCAGCTCCGATTAAGGCGAGGTCCGCGGCCGCGTCTTCCTTTTCCTCTCCCTCAGCCATGATTTCCTGGCCTTCCTCGATAAGCCCCATCATTCCCTTGCAAGGCTTCGCTCGGACGGTCTTGCCGAGCAACTCGAAGCATTCATTGATGCGCTCCACCTGGTTTTCGGTCTCGACGAGATGTTGCTCAAACAGCTCTCGCAACTGATCGAAGCGAGCTGCCTCGGCCATCTTCGGAAGCGTCTTGATGAGTTGCTTTTCGGCATGCAGGATGTCGCGGAGCTCATCGATCAACAAGTCGCCAAGCCCGGCTTGGTCATCTGGCGGCGAACTTTCCGCGACGATCGCGGCGGACGCGCCGGGGTCAGCCTGGATCGCTGGCGATTCCGTGAAGACCCAGCCATTGCCCTCGTTCCACGGACCGCGGGCGTCGATCTCGCCGTGGTCGCCGGCCCCGGTGGAGTCGTTGAAGAACTGGTCGACCAGTCCCGGTGTTGGGGCGATGCGGCCGATGCTGAAAGCGGGCTTGGCCATGCTCTCGAGCGCCAGCGCGAACGCTCTCATGTGTGTGATTTCCCGCGTCATCAGGAACTGCAGCGCGTCCTTGGTACCGGCGTCGTCGCAGAAATTGATTAGGCGTTCATAGACGATCTTGGCCCGCGCTTCGGCGGCGATGTTGCTGCGCAGATCGACGTCGAGCTCGCCGGTTATCTTCAGGTAATCGGCCGTCCACGCATTGCCCTGGGAATTGAACAGGTTCACGCCGCCGCCACCAGCGATCGCAATCAGGGGATCGGCTTCGGCGGCCTGGCGATCGAACTTCGCCGGCTTGAGATGCATCCGGGCGAGTGTCCCCACGACTTCGAGGTGACTCAGTTCCTCGGTGCCAATATCCATCAGCAGGTCCTTGCGATCCGGATCCTCGCAGTTGAGCCCCTGTATCGAATATTGCATCGCGGCAGCGAGTTCGCCGTTGGCACCACCGAACTGTTCAAGAAGCATGTTGCCAAAACGAGGGTCTGGTTCGTCGACGCGGACAGTGAACATCAGCTTCTTGACATGGTGGTACATCGAAAGGCCTTGCAATGAGAGGGGAGATCATCCCGAACGGAAGCCAGGATCGTTTGTTCCTATCGGACGGAGGATTCCTGCCCGGACGCCGAACCGCCGACTTTCCTTGTTTGGAAAGCCGGGGGAGGACCTCGACGGCACGTTGAGCGTTGGGGAGGTACTTACCTTTCCGATCGTTGAGACATGTTCAAGATCGCTAGCTTGTCAGCAAGGCGCCTTGGCCGCAGTCAAGCTTTCCAGTGAATGTTAGACCGACCAGAGCGGATGTCGCGGTGACACATTCAATCGCCCGCAGCACTGCGCCGGCCCCGGAGCAGGTGGCCCGCGCCCTGACCTGGGGCGCAGATGAGAAGCTTCTTCTGGTCCTGACAGCCGTCGGCTGGCTTGCCTCGCGCGGTTGTGGGGTGCCGCTGCGGCGCGCAGGAAACCATGCTCTGCCAGTGACGGTCGCTGCGTCGCTGCTGCCCCATGATCTAAAACTCGTATTCGACCAAACTCGGCCGGATCGTCGGACGGTGATTGGGCATATGCATGGCGTCTCGCTTTCCGGCAAACGAAAAGATGCGTTTCCCTCAGGCCACGCGCTGCACATGGGCGCACTGGCATCGGCGGCCAGCGGGTTGCCGGCTGGTCTCCGGCGGGCGATCCGCGCGATTGCGGTCGGGCTGTCGCTCACTCGCATTGCGATCCTGGCGCATTGGGCGAGCGATGTCGTTGCCGGCTTCGCACTCGGGGCGATTCTCGAACGGGTCCTCCGGCTTTGGACCGGCTACTCGAACGGAATTTCAAAGGAGGATGATCATGCCGACTCTTGAAGACCTGAAGGGATACATGGAGCGCGCAACCGGTCTGAAGCGCCCCGGCAAGCGGAAGGCTGTGGATCTCGCGCGAGCGCGAAAGCCTGTTGCGGTTCGCTTTAAGGACGACGGTCTCATTCCAAATCACCCGCGATGGCCGCTCGTACTGTATCGAAACGCGGTCGCTTTCGACGAGGACCTGGACGCCGCAGCCGTGATCGAGGACCTATTTGAAGCGAACGGATGGGGAGATAGCTGGCGGGATGGCATCTACGATTACGTGCATTATCACTCCAGGATCCATGAGGTGCTCGGCATCGCGCGCGGCAAGGGCCGCGTTCGGTTCGGCGGCAACAAAGGGAAGATCTTCACCCTGAAGGCTGGGGACATCGCGGTTCTTCCCGCCGGCACAGGCCATCAGTGCCTTTCCGCGGGCGATGAGTTCCTCGTCATCGGGGCATACCCGCCGACCGGTACATACGACGAGTGCACGAGCGTCGAAGACCGTCAGCGGGCGCTGAAAGCCATTCCGAAGGTTTCGGTGCCGCGTAAGGATCCGGTCTATGGGGCCGGCGGGCCGCTCTCGAAGCTCTGGAAGAAAGCGAAATGACCGAGTACGTCATCCGCTTCGTCCTCGGGGCGATCTTTTCTTCATTAGTTCGCAATGAGGAAGTTTGATCTCGTCATGGCCGAGCTACCTTCCGGGCATTCATATCGGCACCGTCACCCGCCCAGATATTGATTTCCCAGCAGTACACGGGCTGACGCGACTCCTGTTGGGGCACTTGAGGTCCTATTGGGGCATTTGAGGGCCGGGCGAAATGCAGCACGGTTCGTCCCAAGATCGTGCACAAGGAGACCAGAGGAACTGCGGTTATCGGCGCGGGTTGAATGCAAAGCAGTCCAGTTGCTGCACGCGGCTTGTGCAAGGTTTAGAATGGCCGACGAAACGATCAAGACCACCGGCATAGCCGCACACGGCGCCTCTCGCCTCCCGTGGGTCGAGATCGACAGTTTCAACCTCGAACTTAAAGATGAGGACGAATTCCTGGGGGACCGTGCCAGCAAGGGCGCCTTCCGGGAAACTCTCGAAAATGGCGAAAGCCGCTGCGCAAATTTGGCGAAGATCCCTTCGGGAAGGAGCTTTCCGAAGATATCAGCAAAAAGGAGCTCGACGCCGTCCTTGGCGGCGACGATCCCGAAGCCTCCGTTGTCGTCCACAGCGCCATCGAGGACTTTGCACAGGAGCTCGCCCGCGTAACGCGGCGGTTCCTAAAAGCCAAGGCCTGGGAAAAAACCGAGCGCATCGTAGTGGGCGGCGGTTTTCGGGACAGCCGCCTCGGCGAACTCGCCATCGCCCGGGCCGAAATCCTCCTGAAGGCGGACAACTATAAGGGGTCGAGATGCTCCCGATCCATTCTCATCCGGACGACGCCGGCCTTATCGGCGCGCTATATCTCGCTCCATCCTGGATCTTCGAAGCGCACGACTCCATCCTTGCCGTGGACATCGGAGGCACGAACATCCGCTGCGGCGTCGTGGAAACGTGGCGCAAGAAGGCGCCGAACCTCTCCAAGGCGTGCGTGTGGCAGTTCGAGCTATGGCGTCATGCCGACGACGAGCCGTCGCGTGAGAACGCTGTGAGGCGCCTGGTCAAGATGCTCAAAGAACTGATCGCGAAGGCGGAAGACGAGGGATTCAAGCTCGCGCCATTCATCGGCATCGCATGCCCAGGCGTTATCAAGAGCGACGGCTCGATCGAGAAGGGCGCGCAGAACTTGCCCGGCAACTGGGAGAGCAGCAAGTTCAATGTACCCGCAAGTCTCGTCCAGGCGATCCCGCAGATCGGGGAGAACGACACCGCCGTCATCATGCACAACGATGGGGTCGTGCAGGGACTTTCTGAGGTCCCCTTCATGCAAGACGTGAAGCGTTGGGGCGTGCTGACGATCGGCACCGGTCTCGGCAACGCCCGCTTTACCAACCGCAATGGCAAAGGCGAACGCTGAGGTTATGGGAAGAAGGTGGCTCGATATCCGGTAAAATGAGGGCCGATCGTTGGCTGGGTTGTGAAACGCGTTTTTGGGGGAGACCAAGATCGGCATCTCAGGAGGCAGCTGAAATTTCCTTCCTGAACTGGCATAGGCGGCGGTCACCACCGCGATTTCGTTCGGCCAAGGGCGACTTTTTGCCGCTCATAGGGCAAGGTTTCAACGGAGGAACCTCGCTGACTTCGCGGGTTTATCACCGGAAGGAGGGATCGGCGCTAGCGAGTGGAAATGACTGCTGTGATAGCGGCGGCCGAGCGTGTCGCTGACGACTACCGTCGAATAGGCCGTGATTAGCGGAAACCCAGCCCACGATCCCTACAGAGTTGAAGGAGGCACGTGGTGACCCAACCGACCGAAAAGGAAATCGAGAAGCGCGCCTACGAGATATGGGAGCGGAGCGGCAAGCCCGAAGGCAGGAAGGAAGAATTCTGGCGGTTGGCGGAGCAGGAGTTGCGAAACGAGGACAAGTCATCTCCCCTCCGCACTCCAGATAGCCTGTAAGCAGAGAAGAAGCGCTAACCGGATGTCTCATTCCGCAGCAGCCGAAACTGTATTGCTGTACTTTGTGCTGCCCCTTTGGTTATTGGCGGGGTTTGCTGATTATCTTTGCCATCGCGCATCTCGGATTGAGACGACAAGCGGCTATAAGGAAACCCTACTTCATCTGTTGATGTTGATCGAACTTGCGATACCATTGCTGGCGGCGATTTTTTTTGAAATCAACGCTCTTATTATTGCGGCTATGATCGTCGGCTTTGTTACGCACCAGCTGACAGCCCTCTGGGATACAACATTCGCCAGCCATAAGCGGAGCATCACGCCCATCGAACAGCAGGTCCATAGTTTTCTCGAGCTGATGCCTCTCATGGCGATGGTGATCGTCATCATCTTAAACTGGCCGCAATTCCTCAGCCTTTGGGGACTGGGTTCTGGGCCCGCACGTTACGAACTCGCCCTGAAGCGAGAGCCATTACCATGGACGTATGTGGCGGCGTTTCTATTCGCGGTCCTGCTGTTTGAAGTCCTTCCCTATATGGAGGAATTCGTTCGAGGCTTACGGTCGCGGAAGAGGGCTTAGCTCCGAACGCGGAGCACCATGAATGAAGGTTGCCGTCATCGGAGCGACAGGACTTTTAAGGTCCGCTATTGTGGCTGGCTTTCCTCGCACGGCCATTCGGTCCTTTCGATGAGTAGAATCGCCGACATTAGGTGTCCTGGCACGATCTCAACGAGGCGCGGATTGTATCTTCACAACCACCGCTGTCGTTGCACAGCCCGTCAACAGGCTCGCTGCTTGTGCTGCACGTCGGTTACTCCTTCTGGGAAGGATGGATCGTGGTCGATGGTGCTGTATCTCTCGTCTCACCGAATCTGCTGGCTGTGGTTTGCCTTCGGCATTCCAGTGTTCATGGCGGTGGCCGCTATACTCTGGCTGATGATAGCTAAACCTTAACTTGAGGTGTTTTGAAGCGTGATGGCAGTGCCGAGCTCGCCAGGATGCTCCGCTCGCGGTGGCATGCCAGCTTGCAGTAGTTGCCGGGGAGCGAGCAGGCCTCCGGGATGGTCGAGCGGATAGGAGGGGATACCTGTTAGGCCGCCAAAGCGCCCGTTGCTCAGGCGCGCCTCCGTTATTGGCCAAGAACTCTGCGTGCGAGATGAATATACGCAATCGCTCTGGATGAATGTCCCGGTGGTCGAAGTTGCTAGCCTGTCGGGATCCGACCGGGCGGACGTGGTCGTGGTCGGTTCTGGCATTGCTGGGCTGCCGGTGGCGTGGAGCTTGCAAGCCGTGGGCGCTCCGTGATCGTGCTGGATCGACACCGCCATGACGGCGCGCACGACCGCGCATCTCGCCACAGCGCTGGACGACTATTCCAAGGAGCTCGTGGGCGCGCGCGGCGAGGAATGTGCGCCTTACTACCAAAGCGTCATGACCGCGATTGACCGCTGAAGCTATCCTGGAACTCGAAAACGTCGACTGCGATTTCTGCCGGGTCGACGGAATCTGGGTGCATTGCCGAATCCCAGACCGGGCGGCCAACCGCCAGCGGCAGCAAAAGGGGAAAGGAGCCGCCTCGCAACGGCTCCGTCCTTCCGCTATTTCTTGCCCTCGCCGACCGTAGGCGCGGGCTTCTTGTCGAGATCCTGCGCCATCTCAAGATGATGCTTAAGCGCCGGCAGGGTTTTGCCGGCCCAATTCTTCAGATCCGCGTTATCGCCGCCCTTGGCATAGCGCTCGAACAGGTCGACGGCATCCTTATGAGCGCTGACCTGCATCGAATTGAACTCCGAGCTGAAGTCGTTACCGTTGGCACCCTTCAGCTTGTCGAGCTTGCTTTGGTGCGATGAATCGAGAGCGCTGGGCAATTCGGCTTTCACCTTGCCACTGGTGACAAGTCCCTTCAGCTCGGTGCTGGTTTTGGTGTGGTCCGTTACCATCTGGGAAGCGAAAGTTTTCTCCGCTGCATTTCCCTTCTGCTGTGCGAGCTTGTTAGACTCGATTTCAAACATGTCCGATATCGCGACCTGCTTGACAAAATCCACCGTCGAGGGGCTGACCCCGAGCACGGAATTGACCCCGGTCTTTTCGCTGACGGATTGCGCCATGACCGGTGTCGCCAGCAAAATGCACGCGATTGCTATTATAGTGCGTCTCATGTGTATCTCCATCAGTTTGCGGTCTTGCAATTGACGCCCTTGCGAGGCGTTAGTTGAGCTTAGTCGCCGTCTGCTCGTCGAATTTGGCGGCGAGGGATCGAACGATATCGTGTGGCTGAGCTTTCCATCCAGGCGATCAAGACGTCGTAGTGGCGACCGGCCGCAACAGGAGACCCGCCAGATAGCAGCGGCCTCAAGTAATCGGTCTTGCGGCATCTTCGACCGCTCGGGCGGTGGAACGATCCCGTGACCAAACGAGCCTGTTGCGGGTGTAGACCTCCTTGCGGTTGAGGCGGAACTGGACGCAGTAGCCGTCGCATTTGCGCTTTTCGCTGATTCCCGCCCCGTTCTTGGCCAAGCTATCGTCAAAGGCGAGGTGGTGGTTGGCCTACGCACTACCCTGAAGTTTTAAGCCGAGTGCCGGTAAACGTGGCGGAGGTATACGCGTCACCACGCAGCGACCTGTACATCGGCTCCATTACTTCTTTTTCTTGGGGACTTTCTTGCCTTTTTTGCGGGCCTTGGAAAGTCCGATCGCGATCGCCTGCTTCTTGCTTTTTACCTTGCCGCCCTTTCCGCCACGGCCACTTTTGGCCGTCCCCTTCTTGTACCGTCGCATCTCGCTCTTGACGTCCGAGCCCGAGCTCTTCGAGTAGCGACGCTTCTTCTTGGCTTTTTTTGCCATGGGTTCTTCACTTTCCACTAAAAGACGCTGCTAGTTGAACTGCCAGAAGCATGACTTCCGCGCTGTCGGCTTTCCCATCCACCGCATCGACAATCTAGATGGCGCTGGCAAGTTCCAACGCACCATTCCGGGCATCCGTTAGAGGATATACCGAATGCGGTGTCCTCATAGGAACGCTGTCAGATGTTTCACGCTTGATAGGTTGGAGAACCTCGATCGATGCGCCGCACCAGAATTCGGCTCAAGCACCAGCCATCCGACCAAGCCGGCCGACGCGGTTGGCGGCTTAGCACCGAGGAAGATGAAGAAGGTATCGAGGATTGGATGGTCGGCGGAGGCGACAGCCCGTCAGCTTGAACCGCAAATACTCCCGGAAATTGTTGCTGCATCAACCAAGGGATCAGGGTAGCCACACGATGGTTCGTCCCAAGGGTTCACCTCCTATTTCGAGCCCGATTCAGCGGGCCAGCCGTTTGATGGTCTTGGCCGCACGGCTGGGACCATGCCAGCCGAGAAACTTCAGCTCCTTGTTCTCCAGCGCATTCGTTGCTCGAAAGAACTGTTCGAGGTCATCGCGTGCATGGGTGGGAAGATCGCGGATATCCTTGAGATTAGTTTCGAGCGGTGATCTATCAGGCACCGCAAACACCCGATCGTTGCGCTCCGTCTCGCCCTTTTTCTTCTGTTCGACTTCGAGAATGCCGATGGGACGGCAGCGCAGCACGACGCCCGGATAGGTCTGCGCGTCATGCAAGATCAGCACATCCAGCGGATCGCCATCCTCGGCCTTGGTCGAGGGAATGAACCCCCCGTCGTAGGGATAGGTCAGGCCGGCCATCAGTGGCTTCGCCAAGGCAAAAACGCCAAGCTTCGGATCGAAATCGAGCTTGCACGAACTGCCGCGCGGCGTCTCGACCACGGCGAAGATGTTGTTATGGTCGGCCCAACTCGGTAGTTTTGTCAGATTGGTCATGGCGGACGACTCGGGCCTCGAAAGGAGCAGCGGGCCCGACGGAAATCGATCCGCCGAGCCCTGCCGGGAATCAGGCGGAGGTGGAGGCCTTCTTGTTGACGCCCTTGCGCAACGCAACCGTATTGAGCTTGGCGTTCGCGGTCTTCTCTTCGTTTAGGTTCGTGGTAAGGAAGCGCACGATATCGTCGTGGCCGAGCTCCTCCGCCCAGGCGATCAAGGTGCCGTAGCGGCATATCTCGTAGTGCTCGACGGCCTGCGCGTTGGCGACGAGCGCCGCATCCAGCACCGTCTTGTCCTCGATCTCGCCGGCCGTCTCGTCGGCTTCCTTGATGATCCCGTCGATGGCTGGGCATTGCGTGCCGCTTGGCGATTGGCCGAGTTTCTCGAATACCTTTTCGAGACGCTCGATCTGCTTGTTGGTCTCCTCGAGATGGTTCTTGAGGCCCGTGGCCAGATCCCGGTTGGTGGCTTTGTCGATCATCTTCGGCAGGGCCTTGGTGATCTGCTCCTCGGCATAATAGATGTCCTGCAAGCCATGCAGCAGCAGATCATCCATCGTCTTGATGTCTTTGGTGAATAGTCCCATGACGCCGCTCCTCGCTCCTAAAGTGGGGGGAACGCATGCTCGCCGAGCTGGTTCCTGGGCGTGAACGCCACAGCCGGCCGGGAAGATTATGAGGGTGGGGCGTCTCGTGCGTCCGCAGGAACTCGCGCAAACAGGCCGCGTTTTGCCTCTTTGGGTGGAGTTCAACATGGTCAGCACCTCGCTCTGGATGGAGACCGAAATCCTGCCGGAGGCGGGTGCCCTCAAAGGCGATGTGCAATGCGATGTCGCCGTGGTTGGTTCGGGCATCGCCGGACTGTCGACGGCGTACGAATTGATGAAGCGCGGCCGCTCGGTCATCGTCATCGACCGCAAGGGTATCGCAAGCGGCATGACGGCGCGCACCTCGGCGCATCTTGCGCCGCTCTGCGATGATTTGATGAGCGAATTCAGGAAGCTGCGCCGCGCCGAGGCCGCCAAGCTGTTCTACGAAAGTCAGGCCGCCGCCGTGGATCGCATCGAGGAAATCCAGACAAGCGAGAAAATTGCCTGCGACTTTCTCCGTCTTGACGGCTATCTTTTTCAAGGCAATGGCATGCCGGCCGACATATTCGATGAGGAGCTGGAAGCGGTGCGCGAGGTCGGCGCACCGGTGCACCGGCTGGTCGGCGTGCCGCTCAAGGGCTGCGAGAGCCGGCACGTCTTGCGCTATCCGCGCCAGGCAAAATTCCATCCCCTCAAATATCTCGCCGGACTTGCTGCCGCTTGCGCAAGCGGCAGCGTCCGTTTCTTTGCCAACAGCCCGGTCGAGGAAGTCGCCGAACATGACGGCGGCGTCACGCTGCGAACCTCACAGGGGCAGATCACGGCCGCGCATGCTGTCATCGCGACCAACGCATCAATCGCCGACCGCTTTCAACTGCATACCAAGGTTGCTCCTTACCGCACTTACGTGCTCGCCTTTGCCATCGCGCGGGGCGAACTGCCCGACGCGCTCTATTGGGACACCGAAGATCCCTACCATTATGTGCGGTTGCAAACGGGCCCCGAGGAGGTTGATTTCGTGCTGGTCGGCGGCGAAGACCATAAAAGCGGTGAGGCCAACGATGCCGACCAGCGCTTTGCTCGGCTGGAGAACTGGGCGCGTGAATTGATCCCGGCTTTGGACCGCATAACCCATCGCTGGTCGGGTCAGGTTCTCGACACGATCGACTATGCCGGCTTCATCGGCCGCGAGCCCGGCAGCGAGCGCATTTACCTTGCAATGGGCGATTCAGGCCAGGGTCTGACCCATGGTGTGATGGGCGCGATGCTGAACACAGCCCTCATTCTGGGCGAAGATCATCCGTGGAAGTCCGTCTATGCGCCGGATCGCAAGCCGCTCGCAGCGGCGCGGAATTTCCTGCGCGAGAACATGACGATCCTGCAAAACCTCGCGGAATATGTGGCGCCGGGTGAAATCGCTTCGCTCGAAGAGCTTCAGCCGGGTGAGGGCGCCATTCTGCGGCGGGGACTCGAAAAGATCGCAGCCTACAAGGACAAGGCTGGCGAACTGCATCTTCATTCGGCCAGTTGCACGCATATTGGCTGTCATCTGCACTGGAACAGCTTCGAGAGCTGCTGGGATTGTCCGTGCCACGGTTCGATCTTTGCGCCCAACGGACGGCCGATCAATGCTCCGGCCGTGTCGGCTTTGCGCCCGGTAAAGGTCTAGCGAGATCCGGTCAAGGCTCAGGGAGCGTTCCATCTTCAAGGACGAGGACATCGAGCAGGGCGATCTGCGTAGCCCGCGCACACCGTGGGCCGTCCTACGGCCGCTGCCAATTGAGCCGATCGTTGACAGCTTTCGGTGCGAGGTGTTGATCATCGGCGCCGGCATCACCGGTGCGCTGATGGCCGAGCGCCTGACACGGCAAGGCCGCCAGGTGGTCGTCATCGATCGCGAGCTTCCCAGTGTCGGCAGCACGGTGGCCAGCACCGCCATGCTGCTCTGGGAAATCGACCGGCCGCTGTTCGAACTCGCGCAGCTCTATGGTTTCGAGAAGGCCGTTCGCTGCTATCGGGCCAGCCACCATGCCGCGCAAGGCCTGCCGTCCCTGGTTAGGCAGCATGGAATTGCCTGCCAGATGCGACGGCGTCTCTCGCTCTATCTCGTCGTCGATGACAGTCCGAACCTTGTTCAGGATGAATATGCGCTGAGGAGCCGCGCCGATCTGCCGTCCCTCTATCTCGATCACGCCGCGCTGCTGAAGCGCTTCGGCATCGCGCGGGCGGGCGCCCTTTTGTCAAGGGACGCGGCTGATGCCGATCCTGTGCTGCTCACACATGGCCTGCTTGATATCTCCCTGCAACGCGGTGCCCGCCTTCTCAAGGCCAACGCGGTTGCCTACGACAGCACGGCCCAGAGAGTCACCGTCGGCCTTGAGAACGGACTTTCGATCGAGGCGCGCCAGGTTGTGCTCGCGACCGGCTATGTGATGCCGGATATTGTGCGGCCCACGGCGCAGCAACCAGCTTCCAGCTGGGTCATCGCGAGCCGGCGGCAGCCAGGCCATCTGTGGCCCGAACAGGCGCTCATCTGGGAAGCGAGCCGGAACTATCACTATGCGCGGACCACCGCTGATGGCCGCATCATCCTTGGTGGCGAAGATGACCGTACGCTCATCGAGCCTGACGCTCGTGATGACGCCACGCCTGCCAAGGTGAGGGCGCTCAAAGATTATCTGAAGGCGCTTTGGCCGCATGCATCGGAAGATGTGGCGTTCGGCTGGTCGGGCGCCTTCGATACCACCCATGACGGCTTGCCGTTGATCGGCAGGGTGCCCGGCTCCAAGAATATCTTCGCCGCCTTTGGCTATGGCGGCAACGGCATTACCTTCAGCTTCCTCGCGGCGGAACTTCTGGCGGCGATGCTTGCCGGAGGTTCTTCGCCCCTGTTCGATGATCTTGCGATTGATCGCGATATTCCCGGCTAACGACGCGCGATCAGGCAGCCCAGCATGAAGGCGACGAGCACCGAGGGCAGCGGAGCCTCTCGCACCACATCACGCAGAAATGCGAGCACCTGGCCCGGCGGCTGCCCTTCTTTCCTTTGCCGCACCGTGCGGGCGGTCTCACGCCTTCCGAAACGTCTGTGCTGGATTGCGCTTCATCGCTCCGCGCCGCACCTGATCCGCCATTCCCTGCTCCTTCAATCTGGGCAATGGACCGGCGGCGGAACCGTTCCTACTGCGAACGCTGTGGCCGTACGCGGTGCTCTAGCAACGAAGGGGACCCGAGGCCGTTCTGGAAGGACCGACAACGATCGATCAAGAATGGTCATGGCTAAAGATCCGCCGGAGCCTAAACGAGACGGCAAAGGGGCCCACATCTCGGGCTCTCGCAAGCCTGCGCGGGAAGTTCAGGAGCCCTTCACCATCCGCCCGCCGGAAACCGATCACGGCTCGATGCCCAATCTGAAATGGTCGTTCGCTGACAGTCACGTCAGGATCGAAAAGAGCGGGTGGACCCGCGAGACGACGATCCGAGAACTGCCGATCGCAAAGGACGTGTCAGGAGTCAACATGAGACTGGAGGCAGGGGGCGTCTGCGAACTGCATTGGCACAAACAAGCCGAATGGTCGTACATGCTTCGAGGCAAGGCGCGGATCACCGCGGTCGACGAGGCCGGCTCGAACATTCGCGGACGATGTTTCTATTTTCCGGCGGGAATCCCGCACTCGATCCAAGGACTCAACAGCGACGTGAAGGGTGCGAGTTTCTGCTCGTCTTCGACGATGGTGCATTCTCGGAAGAAAACACTTTCCTACTAACCGACTGGCTCGCCCACACGCCGCGTTCGCGATGGGCACTACATCGACAACACGGGAGACCGCCCGCTGCGGTTTCTGGAGATGTCAGGTCGAACCGGTATGTCGACATCTCGCTTAACCAATGGCTTCCCCGCGCGCTCGTCGAAGCGCATTTGAAAGTTACGGGTGACGTCCTGGCGCGGCTCCTGACCGCCAAAGTGGCGCGCACGATAGTATTCCCGCGACCAATCATCGAGCAGGAGGTCGAAATGCCGCCGCGTGGTGTCCGTATGGAGGCGATGGAGGCACGTTCTGTCGATGCCATTCCAGTCGGAAAGGAGTGGCAATATGAACCCAAATGGGACGGATTTCGTTGCCTGCTGGCGCGGGACCGGGACGCGGTGTCCATGCGCTCGAAGTCCGGCCAGGATCTCGCCCGATACTTCCCGGAGATCGTCGCCGCAGCCCGCGATTTGCGCGAGCAGAGGCTTGTGCTTGACGGCGAGCTCGTCGTCGAGATTGGCGGGCAATTTTCGTTCAATGACCTCCTGCAGCGCATCCATCCGGCCGCTAGCCGCGTTCAGAAGCTGTCCCGGGACACGCCGGCCCTATTTCTCGCTTTCGATCTGCTGGAGCTGGGCGACAAAAAGTTGGCCGACCAACCGTTGTCCCGACGGCGACCTCAGTTGGAAAAGCTTGCTGGCCGCAGTTTTTCGAGCGCGCCGCTATTTCGGCTATCGCCGGCCAGCACGAAGTTCGGGGATGCCGAGCGGTGGCTGCAGTCGGCCGGCGGCGGAAGTGACGGCGTGGTCGCGAAGCGGCTCGATCTTCCGTACCAGACCGGGAAGCGCGAGGGCATGCAGAAGATCAAGCGATATCGCTGCGCTGATTGCGTCATTGGAGGCTTTCGCTACGGCGAGAAGCTGCAGGCCGGCCGCAAAGCTGTCGCCTCATTGCTGCTGGGGCTTTACGATGCAGATGGCCTCCTGCACCACGTCGGCTTTTCGTCAGCCATCAAGGCAAAGGACAAGCCGGCGCTGACCGAAAGACTCGAGATGATTGCGGCGACCAAAAGCTTCACTGGCAACGCGCCAGGCGGACCAAGCCGATGGTCGACGAGACGGTCGTCCGAATGGCAGGCGGTGAAGCCGAAATACGTTGTCGAAGTGTCCTACGATCACTTCACCGGTGGCCGCTTTCGGCACGGCACGACCATCCTTAGATGGAGGTCCGACGAGAAGGCGAACCAGTGCACCAACAGATGAAGCAAAAGATCGCGCGGGACCTCATGAGGGCGATCGAGCCAGCCTGACGGATACTTGGGTCGACGCAGATGTGAATCGTATTGGCGCCAGGTGGCTCCCCAGCCGTAGCACATCTCTCTTGGCCATTCTTCGGTCGTCTCAAGGACTTTGCCGTATCAGACGCAACAAGGGTGTTCCTTCATGGTTCCTTTGTTAACGCGCCCCGGGCGACTCGACCGGGTGCCCTCGGGAACCACGAGATGCAGCCGGGCTTTTACCTCTCGATGTTCGAGAAAGCCGATAGAGAACTGACTTCCGCGATTGCCGACGGTTTCGTCCGCGTCCGCGGAGCGCGGGAGCATAACCTCCGGAACGTTTCGCTGGACATCCCGCGCAATGAGCTCGTGGTCTTCACAGGCGTGTCCGGATCCGGCAAGTCCTCCTTAGCGTTTGGGACGTTATACGCGGAGGCTCAACGTCGTTATCTCGAATCCGTATCACCTTACGCACGTCGGCTATTCCATCAGATGCAGGTGCCCGACGTCGACGCAGTCGAAGGATTGCCGCCAGCCGTCGCTCTTCAGCAGCAGCGCGGATCGCCGACAACCAGGTCGTCGGTGGGAAGCGTCACGACGCTCTCCAACCTCTTGCGCATACTGTATTCGCGGGCGGGCACATATCTGCGCGGGCAGGCCTTGCTTTACGCGGAGTCCTTCTCGCCCAACACGCCGGAAGGCGCCTGTCCGAACTGTCACGGCATCGGGCGAATTCATCAGGTCGTCGAACGAAGTCTGGTACCCGACGACACTTTGACGATCCGTGAGCGCGCCATTGCGGCCTGGCCTTCGGCTTGGCAGGGCCAGAATCTCCGGGACATTCTCGTCACCTTGGGGTATGACGTCGATAGGCCGTGGCGCGAGCTTTCGAAGAAAGATCGTGACTGGATTCTCTTCACGGACGAGCAGCCAACCGTACCGGTGTATGCGGGATACACGCCAGCCGAGACGCGAAAAGCCCTGAAGCGCAAGGAGGAGCCCAGCTATATGGGCACCTTCACCGGCGCCCGCCGGTACGTGCTTCAGACATATGCCACCACGCAGAGCGTCATGATGAAGCGGCGTGTAGCGCAGTTTCTGTCGAGCGATGATTGCCCGGTCTGCGGTGGGAAGCGGCTAAAAGCAGAAGCACTTTCGGTCAAATTCGCAGGAATGGACATTGCCGAGATGTCTCGCCTGCCGTTGGCCAAGCTCGACGAGCTTATCAAACCGTATATTGATGGAAGCAAGAAAGACGGTACCGACGATCATCCCGAAAAGGCGCTTGTCGTTCAGAGAATCGTCGAGGATCTCGTCGGGCGTCTCGAAGTTCTGCTTGAGCTAGGCCTCGGTTATCTCACCTTAGAGCGCAGCACGCCGACGTTATCGCCGGGCGAACTGCAGCGTCTGCGGCTCGCGACGCAGGTCCGATCGAACCTGTTCGGGGTCGTCTACGTACTGGACGAGCCCTCCGCTGGCCTGCACCCGGCAGACACTCAGGCGCTCTTGCGGGCACTCGGGCGCCTGAAGGCATCGGGAAATTCGCTCTTTGTCGTTGAACACGAGCTCGATGTGGTGCGCGAGGCCGACTGGATCGTCGACGTTGGGCCCGCTGCCGGGGACCAGGGCGGTCGGATACTCTACAGCGGGCGCCTTGCCGGTTTGGCCAAAGTCGAGGCGTCCCAAACACGAAGGTATCTGTTCGAAGATGCCGCGAGGGCACCACGCAAGATCCGCCGGCCGAGCAGCTGGCTGAAGCTGCGGAACGTGACGCGGAATAACCTGAGCCGTCTCGATGCCGACCTCCCTCTCGGCGTCCTTACATGTGTAACCGGCGTGTCCGGCTCGGGCAAATCCACTCTCATCAGCCAGTTTCTCGTCGAGGCGATCGCGGAGAACCTAGGTCAGCAACGCAAATCCGATCTGGACGAAGCTGAGCTGCAGGAGACCGTGCGTACGCTGAGTGGGGAAATTACGGAAGGGTTGGATCGCGTTAAACGTCTCGTTGTGGTCGATCAGAAGCCGATCGGCCGGACCCCGCGGTCCAATTTGGCGACTTACACCGGCTTGCTCGATCACGTGCGTAAACTGTTCGCCGGGACGAAGCAGGCGCGTGCCAGGCGCTACGACGCGGGCAGATTTTCGTTCAATGTGGCCAAGGGCCGTTGCGAAACCTGCGAGGGCGAAGGCTATGTATGCGTAGAGCTGCTGTTCCTTCCGAGCGTCTATACTCCGTGTCCGACGTGCCGGGGCGCTCGCTATAACCTGAAAACGCTCGAGATCAAGATACGGGACAAGTCGATCGCCGATGTGCTGGCGATGACCGTCGACGCGGCTTTCGAATTCTTTAAAGACGATGACGTTCTTTCGCGCTCTTTGGGCGCTCTGCGCGAGGTCGGGCTCGGTTACATTAGACTTGGCCAGTCGGCCACCGAACTTTCAGGAGGAGAGGCGCAACGCGTCAAACTCGCCACCGAGCTCCAGCGCGCCCATCGTGGCGGTACATTATACGTTCTCGATGAGCCGACGACGGGACTGCATCCGTCCGATGTCACAAAGCTCGGCAATCAGCTGCAAGGGCTCGTCGAGGCTGGCAACACCGTCGTTCTGGTCGAGCATGATATGTCTGTTGCAGCGGAGAGCGACTGGATCGTAGAAGTCGGCCCCGGCGCTGGAAACGAAGGAGGCCGCATCGTGGCGTCCGGACGACCGGATCAAGTTGCTGCCTCCGGGAGCCGGACAGCAGAATATTTGAAGCGAGCGCTCTAACGAGTTCATCGAAGACCGCCGGCCCCCATAGGAACACCGGGGGACGCAGTTGGTTGTTTGCCATCGCCTGCCCGAAAGAGACACGCATGGAAGGCATCCTCGTCGCCGAATTCGATACTCGCCGCGCGGCAGAGCTCGCGGTCGAGCACGTTGTGCAGGAGTGCGGAGTCCAGAGAACCGACGTGGTGCAGCCGATGGGCGCCGACAATACATCCGGCGATCGACCCGCGCTCGCCGACGTGAAGGTAAAGCCGAAGCCGGGCGAGAAGCTTGAGGGCCCGATCGAAGTATCCGTCGACTTCCATGGCGACGATCCGAAGCGCGTCGTGGACGCGCTGAAATCCGTTGGTGCTAAGGCCGTCCGGACGAAGTAAAGGACAGAATCATGCCCGAATATCCCAAACCGCCGTTTCCCAGCCAGCGACAACCCATGCCAGGCTCGACGGGGAAGATGGACCCGCGCCCGGATCATGGCGAGACAAGCTATAAGGGCTCGGGACGGCTTCAAGGCAAGTGCGCCATTATTACTGGCGGCGACAGCGGCATCGGGCGCGCGGTCGCCATAGCCTTCGCCCGCGAGGGCGCCGACGTCCTGATCGCCTACCTTGACGAAAGCGACGATGCGAAAGAAGTCGCGGCGATGATTGAGAAGGAAGGGCGCAGGGCTGTCCTCGTCGAGGGCGACCTTCGCTCGGCCGACCATTGCCGCACCGTGGTCGACCGCGCCGTGCAGGAACTTGGCGGCGTCGACATTCTCGTCAATAATGCCGCGCATCAGGCGACCTTCGCCGACATCGGCGACATCAGCGACGAAGAATGGCGCATGACTTTCGAGGTGAACATCCATGCGATGTTTTACCTCGCCAAGGCCGCGGTCCCGCATATGAAGCCTGGAGGCGCCATCATTAACACGGCATCGGTAAATTCCGACATGCCGAATCCGATACTGCTCGCCTACGCGACGACGAAGGGAGCGATCCAGAACTTTACGGGCGGCCTGGCCCAGATGCTGGCGGAGAACGGCATCCGGGTGAATGCCGTTGCGCCGGGTCCAATTTGGACCCCGCTTATTCCCTCGACGATGCCAGAGGAGGCCGTAAAGAACTTTGGCAAGCAAGTGCCGCTGAAGCGGGCTGGCCAGCCGGCTGAACTCGCCACAGCCTACGTGATGCTCGCCGACCCGCTATCCAGCTACACTTCGGGCACGACCGTCGCGGTGACCGGGGGCAAACCCTTCATTTGAGAAGTGGCCGGCATAAAGCATCCCGTGACGCCCGATGGCCGCTACTTCGTCGTGAAAGGGAAGCTTTGGGTCTCGGCAATCCGGACGTTGAGCCGGGCGCCTCCATAGAGTTTAGGGGCACGCTTTCAGCGAGGGCAAGTTGGGCGATGTGCATCGATGGTCCTTTAGCTAGGAAGCACCGCTCGGAGCAGTAAGATGATTGCATCCGAACCGAGTTTGGCAATGCTCCGGCCTTGCGGTGCCGATCACCGCGCGCGTGCCCTCTATAGTGATGCGCTCGAGGAGCTCTTGCGCACGCGTCGGCATCGCCTTCGCGGCGATCCCAACTCCCATAGAGGTGACGCTCAAGCAGACAGCGACGCCTATCTGATGTATCAATCCCGGAGTGAGTGGCGCAGAAAACGCTCCAAGCGATATCGATCGCCGTCCGCACTGTGATTGCATTTGCCATTTCAAGCTCCGTGACAAGGGCATCATTGCCGTGCAATGCCTTTCCACGGCGAAGGTTGCATCCTTTTCCCAACCTTAAAGCTGGCACCGGGCGTATCGTAGGAACCTTGCTCTCCCGAAGACATTTGCCGTTAAGATCTTAAACGGAGGATGTTATGGGACTCGAAGCGAAGGAATCCGGCAACTTGATCGGCAGCGACAAGGTTGAAGGCACGACAGTTTACGGTGCAGACAGTCAGAAGATCGGCAGTATCGAGCGGGTGATGATCGACAAAAAGAGCGGAAAGGTCTCCTACGCGGTCCTGAGCTTCGGCGGCCTTCTTGGCATCGGCGATGATCACTATCCACTGCCTTGGCAATCGTTGAAGTACGACACCAATCTTGGCGGGTACGTCACTGGCGTGACAGAAAGCCAACTGCAGGGCGCGCCCAAATATCGTGATGAGACGGCATGGAATTGGAATGATCCGGCGGCCGGTCGATCGGTAAATGACTATTACCGAGTACCAATCTGATTGCCCTCGAAATGCGGTGTGCTCGTCATCAAAGTGCGCTGCATTCGCGAAAAGCGTGTGGGAGCATCGTCGAATAACCGGTCGGCCGCAAATCGGGTCTTGAAAGCGAGTTCTAGGAAGCGCTCGCGCGAGCAAGCCTAGCGCAGGTACTCGCCCGCGCCGCGGGAACCTTATCTCCTCAGGCGAAGCGATATAGCGCGCCTCTACTTCCCGCACCACGAGGCCCTGAGAAAAATGTGGAGACCCGGCACGCGCGCGGCTGAACGCTTAGTGCGCTCGGCCCAGTCAGGGCCGCTGGTCACGCGTTAGTTGGACTGCGATATGTCAGACTGTCAGACATCTGAGTCCGTGTATCTCAAGCGCTCGGGTTCACGGCCAAGGCCGGGATTAGGAACGCGGTACGGGTCCGCGATCCGGGCCCGGGGAAGCTGATCTAATTGCTGTCCAGGAACTGTCGCATTAGCGGCAAGCACGCCGCACGGCCTTGCAAGTCAAGAAAGGTAGGTGCGCGCGAACTGGAATATGAGAGCGGATAGGCTATCCGAGACTGAGGGCGTAGAAATACATCGCCGCGATTATCGCGACGCTTAGTAGCGTGATGCCGAAACTTTCCCATCCCGAACCGATTTGACGAATCGCTCAAACGTTCCGGCGCTGCGACATCCTGTCAAAGCGCTTGATGAGCAATGCGCCTCACTCCTTGTCGCCCGATTAACTTGGTGGACGCCCGCGACGGGGCAGCTTCGGGCCAGTGATCCGGTCTGCCGCGACGCGAAGGGCGCCGGCATGTTTCATCGCTTCAACGCGAGCCGGCCCAGGCGGCAAAGCGCGCGCATGATCCAGCGCCAGTATCGCTTCCGCATAGCGAGACGCCAAGCATTCGACGAGCGAACCGGTATGGACCGCCAAGGGCAAGATTTCGCCGGCTCTGTGGGATGCTTATTCGATGGCGATGGCGCGATATCTTCCGGCATCGCTCGAGGTCGCCGTTGCCTTTTACGCGGCCGAACACGAGGGACGGAACTGGCGGCACCTGTGTTCTCAGCTCGAGGTCGTCCAAGTGCCTTGGGGGCATGATGGCTGCATGACTGTCGGTGCGGAGCGGCTGGTTGATCATCTGCGGCAAAGAATCAACGCTCTAGCCTCGCGTGCGCCTCCTTACGGCCGAGCAGATGGAGCGCGCGTCTGAAAACGCGACAAAGCGGGATAAAATTCAAGGTGAGACATTACCGAACTTAGGCACGTGTCAAGTCGAGGTAATCCGGCAGAGCGGTCTAAAATGCTGAGATTTCCCGGTAGACTGACGGTGCGCTCAGCCAGTCGCGCGCTGAGGATGCGGTCCGGGGAGGATCACATCCGGAAAGAAGCCCTGACGCCGCTAGCCCCCGTCGGGGCTTCTTGCTGCTTACGCCGGCTCAGATTGTACGAACGCCGCCCGCTTAAAATGCATGCGGACGGCGTCGGTTCTAGCCCCAGGAAGGATCTGCAAAATCCTGGCTAAGCTAAGTCTGCACAAAGACTTAAAAAGTTTAATACCCCTGAAGGGGTAGCTTGCCGTCAGAACGCGCGGCGCGCCCACGTTGTCGCACGACTGGCGTGCTCTCTGCCGATCAGCCGAACGGGCCTTTGCCAGCCTGCGTCATTCTGACGAAGGTGCCGTTCTCGCGGTACTCAAGCCACTTCATGTTTCCTCGGCATACTTCAGGTCAGCCCAATACTCAGCCGGTGTCGCCTTATCCCGGTAGAGCATTGGATAGTTGATCTTCTCGATCTAGATGCGTGTTTCGGCAATTTCCGGACAGCAATTTCGGTAATTCGCGGACAGCGATTTCAGTAATTCCGGGACAGGGATTCCGCTAAATCGCGGACAGTTGCGGGAGGTTGGTTTTCGGGAGCGCCGTTCAGGCAATGTTCTCTCTCAAGCTGAGTTTGAGAGGGGCAATGCCGAGACGGAAGCAAGCGAAACGAACCACTGTGAAGGACCTACGATCGATCCTGAGGCTGACGTACGAGCAGGACCTGTCGGTTCGGGAGATCTCGGAACGGCTGCAGATCAGCAAGAGTTCGGTTGCCACCTACCTGCTGCGAGCGCGTGAAGCGGGTTTGAGCTGGCCGCTGCCGCCGATTTACGAGAGCGAGGCGGCCTTGCAGCGAGCCTTGTTCCGGCGGGTCGGGCGCCCCCCGCAGGACTTGAGCGAGCCAGAGTGGCCACGGGTGGCGCAGGAGCTCAAGCGCAAGGGCGTGACGCTGACGCTGCTGTGGCAGGAATACCGGACGGCGCATCCCGACGGCTATGGTTACACGTGGTTCTGCGAGAAGTTTGACGCCTATCGGCGCCGGGCGAACCCGACCTTCCGTCATCGCCACGCG
>NZ_JBUYWT010000074.1:0-32100 GCF_055264925.1 Bradyrhizobium sp. KZN70725
GTTCCGCCGCGTCGCAACCCGCTTCGAAAAGACCGCCCGAAATTACCTGGCCGTCGTTACTCTCGCAGCCATCGTCTTATGGATGCGATAAATGTCCACACCACCTAGTGCTTTCGCAGGGACGACAAGGATTTGCTTCTGCCCGAAAAAAATTCCCTTTCCCATGTCGATTCACCCCCTCCCGGATCGTCGTTCCCCATAGCGAGCCGGTCTTGCGGCGATCATCGCCGCGTCTCGCCCAACAGGAGTTTTCCGATGCGCTTCATGTATATCGTCACCTCGCCCCAGCCCCCGGGCCCGCCGACGCCGGCTCTGATGGAGGCGATGGGCAGGCTTGCCGAGCGGGAAATCAAGGCGGGCCGCATGATCGACACCGGCGGGCTGTTGCCGGTCGCGATGGGCGCCCAGGTCCGCATCACCGACGGCAAGCTCAACGTCGTCGACGGGCCCTTCGTCGAGACCAAGGAGATGATTGGCGGCTATGCGATCTTCGAGCTCCGCAACAAGGAAGAGGCGGTCGCCGCCGCCGTGGAGTTCATGCAGCTGCACAAGGAGCATATGCCGGGTTGGGAGGGAACCTGTGAGGTTCGCCCATTCGCCACCCCGGGCGCCGACGGCGGTTGTCAGGTCGATGTGTCCGCCTGCGCCTGATGCGCCGCGCGAACAGGGCGTTCGCAAGCGAAGTGGACGCCGGTTCGCGTGAAGAAAACGCGTCAGGACGAGAATCCAGGTCGGCGGCGATGACGGCCGCCGACATCCAGGCCACGATTCTTGCGGTGTGGCGCATCGAGCAGCCGCGGCTGATCACCAGCCTGTCGCGGATGCTGCGTGACGTGCCGCTCGCCGAGGACCTGACCCAGGAAGCGCTGGTCGCCGCGCTCGAGCATTGGCCGGCCGATGGCGTGCCGGAAAAGCCCGGTGCCTGGCTGATGGCGACGGCCAAGCGCCGCGCGCTCGATCATCTGCGCCGCAACCGCATGCTGGCCGAAAAGCACGGCGTGATCGCGCACGACCTGGCGCGGGAGCAGGAGACCATGCCCGACTTCGATGCCGCGCTCGACGACGATATCGGCGACGAATTGCTCCGGCTGATCTTCACCGCCTGCCATCCGCGCCTGTCGCGGGAGGCGCGCGCCGCGCTGGCGCTCAGGATGATCTGCGGCCTCACCACCGAGGAGATCGCGCGCGCCTTCCTGCAGGCGGAGGCGACCATCGCCCAGCGCATCGTGCGCGCCAAGCGCACGTTGTCGGAGTCAGGCCTTGCCTATGAGACGCCGCGTGGCGAGGAGCTGTCCGAGCGGCTCGCCTCCGTGCTCGAGGTCGTCTACCTCATCTTCAACGAGGGCTATACCGCGGCAAGCGGCGACGAATGGCTGCGGCCGCAGCTCTGCAACGAGGCGCTGCGCATGGGCCGCGTGCTGACCTCGATCGCACCATCGGAGCCGGAGGCGCACGGCCTGCTGGCGCTGATGGAGTTCAACGCCTCGCGGATGGCGGCGCGCACCGATGCGTCCGGTGAGCCGATCCTGCTGATGGACCAGAACCGTGCGCGGTGGGATCGCCTGCAGATCCGCCGCGGGCAGCTCGCGCTGGCGCGTGCCCGCGAGCTCGGCGGCGCCGGCGGCTTCTATGTGCTGCAGGCCGCGATCGCCGCCTGCCACGCCGAAGCCGGAACACCGGACGCGACCGACTGGCGCCGCATCGCCGCGCTGTACGGCGATCTCGCCGCGCTCTTGGATTCACCCGTGATCGAGCTCAACCGCGCAGTTGCGATCGGCATGGCCGAGGGGCCGCTTGCTGCGCTCGCGATCGTCGACGGCCTCACCGAAGAGCCGGCGCTGAAATCCTATCATCTGCTGCCGAGCGTGCGCGGCGATCTGCTGAATAAGCTGAGCCGTTTCGCGGAGGCGCATGCCGCGTTCGAGGCCGCCGCCGCATTAGCCGGCAATTCGCGCGAGCGCGAGTTCCTCAAGCGGCGCGCCGCAATCGCTGCGCGTGCCGCGCAGGATCATGGCTGCCGCTGACGGCTCGGCGATTTCGACGGAGCGAAACCATGTAGCCCGCATGAGCGAACCGAGATGCGGGTCTTTGCGACGAGCAACCCCGGGTGTCGCTTCGCTCACCCGGGCTACAAGGTTGCTGCGGGTCGTCGTGTCCGCGATTTCGACTCAAACCTGCGGCATGCTCGGACGAAATTCTCTCGGACCGGGAACTGCCACCATGACGAAGCCATCCGTGCTGACGATCGGCCTCGACCCTACCTTCGTCGATCTGTCCGTCATGCCGCAGTTCACGCCCGAACTGGTACGCAGCTATCTCGACGCGCAGATCGAGGGCCTGCGGACGCTCGGCTACGACGTCGAGAGCTGCCTGATCGACCTCGGCGATACGGCGGAAGCCGTGACGGCGGCGGCCCTCAACGCGCGCCGCTACGACTGCGTCGTGATCGGTGCTGGGCTGCGCGAGCCGCCGGAGCGGCTCTTGCTGTTCGAGACGATCCTCAATCTGGTGCACCGGCTCGCCCCCGATGCCGCCATCTGCTTCAACACCAGGCCGGCCGACACCGCCGCTGCCGTGCAACGCTGGGTCAAGCCTTAGGACGCCAGATGAGCGTCGCCTTGAGCCGGCGAATCGGGCTCGGCGCGCTGCCCGCCGCCCAAGGCGGACACTCGGGCCGGCCCGATGCCGGCATTGGCCGGAGGCTCGCCGCGAAGGCCCGGCGGTTGTTGCCGGCGGCAACCTATGACACCATCCAGAGTCCGATTTGCTTTAGACTTTGGAAGCCTATGCCGCGCCGCAAATTTGCCTGGGAAAAGCTGACGGACGAGCAGTTGCTCGCGCAACCGCTCAATCGTCTGAGGGTTGCCGTCGAGGGCACCTGGCTCGCCGATTGTGTGAATACGCTCTATGAGGAGCTTGAGGAGCGCGGCATCCGGTTGCGGCCGCACACGTGGATCTCGAGCGAATGGTTCAGCCCGGCAGATGTGCCCGGCATCGCGATCCCGTTCTACCTCGCCCATCCCCGCCTGATGAAGCTCGAGAAGAAGATGATGCTCGACGTCGAGGGCGCCTCGTGGTCCGAGTGCATGGCCATTCTCCGCCACGAGGCGGGGCACGCCGTGCAGCACGGCTACCAGCTGCAGCGCCGCCGGCGCTGGCAGCAGCTGTTCGGCCCGTCGTCGCAGCACTATCCGCGCTACTACCGGCCCAATCCGGCCAGCCGCAATTATGTCCAGCATCTTCGGCTCTGGTACGCGCAGAGCCATCCGGATGAGGACTTCGCCGAGACCTTCGCGGTGTGGCTGCGGCCGCGCTCGAACTGGCGGACGCGCTATGCCGGCTGGCCCGCGCTGAAGAAGCTCGAATATGTCGACGAGCTGATGGGCGAGATCGCCGGCAAGCGGCCGCTGCTCCCGACGCGCGAGCGGGTCGATCCGCTGCATACGCTCAAGCAAACGCTCGCCGAGCACTACAGGAAGAAGCAGGCATTCTACGCCTTCACGCCGCCGAAGACCTACGACCGCGATCTCTCCAAGCTGTTCTCCGCCGATCCGCGGCATTATCGGCGTCCGCCGGCCGCGGCCTTCATCAGGCGGCACCGCGCCCAGATCAGGCAGCTGGTGGCGCGGTGGACCGGCGAGAACCAGTTGACGCTCGATGCCGTGCTCGATGATATGATCTCGCGCTGCCGCGAGCTCAATCTGCGTGCCGTCGGCCCCGAGCAGAAGCTCGTGACAAACTTCACCATTCTGCTGACCGCCAAGACCATGCACGCGCTGTTCGGCCCGTCGCGCCGGAAATGGATCGCGCTATGAAACAGCTTCGCATTCTGGTGCTGATGCACCCGGACTGTGTGCCGCCCGACTCCAGCGATGGATACAGCGCGCGGGAGATCAACGAGTGGAAGACGGAATACGACGTCGTCAGCACCCTGCGCGCGGCCGGCCATGAGGTACGTCCGCTCGGCGTGCAGGAGGAAATCAAGCCGGTGCGCGACGAGATCGAGGGCTTCAAGCCGCACGTCGTGTTCACGCTGCTGGAGGAGTTTCACTACGACGTCGTGTACGACCAGCACATCGCGAGCTATCTCGAGCTGATGAAGATCGCCTATACCGGGTGCAACCCGCGCGGCCTGATCCTGGCGCGCGGCAAGGATCTGTCCAAGACGCTGGTGCACCATCGCCGGATCCCGGTGCCGGCCTTCGCCGTGTTTCCGATGCGCCGCAAGGTCAAGCGGCCGCCGCGTCTCGAGCTGCCGCTGATCGTCAAGAGCCTGAGCAGCGATGGATCGCTCGGCATCTCGCAGGCGTCGATCGTCGATACCGACGAGAAGCTCGCCGAGCGCGTCGCCTTCATCCATGAGCGGATCGGAACGGCCGCGATCGCCGAGCAGTTCATCGAGGGACGCGAGCTCTATGTCGGCGTGCTCGGCAACAACCGGCTGCGGGTGCTGCCGGTGTGGGAACTGAAATTCGGCAGCATGGGCGGCCCTGCTGCGCGCCAGATCGCCACCGAAAAGGTCAAGCACGATACCAGCTATCAGGAGCGCGTCGGGATTGTCGACGGCCCGGCCGAGGATCTCACGCCGGAACTATCCGCCCATATTCAACGGCTGGCGAAGCGCATCTACCGGACCCTGGGGCTCGACGGCTATGCGCGCATCGACTTCCGCTTGTCGACCAATGGCGTTCCCTATTTCATCGAGGCCAATCCCAATCCCGAGATCGCCAAGAGCCAGGAGTTCGCGACGGCCGCCGGGCATGACGGGTTGGACTATCCGGATCTCCTGCAGCGCATCGTGACGCTCGGAATAAGCCGCGCCAAGGCCGGCGCGTCGCTGGGCTGACTCGAGGCCGCTAGATCATGATGCGTTTCCACAGAATCGCATCATGATCTCATCTCCTTGTTTGAGCATGATCTTTTCGGAAAACCGGTTTCCACTTTTCCGGATCATGCTCTAAAGGCTGCGCTGCATCGGATGGCGTCGCGCATCCTTGGGAATGAACATCGCAAACGTTTCCCTAACGCGCGCGGCCGGCGTCACGGTGCCGGCGGTCGCGGAAACAGGGGCTGCCGTCGGATGAAAAGCGTCCGGTTCCGGCCAGCGCCGTGCAAGGATTCCGTTTACCGAAACCGGCATGGCGAGCCCATCGCTGCGGCAGCTGTCGTAGACGTACAAACCGGCAAGAAAAATCGATACGACAACAAGGATCGTCCTGAAAATCGGCATTGTGCTTGCGCCTTCTTGATTGAGGCGAACAATGCCCGGTGACGGTGAACCGCGCGTTTAGTGCTGCGGCCGATCAGCTGATACGGTTCCCAACTCATGAATTGGCTTGCGTAAACGGCCCGCTTACCAATGCCTTCAAGGTTGCGGCAACCAGCTTTCCTCACCGGCGGGAAAGAAGTCTCTGGCATTGAAAGACCAACAACAAGACTGAGGAGGCACCATGTTCGTCGCCATTCGAGTCATGATCCTGATCGCCAGTGCATACGCCGGCTCGGCCGTTGCAGAGATGCAGTTTGCGCCGCTGCCGAGCCTTGCGGCGTCGTCCGCGCCGTAGCGCCGGCAAGCGAGGCGGCGCACCTTACGCCGGACTGGGCGCCACCTCGCCGACCCCGATCGCGCGAGCCGCGTTTTCCGTCATCCTCGTCGCCGTCAGGCGCAGGAAATACAGCGACAGTCCCGGGTTGCGCTCGCACAGATTCCTCAGTGCGCTGTCGCTGATCCAGAGCAGATCTACATCGGTCGCGGCTTGAGCGGTTTGCGTGCGGCGGCGCTCGAGCGAAAACAGCCCGATCTCGCCGAACAGTTCACCCGCCGATACCCCGCGATCGATCTCGGGAAACCTGACCTCGCCGGACACGACCATGTACAGCAGGTCGGCGTCGTCGCCTTTCCGGAAGATCGTTTCTCCCGCCTTGAGATGCTTCGGCTGCATGAACGGCTGCAGCCAGTTCGGAGAAAGGTCCGTCGCTGCAGCACGCTTCGCTTTCCGAAGCAGCCGAACCATCTGGAACAGCAACACCACGTTCAGGGGCAGCAGAATGATATGCAGGATGAGCACCGGGTAGATCCGGTCGCCCAATCCATAGCTGATGAATGCCAGATTGCTGAATATCGCGACAGCGCGCAGGCTCAACATCGTACTCATGCAGAACGTCAGCAACACAAGCGCCGACGCCAGATAACCCAAACCATCGATCAACGTCATGACAACGCCCACTGGGAAATGAAAATTGCAAGCAAACCGATCTGAAAACGACCGGCAACATACACCAGTGCGCTCAGTTTCCTGAGCGGAAATATCGCCGGCCCACGCTTGCGGCGGTGCACGCGTCGTGACGCGGCCTCAGCTCGACGAACGCGCGCGCGAGGCGACGTGAATGGCGCGGGTCTTGCCGGATTTCGTTTTGGCGGCGACGACGGTCGGGCGCGCCTTGCCGAGCCGGGCCGCGCCCGGCGAGCTCTTTCTGAGCAGCAGCGCGAGCCGCTTGCGCGCGCGGCCGGCGACCGACCTTGCCGCCTCTCGCGCGGCCTCGGCCTTGCGGATGATCGTCGTCACCGCGGCCGCCGGCGACGCCGCGACGAAGGCGACATCCTTCGCCTTCGAGAGGCCGCCTATGCCTTCGCACGGCGCTTCGCCCGGCAAGTCGATGCGGATGGCGAGCGTCTCGGCATGCTCGACCCAGTCCTCCGCCTTGGTGCCGGTGATGATCCGGACATAGTCGCGGGTCTCGCGCGGCAGCTCGCTTTGCCTGGCGAGCCATCTTTGGACGCGGCCGCTGCCGGCATTGTAGGCGGCCGCCGCCAGGCCGAGATTGCCGAAATCGTCGCGCAGCTTGCGCAGCAGTCTTGCGGATGCCGGCAAGGCCTGCAGCGGATCGAAGGGATCGTCGAGCCCGACTTCGGCCGCCGTCTCCGGCATGAACTGCGCAACGCCCTGCGCACCGGCATGGCTGATTTCGTTCGAGCGAAAGCGGCTCTCCTGCCAGATCAGCCGCGCAAAGAACGCAACGGGGATTTCGCTCGCCTGCGCCGCGTCCTTCAGGCTGTGGCAGAATTTGTCGATCGCGGACAGCTGCGGCTCGGCCGCGGCATCGCTCGGCTGCGCCGCAGGCGCGGGCGTCTTGTCCGCGTCCGTCGCAGCGGGCGCCTCGCTGGCATCAGCGCTTTCGATAAAGCGCGCGGCAAACGGAACGGCGTCGGATGTCGCGTCGCGCGAGAATGTCGGGGCTTGGGTTGAGGCGTTGATCGAGCCGGGCGAACGATCGAAATCGAGCATCAAGACAAGAAACGCGGCAAGCGCCGCGATGACAAATCGCATTTGCTTTCAGAGACCTGAATTGTGATGTGAGTTGCGCGCAAATGCACTTCGGATCACGACTTTTTAGCGGGTCGATTGCGGCGAAGCCGCGAAATCAGCTGTTCCGCCGTGGAACTTCGCCGCTGTTCGCATTGGAACTTCGACGCTTTCCGTAGCTTTACGGAAGATGATCACGTTGGGATGCACGATGTTCCGACCGTTTTCCGTTGCACGTTTTGCGATTGCACTTTTGCTTGTGTCGGCCGCGCCGGCGGTGGCCGCGGGTCTTGATGCGGCCGCGATCAACGACGTGGCGGCGCCGCCGGCAAAATTGCCGGACCGTCGTCAGCTCAACGCCTTCGTTGCCAAGCTCGAGATCCTGCTCGACCGCGCGCATTTTTCTCCCGGCGAGATCGACGGCAAGCTGGGCGACAACGCGCAGAAGGCGCTCCGGGCGTTTGCCGACGCGAATGGATTGTCCTTCGACAAGGCGGTGACGCCGGAGCTCTGGAGCGGGCTCACAACCGCCAGCGAAGGGCCTGCGATCGTCAGCTACACGATCGTCGACGCCGACGTGAAGGGGCCGTTCGCGAAGAGGATCCCCGCGAGGATGGAGAGCATGAAGAGCCTGCCGGCGCTGGGCTATACCAGTCCGCGCGAAGCGCTCGCCGAAAAATTCCACATGAGCGAGGCACTGCTTCAGGCGCTCAATCCGGGACAGAAGTTCGACAAGGCCGGCGAGACCATCGCGGTTGCCAACGTCGTCGACGCCGGAAAACCGCCGCAGGTCGCGCGCGTCGAGGTCGACAAGATGCGGCAGGCGCTCAGCACGTTCGATGCAGCAGGTAAGCTGCTCGGCTTCTATCCTGCGACCGTCGGCAGCGCGGAGAAGCCGACGCCGAGCGGAACGCTCAAGGTGACGGCGATCAACAAGAACCCGACCTATCGCTACAATCCGAAATACGCGTTCAAGGGCGTCAGATCGAAGACGCCGTTCACGATCAGGCCCGGTCCGAACAACCCGGTCGGTGTGGTCTGGATCAACCTCTCGGGCGAAGGCTACGGCATTCACGGCACGCCCGATCCCGGCAAGGTCTCCAAGGCGGAGTCCCACGGCTGCGTCCGGCTCACCAACTGGGACGCGCAGCGCGTCGCGGCCGGTGTCGCGAAGGGCACCCCGGTTGCGTTCATCGATAGCGCGACAGGCTCAGCAACGGCGACGCGCTGACCTTGACGCAACATCGTTCACAGATCAGCAACCGACAGAAATGTTGGCGCGCTCGGCCGCGGGCCAGACGCCCGCGCGCTCGGGAGATGATGCGCAGCCGGCGAGCGAAGCGGCTCCGCTTTCCAAAGCCTAGCGCAGGATTCGCTGGTATGCCAATGTCGCGTCGTGCCAAACCCGCAGGAGGTCAGCATGCGAACGATCATAACGAACATAGTGGGAGCACTCTGCGCCATCGCGATGGTCGCGAGCGCGCACGCAGCGGTCAAGGAAGAGCCGGTCACCTATACCGACGGCGAGACCACGATGAAGGGCTTCGTCGTCTATGACGACGCGACCCAGGGCAAGCGGCCCGGCATCGTCATGGTGCACGAATGGTGGGGCATCACCCCGCATATCCATAGCGAGGCGCGGAAGTTCGCGGAGCAGGGCTACGTGGCGTTCGTCGCGGATATGTACGGCGACGCCAAGACCGCCGACAACCCGAAGGATGCCGGCGCGCTCTCGGGCTCGGTGATGAAGAACCCGAAGGTGATGGAGCAGCGTTTCAATGCCGCGCGCGAGCAACTCGCCAAGCAGGCCTCGGTCAATCCGCAGCGGATCGGCGCCGTCGGTTACTGCTTCGGCGGCGCGGTGGTGCTGAACATGGCGCGCACTGGCGCCGATCTTGCCGCCGTCGCGGGCTTCCACGCCTCGCTCGGTCTCAATACCCCCGCACCGGCGCCGGGCACCGTCAAGGCGAAAATCCTGATCCTGAACGGCGCGGACGACCCGTTCGTGAAGCGCGAGCAGTATGATGCGCTGAAGAAGGATTTCGACGCCGCGAAGGCCGATTACCGCATCGTCGAGTATCCCGGCGCGGTTCACGCGTTCACCAACCCCGAAGCCACCGAGCTCGGCAAGAAGTTCAATTTGCCGCTCAGATACGACGCCAAGGCCGATCAGGAATCCAAGGCCGAAGCCGCAAAGCTGTTTGCCGCCAACCTCAAGAAATAAGCAAAAGGGCCACCTAAACGGTGGCCCTTTTCTTTGGCTGGTTCGGCCGCGGAAGTGGCAGGGCCGCGGCCTCGCTGGCGCGGCGGCGCCTTGTAGCCATGCGGAAGACGCAGCCGGGCGCGCGGATGCTGGCCGTCTCGCACGGTTGCCACGGGGCGCTCCCCGGCCGATGATGCGCAAAACGGATCAGAACAATCGAGAGGGAGCGAATGCGCGGGCGTCGTGTGCTGATGGAATCGTTCGTGTCGCACGGCGTGCGTCATATCTTCGGCAATCCTGGCACGACCGAAACGCCACTGCTTGACAGCCTGCCGGCATTTCCGCAACTCGAGTACATCATGGCACTGCATGAAGGTGTCGCGGTCAGCGCCGCCAGCTTCTACGCGCAGGCGTCGGGGCGTGTCACGGTCGCGAACCTGCACGTCGCTCCCGGCCTCGGCAACGGCATCGGCTCGCTGTACGGCGCGCTGAAGGCGGGTTCGCCCGTGGTCGTGACGGCCGGCCAGCAGGATACGCGAATGCGGCTGAAGAATCCGCTGCTCGGCCATGACCTCGTCGCGATGGCGGCGCCGGTGACCAAGTGGAGCGTGCAGATCGAGCGCGCCGACGAGATCGCGCCGATCATGCGCCGCGCGTTCAAGGTGGCGACCGATGCGCCGCAGGGGCCGGTGTTCGTGTCGCTGCCGATCGACGTCATGGAACAGGAGACCGCGGTCGATGCTCTGGCGCCGGACAATTTGTGGCGCTCGCCGCGCCCCGATCCGGCCGGCATCGAAGCGTTTGTCGCGCTGCTTCTGAAGTCGAAAAAGCCGGCCATCATCGCTGGCGACGACGTGGCACGATCGGGCGGCGAGCAGGCGCTGGTGGTGCTCACGGAAGCGATCGGCGCCACCGTGTGGTTCGAGGGGCTCCGCCATCACGCGCCGTTCCCGACCAGCCATCCGAGCTATCGTCAGTCGCTTCCGGGCGACGCAAGGCAGGTGCGCAAGGCGCTCGGCGATGCCGATCTCGTGCTGCTGGTCGGCGGCCCGTTCTTTGAGGACATCTGGTTTGCGCCTGGCGGCCACATCCCTCACGGCGCGTCCGTGCTGCAGATCGAAGCCTCGGCCGAGCGTCTCGCGCTCAACAACCGGCTCGATGCCGGCATCGTCGGCGACATCGCCGTCAGCGTCGGTGCCTTGACGGAGGCGGTACGTGCAAAGGCCAGCGCGGACTTCAGGCAGGCCGCGCAGAACCGCAATGCCGCGCTGGCCGAATTGCAGGCGAAGGAGAAGGAGGCTTATCGCGCGCGGGTCGAGAAAAGCCGGGACCGGCAGCCGACCGCGATGCCGCGTGTCACCGCGGAGCTTCGTCGCGGCCTGCCCGATGATGTCGTCATCGTTGATGAAAGCATCACGGCGAGCCTCGATCTCGCGCGCGCCTTCGACTATCGCGGCTTCGGCGATTATTTCGGCGGCCGCGGCGGCGGCATCGGCCAGGGCCTCGCCGGGGCGATCGGCGTCAAGGTCGCGATGCCGGATCGTCCGGTGGTCGCGATCTCCGGCGACGGCTCGGCGATGTACGCGATCCAGGCGCTGTGGACCGCCGCGCACCACAGGCTTGCGATCGTGTTCGTGGTGCTGGCCAACCGCGAGTACCGCATCCTCAAGCACAATGTGGACGTCTGGCGCCAGAACTTTGAGGCCGGTACCCAGCATCCCTATCAGAACATGGACATCACCGGCCCCGCGCTCGACTTCGTGCATCTCGCGGCCGGCATGGGCGTCGAGGCGGTCAGGGTCGAGAAGGCCGACGACATTGCCGGTGCCGTCGCAAAGGCTGTCGCGGCGCAGCGGCCGTACCTCGTCGAGATCGCAATCGAAGGCAAGCGCTAGAGCATGAATCCGGAAAAGTGCGAAGCGGTTTTCCGACAAGAACATGCTCAAACAAAGAGCTCATGCGCATTAATGATTCAGCCCAATTTCATCGTACTCTCATCGCGCTCGAGGAGTTTCTCATGGCAGGCATTCTGGACGGCAAGGCCGCATTGGTGACGGGCGGCGGCTCCGGCATCGGCCGGGCGACGGCAATTGCCATGGCGCGTGAAGGCGCGCGCGTGGCGGTGTCGGACCTCTCGAAGGACGGCATCGAGGAGACGGTCGCGCTGATCAATGCCGCCGGCGGCCAGTCGATCGCGATCCAGGGCGACGTCACCGACGAGGCCGACGTCGCGAACATGGTGGCCCGCACGGTTTCGGCGTTCGGGCGCATCGATTGTGCGTTCAACAATGCCGGCGTTGCCGGGCGCTCCGTCGGGCCGCCCGGCCAGCGCATTCATGAACTCACGCAAGCCTCGGTGGCCAAGATGTTCTCGGTGAATCTGATGGGCGTGTTCCTGTGCCTGAAATACGAGGTCGCGCAAATGCTCAAACAGGGCGGTGGCGGCGCCATCGTCAATACGGCCTCGATCGCAGGCCTGGTCGGCCTCGCGACGTCCGGCCACTATGTCGCGACCAAGCACGGTGTCGTCGGGCTGACCAAGTCCGCCGCGATCGAATATGCCCAGGACGGCATCCGCGTGAATTGCGTCAATCCCGGATACATCAAGACGCCGATGACAAAGGAGACGATGGATGAACGCTACGACGAGATCATCGCCAAGGTGCCGGTCCGTCGCCTGGGCGTGCCCGAGGAAATCGCCGAAGCCGTGGTCTGGATGTGCTCGGACAAGGCGTCATTCATGACCGGCGCATCGCACGTGGTCGACGGCGGCTACAGCGCCGCCTGATCTTCCGAAGGGCCTTTGTTTACGTTGGTGGCCCGGTTGTACAAGCATTCGATCATCGCGGCATGATGGCGGCGTTGATCTTCGTGGCCTCGGTGCTCTTGCTGCGAGTGATGCATCTCGGGCAATATGGCGCTTGGCAACGAAGAGCTTCGAGATTTGGTGTTCAAACTCAATCGCATTGTCGGTTTCATCATTCTAGCAGCGCTCGTCTACGGCGTGCTCCAGGCTTGCGGGTTGCTTCCTGAGGGCGCAGCTCGGCTGTTTCCTCAACGCAGCGGCTCGCCCGCGGCTTAAAATTGATGCTCCACATCCGAACGTCCGCTGCTGGACCCATAGCGGGTATCGTTTGACGCTGGTTTTGGTCGCCTCCTTCGGCAAACGGAACCGAAGCCGGTCCAGCCTGTTTGGTACGATTAGCCAAGGGAGGTCGGAATGAGGATCATTCTGATGACGACGATTGGCTGGGCGTTGTCGTGTGGATTCGCGCTAGCCCAGGCCGATCCCAACAAGGACGTGAACACGGCAACCGGGCGCTCGGCACCGGAAGAAAAAGGTCAATTGCAGCCACAAGGTTGGACCGGGCCACTTGAAACAAAATCAGGTGGTGCGCCGCCGGAAAGCCCGCAAGGTCAAAGCCCGCCGGGAATGCAGGGAGCGCCGGACGGATCGACAAAAACCGTGGTTGAACCGCGGAAGTAAGTCCCACGTCTTGTCTGTGAAAGGCCAGCTTCCCTTAGGGTGAACCGGCCCTCGAGCTCGCCCTTTGCAGCAAGCGGACATCGCGGCAGCGCGGAATGACGTCAGAGCTTGATCCAAGCGGACCCTGGCAGGCTTGCGCCAACCAGCCGTGCGTATCGATGGGTTGATCCGCTTCCGGCACTAACGTAGTCGTTCGCGATGAACGAACGTTCGGCCATCGCCAAGGCTGCAGCTCTTCCGGATACGAAAGCCATCCTGCTCGGGGTCGCATGCGGCCTCGGTGCGGCGCTGTGCTGGGCGCTCGGCTTCGTGGCGACCCGACACGGCCTCAAGGTCGGTTTCACACCCGTCGACCTGCTGATGCATCGCTTCCTGTGGTCGGGCATCGTCTTCCTGCCGCTCGTTGTGCGCGCCGGCCTCCGCGATCTCTGCGGCATCGGCTGGGGCCGCGGCATGGCGCTGATGCTGCTTGGCGGGCCGGTGATGTCGCTGATCAGCTATGCCGGCTTCATGTTCGTGCCGCTGGGGCACGGCAGCGTGATCCAGCCGTCCTGCGCGACGCTGGGTGGATTGTTTCTCGCGGTCGTCTTGCTGAAGGAAACGGTCTCGCTCTCGCGCGCGGCCGGCGCTGTCGTCATTGTCGTCGGTCTTGCCGTGATCGGCAGCGAGTCGATCGGCCATATGGGGCCGAGCGCCGTGATCGGCGATTTGATCTTCGTTGCGACCGGCTTGATGTTCGCGGGCTTCGCCGCGCTGGTGCGCTACTGGCGTGTCTCGGCGTTCTCCGTGGCCAGCGTCATCAGCGTGCTGTCGCTCTCGCTGTTTCCACTCTATGCCGTCTCGGGTGGGCTCGCTCGCGATGCGGCCATCGGCCTGCATGAAAACACGCTGCAGGCCATTGCCCAGGGCATCCTGGCCGGGCCCGCGGCGATGTATTTGTTCGCGGTGTCGATCCAGCGCCTGGGCGTTGCCCGCGCAGCCGTATTTCCTGCGACAGTGCCGGTGCTGACCCTGCTGTTGGGATGGCTCCTGATCGGCGAGCCACCAACTACGCTGCAGGTGGCCGGATTGGCCGCCGTGTTGGCCGGATTCTATCTCGCGCAGCGGCAGCGCTAGACGGCCGACGTCCTGATGGCGCGCGGTCGCGGCGACGATTGACAAGCAAGCGAGGGATCGCGGATGGTGCGGCTCTCCGCCGTGTCGTAATGAGACGCCGATGCAAGTTCAACGTTTGGCGCTGCCGATGCTTGCAGGGCTCGTGCTTGCAGCTTCGGCTTTGTCGGGCGCAGCCCGGGCGCAAGACGCCGCCGAGCCGATGCGGCAGACCTCGCAGTGGCAGAACTGGCAGTGGCAGACCTCGACGCCGGAAGAGCAGGGGATGGATTCCGCTGCGCTGGCGCGGCTCGTCAATGACGGTGCGGCCCACGGTCTCGATAGCCTCCTGATCGCGCGGCACGGCCGGATCGTGCTCGACGCCTATTATGCGCCCTACACGCCGGAGATCCCGCATCTGTTCAATTCCGTCACCAAGGCGGTGACCGGCACGCTGGTCGCGATGCTGCTCAGGGATGGCGTGCTCGACAGCCTCGACCATCGCATGGTGGATTTCTTCGGCGATCGCAGCATCGCCAATCTCGACGACCGCAAGCGGGCGATCACGGTCCAGACCATGCTGGACATGACCTCGGGAATGGCCTGGACCGAAGGCGTTGAGGGTAGCCGACCGGACTCGCTGATCGAGTGGGGGCGCAGCCCTGATGCGATCCAGTTCATCCTCGACCGCCCGATGGCGAAGGCGCCGGGCGAGGCGTTTGATTACAACACCGGCAATGCGCAGCTGTTGGCCGCCATCATCAACAAGCTCACCGGCATGAGCGCGCGGGACTATGCGGTGACGAAACTGTTTCGCCCGCTCGGGATAGCCGCGCCGTACTGGCACAGCATCGGTCCCGGACTGACGCAGGGCGGCGGCGGGCTTCAGCTCGCGCCGCGCGACGCGGCCAGGATCGGTCTGCTCTATCTGCATGACGGTGAATGGGACGGGCAGCGCTTGCTGCCGACCGGCTGGGTCGACCGCATCAGGCACGCGGCGACCGAGATGCACGCCTCGTTCGACTCATCGTTGCGCTACGCCAATTTCTTCTGGGTCATGCCGCAGCGGCAGGTTGTCATGGCGGTCGGCGACCGCTGTCAGCTCGTCATGCTGTTTCCCGCGCTCGACATCGTCACCGTCGTGACCGCGCGCGACTACTGCTCGTTCGGCAGAATGGCCGATGAGATTTCGGGCGCGGTCAAATCCGACACGGCGCTGCCGGTGAACTCCGTCGGCGGCAATCAGCTCGCGGGCGCGTTGCGCGATATCGCAACCGAAAAGCCGTCGACGGTTGGTGCCGTGCCCGAGACGGCCGCCGCCATCTCCGGCAAGACCTGGCGCTTCCCGGCCAATCGCTTCAATTTGCGGGCACTAACGCTGCATCTGACGGATCAGCCCGCGCACTACGAACTCGAAACGGCGACGCCGGATCCGGCGAGGCCGGTGACGACACTGGCGGGACCGATCGGGCTCGACGGTGCCTACCGTCTCGGTCAACCAACGGCGCTCGGCGTGATGGCGCTGAAAGGGACGTGGCAGGACAACCAGACATTCGCGATCGACCTGCGTCTGGTCGGCGGCGATACCGACCGCCGATGGCTGCTGTCATTCGATGGCGGCAAGGCCCGGCTCAGCGGCAAGGATCGCTTCGGCCGCGACGTTAAGGCCGACGCTGAAGCGCCGGGCGCGCAATAGATCGAGCGCGGGCCGCGTCCCTGTCCATTTCGGGCACGTGAAGCTCGGCTTCCTTCGCGTCGTCCCGGCGAAGGCCGGGACCCATACGCCGCGGCGGACGTTGTAGCTGGGACTGGTCGTTGCAATAGTGCAGAAGGCGTCGTGCCCGCGCAGCGATCTTGGCGGCATGATCGCAGGAAATCACGACCGGCGCACGCCAACACGCACACCGCCATGGCAGACGGCCGCGCGAATCGACAATGCTACGGAAACTATGCGCCCGAGGCTCTCAGCGCGGCGGCGACCTTATTGGTCCACCTTCGGCGTCTTGCCCGCAATGTCGAGGCCGAACCGGAGCGCGCGCTCCTGGCGCTCTTCCGTCAGCAGCTTCAATTCCCGTTCCAGCGACCGCGCCACCTCGTCCTGGGTTTCCTTGGAGCGGCGACGGGAGTCGCCTTGCGGTTTGGCCGGTTCGGCAGTCACGGGAGAAGCCCTTGTCACAGTGTCACAGGCCCTGATCGCACGGCGGGAGTCGGGGCGACAATCAAAAAGAATTCAGTGGGTGCATCTTTGGAAGGTTTGCTGTGCGTCTGATTCAAATTTGGGCAGAAAATTCTCTTAAGTGTTGCCTCGAATGAAGCCGACCTCGATTGGCCTACGGTCTCATCAATTCGGATGAGAGAGCCCGGTTCCGACGAAATCATTTCCGGATTCGCACGAAGGCGTCCTGAAACCGACAAGGTCTAACCTTAGTAGCGTTGTGAAGGACGGCTGCCTGGTGAGACGCTGAGGACCGCGGTGGTGAGATTCACGACCAGGGTCGCAAGGTCGGTCGGTCCTGCTGAGACGTTGGGGATGATCCCGGAAATGAAGAAGTTGAATGCTGTGCCTTATGTCTGGGCGGCTGCGCTGATTGCGGTCGCGATCTGGGGCGTGAGCGGCACCCCGCAGACGGCACACACCTCTGCCAGCACCCATCTGGCCCGGGTGCGCTAGAGCTTCGGCCGCAGCGAGCGCTGCATATCCATCGTGTAGGTGTAGCGCCCCTCGGGGTGCGTGGTGATGGTGACCTCGAACAGTTCCTCGCGCTGGCCGTAGTAGCGGCGTACCACGGTGAGCGCCGGCGAGCCGGTCTTGACGCCGAGCGCCCTGGCGATCGGCGCCGGCATGCCCCGCACGAAGATTTCCATCTGCGCGCGCTCAGTGACCTGGCCGTACATCCTGGCAATCTGCTCATGCACCGGGGTGCGGCCGTGGTCGGGCCGGGTCACGACATCGGCGAACCTGCGCAGCACGTAGATCTCGGCCCAGCCGAGCGGGGCTGCGAACTGGTCGGAGCGGCGCACCGCCTCGATCAGGAACCAGCTCTTGCCGGGCTCGCATTTCAAGAGCCCGGCCAGCTTGCGGTCGGCGACGATGTCGCTGCTGGCCACGACCTCGCGGTAGGTTTCGTTGGAATAGCGCAGCCACTCGCCGAGCGACTTGACACTGTGGGTGAACAGCACCGGCGGCTCGGATGCGATCACCACCGAGCCGAGGCCGGCGCGGCGCACGATCAGGCCCTGGTCGATCAGGATGCGCAGCGCCTCGCGCACGGTCTGCCGGCTGGCCTGATAGCTCGCCATCAGCTCGGTCTCGGTCGGCAGCAGATTGCCGACCGCGTAGGTGCCGAGCCGGATGTCCTTCTGCAGTCCGGTGGCGATGTCGCGGTAGCGGGACGATCGCGCTCGGTCCGGTTGTTCAGACATGGCGGATCACTGGTATGCCGTATGGCAGACGACCGGATGTCCCGATTGCATCGACTGCAGCGCGGCCTCGAACGCGGCGAGCGTCGCCAGCACGTCGGCCTCGAGCACCGGGAACGGCTGCTTGCCTTCGACGGCGTCGGCAAAGGCCGATAGTTCCGCGGTGAGGGTGTCGATTGCCGGATAGCGCGTCGTCGCAGGCGCCTCGCCGGATTTCCGCAGCACCATCGTCTGTTCGTCGAGCACCTCGGCGGATCCCTTCGTTCCGAACACATGCACGCGCCAATAGAACGGTGTTGCGCGAATTGTCGCAAGGGTTGCGCTCACGCCATTCACAAATTCAATCGCCAAGGTTGCAGTGTCGAGCGGCGGCGGTCCGGCCTCGCGCGCACTCAACCGGGCATAGACCTGGCGCGCGGGACCAAGCAGGCTGACGAAGCCGTCGAGCACATGCAGCCCCGCGCCGGTCAGGCCGCCGCCCGGCGATTCCTCGGGCGACACCCGCCAGCCCTGCGTGATGGTCTGCGAGTTCTCGTTGCTATTGTGGCCCTCGACATGCAGGATGGTGCCGAGCTCGCCGCTGGCTGTGATCGCGCGCAGCGCCTGCATCGACGGCCAGAACCGGCGGTTATGCCCGACCGCGAGCACCACGCCGGCGCTGCGGCACTCTGCGAACATCTCCGCGGCATCGGCGCGCCGAAGCGCCAGCGGCTTCTCGCAAAACACCTGCTTACCGGCGCTGGCTGCCGCGATCACCTGGCCCTTGTGCAGCGAATGCGGCGTCGCCAGCAGCACGGCATCGATGCGAGCGTCAGCGAGCACATCGTCCAGGCTCGCCGCGACGGAGAGGCCGTGCGCCTCGCAAAAGCTGGCGGCGCCGTTGGTGTCGGGTTCCACCGCGCGGACGATCCTGAGCCGCGGCTCGTTGCGCGCGGCCCCGACCAGTGCGCGGCCCCATCGACCGAGGCCCGCGATCGCACAGTTGATCATGACTGTCCCTCACCGTGGCCGCGGCCGGCCCGGATCGCCTCGATGACCGCGGCGCTGTCGTTGTCCGGCCCTTGAAGCGCGATCGCCGCGCGCAGCAGTTCGGCCTGCACCGAGGTCAGCGGCAAGGGCAGGCCGTGCCGCCCGGCCTCCTGCAGGATCAGTTCGGCATCCTTCAAGGTCTGCGCGATATGCGATTGCGGCGAGAAATCCCGCGCCAGCATCTTCGGCCCCTTGCTGTCCATCACCTTGGAATATGCCGCCGATTGCCGCGCGGTCGCAAGGAACGCCGCGCCGTCGAGGCCGAGGCTTTCCGCAAAGGCGATGCCCTCGGCCAGCGCGGCGCGGTTGTTCTGCAGGATCAGATTGATGGCGAGCTTGGTGCGGCTGGCATTGCCGATCGCGCCGACATTGACCCGCTGCGGGCAGAGAATGTCGAGCGTCGCCGCGGCGGCGTCGATGATGTCGGCATCGCCGGCGACCAGCGCGGTGGCCGTGCCCGCCCGGACCTCGGCGCTGGTCCCCGAGATCGGCGCTTCGATGAAGGCGAGGCGCGAGCGGGAGGCGAATTCGGCGATTGCCACGATCTCACCCGGCGCGCAGGTGGTGGTGCAGATGACGCGCGGCGGCGACGTCGCGTTGGCGAGGTCCGGCAGCAGCGTCCTGACCTGGGCCGCGTCATACACCGCGATGACGATGGTCCGGCAGCGCGCCGCGACGTCGGCGGCGAACGCTGCGAACTCGGCGCCGCTGGCTCTCAGGCCATCTGTCTTCGCCGCGTCGATGTCGAAGCCGATCACCCCGATGCCGGCGTCGATCAGCCGCGCGGAGAGCGCCGATCCCATCAGCCCGAGGCCAATCATGCCGACAGGTGTCTCGCAAGCCATGATGCGACGCCGCCTCGCTTTATTGCGGCTGGATGCCGGCCGCCTTGACCTCCGCCGACCAGCGCACGACCTCGCTCCTGACGAAGGCGCCGAACTCGGCGGGCGCGAGCGGCGCCACCATCACGCCGACATCGGCGAGCTTCTTCCTCGTCTCCGGCATCGCGAGGTACTTCGCACACTCGGCGTAGAGTTTGCTGACCACGGGTTCCGGCGTGCCGGCGGGCGCGAACAGGCCGTACCAGATCGTGGCCTCGAAGCCCGGCATCGCTTCCGCGAGCGCGGGCAGGCCGGGCGTCAGCTCGTTGCGGGTCGCCGACGTCACGGCGATGCCGCGCAAGGTGCCGCCCTGCATCTGCGGGATCGCGACCGAGAAGTCGCCGAAGGTGAGATCGATCACCCCCGCCATCACGTCGGTCATCGCCTGCGGGACGCCGCGATACGACGCCGCGACCAGCGACAGGCCGCCGCGCGATTGCAGCTGGGCGATCGAGATCTGCGATGCGCCGGAACCGTAGCCCGCGGTCAGGTTGGGATTGGCCTTGGCGTAGCTGAGGAACTGCGGCAGGTCCCTGGCCGCGAGCTTCGGATTGACCAGCAGCACCATCGCCGTCGTGGTGGTGCGGATGACAGGCGCAAAGTCCTTCACCGGGTCGTAGGGCAGGCTCTTCAGCGTCGCGACGTTGCTGGCATGGGTGGTGTTGGTGCCCATCAACAGCGTGTAGCCGTCGGGCGCGCTGCGGGCGACCTCCTGGGCGCCGATGCTGCCGAGCGCGCCGGCGCGGTTCTCGATCAGCACGGTCTGGCCCAACGCGTCCTGCAGATGCTGGCCGACCAGCCGCGCGACATTGTCGGGGCCGGCGCCGGCCGGGAACGGCACGATGATCTTGAGCGGCCGTTGCGGGAAATCGTCGGCGGCGAAAGCCGGCAGGATGGGAAGCGTCGCAAGCAGGACGACGAGCAGCCCCAGCCGTAACTTCATCCCGGTCTCCTCCCGTGTCTGCTTTTGCAAATTTATACGGACAAATACATCAGAAAGGCAAGCGTTAGGCCCGCTGGAATGTTGAGGTGCGTCATATTTATCCGTATAAATAGTCCATTCAGGGAGCCCGACGACGATGGTGGACATCAGCGATCTCCATGCGCGCGGACTGCGCCGGCGCCAGAAGATGTTCGGCGAGGTCGACGTCGCCAAGCGGATGGCCGCTGCGGGCGATTTCGGCACGCCGCTGCAGAACATCATCAATGCCTATGTCTACGGCGACGTCTGGGAGCGTAGCGGGCTGTCCGACCAGATCCGCAGCCTCGTGATGCTCGGCATCACCGCGGCGAGCAGCAAGCCGGCCGAGTTCCGCGTCCATGCCAAGGGCGCGCTGGCCAATGGGTGCACCGCCGCGCAGGTGCAGGACGTGCTGCTGCTGGTGGCGATGTATTGCGGCATTCCGGCCGCGATCGAGACCAGCAAGATCGCAGCCGAGGTGTTCGGTGAGGCGCCGCCGGAGGGGTAGGGCACCGGCCCCTGCCGTGATAGGGACGTTGCCGACCGCGACCGGCAACAGGATCTGCCCATGTCCGCCTTCCCGACCTCGACCACCGTGCTCGATTCCGTATTGTTTCGCGATGCCTTCGGCACGCGCGAGATGCGCGAGGTGTTTTCCGATCTGCGGCTGATCGAGCGCTACGCCGAGGTCGAGGTCGCGCTGGCGAAGGCCGAAGCGCGCTGCGGCGTGATTCCTGCCGAAGCCGCCGCGGAGATCGCAAAGCGGACCGATGTTGCCACGCTCGATTTCGATCTGCTGCGGCAGGAGACCGACGTCGTCGGTTACCCGATCCTGCCGCTGGTGCATCAGATGGCGAAGCAGTGCGGCGAGGCCGGCCGCTACGTCCATTGGGGCGCGACCACGCAGGACGTCATGGACACCGCCGTGGTGCTGCAACTGCGCGACGGATTGAAGATCATCGAGGACGACATCGCTGCGCTGCGCGGCATCCTCGCCGATCTCTCGACAAAATACCGCGACACGCCGATGGCCGGCCGCACCCATCTGCAGCAGGCGCTGCCGGTGACCTTCGGCTACAAGACCGCGATCTGGCTAGCCGCGTTCGATCGCCACGCCGCGCGGCTTGTGGAGCTGAAGCCGCGCGTGCTGATCGGCCAGTTCGCCGGCGCCGCCGGCACGCTGGCCTCGCTCGGCGACAAGGGATTCGAGGTCCAGCAGGCGCTGTGCGAGGAACTCGGGCTCGGCGTGCCCGTCTCGACCTGGCATGTCGCCCGCGACGGTCTGGCGGAAGCGGTGAATTTCCTCGCGCTGGTCACGGGAACGCTCGGTAAGATCGCACTCGACATCATGATCATGGCGTCGACCGAGTTCGCCGAGGTCTACGAGCCGTTTGTCAAAGGGCGCGGCGCGTCCTCGACCATGCCGCAAAAGCGCAACCCGATCTCGTCGGAGCTGATGCTCGCCGCCGCCAAGGCGGTGCGCCAGCATGCCGGCCTGATGCTGGATGCGATGGTGCAGGATTTCGAGCGCGCCACCGGCCCGTGGCACGCCGAATGGATGGCGATCCCGGAAAGCTTCGTGCTGACCGCGGGCGCGCTGCACCAGGCGAGGTTCACGCTTGGCGGTCTGATCGTCGACGAGCAACGGATGGCCGACAATCTCGACATCAGCCGCGGGCTGATCGTGGCCGAAGCCGTGATGATGGGCCTCGCGCCGTCGATCGGCCGGCAGGAAGCGCATGACGTGGTCTATGACGCCTGCCGCCTCGCCAACGACAAGGGCCTGACGCTGGCCGAGGCGCTAGCGGCGGATGATCGCGTTGCCAGCCGGATCGCTCGGGCGACGATCGACCGCCTCACCGCGCCGAAAAACTATCTCGGCCTGGCGCCGCAGATGGTCGACCGGGTGCTGGCCTCGGTGAAGCAGTAAAATTCGAGGCAATTGCTCGCCGTCGCGTGATCGGGCGCGGCGGGCAGGAACCTTGCGGATGCGGATCGAATTGGACTACGAATCCCGAGGGTTCCTCAAACGACACGGCGCTTCATGACCGCACATCAACGCAACCTTTCCGCATCGATCGATCCCGTGAAGCTCGACCGGCTCGCCGAAGTCGCGATCAAGGTCGGCCTGCAGCTGCAGCCGGGGCAGGATCTGCTGCTCACGGCGCCCGCCGGAGCGATGCCGCTGGTGCGGCGGGTGGTGGAGCATGCCTACAAGGCCGGTGCGGGTCTCGTGACGCCATTCTTCTCGGACGAGGAGCTCACGCTGGCGCGCTACCGCTACGCCAACGATGCGAGTTTCGATCGCGCCGCAAGCTGGCTCTATGAGGGCATGGCGAAGGCGTTCGGCGCCAACACCGCGCGGCTTGCGATCGTCGGCGACAATCCGATGCTGCTGTCGGGCGAAGACCCGGTCAAGGTGGCGCGCGCCAGCAAGGCCAATTCGATCGCCTACCAGCCGGCACTGGAGAAGATCGTCAATTTCGACACCAACTGGAACATCATCGCCTATCCGAGCACGTCCTGGGCCAAGCAGGTGTTCCCCGACGATGCCGAGGACGTCGCGGTGGCCAAGCTTGCCGATGCGATCTTCTCCGCCTCCCGCGTCGATCAGGATGGCGCCGTCGCCGCCTGGGCACAGCACAATGCGAAGCTCCGCGAGCGCACCGAATGGCTGAACGGCCAGCGCTTCCACGCGCTGAAATATTCCGGACCCGGCATGGAACTCACGATCGGCCTCGCCGACGGTCATGAATGGGAGGGCGGTGCGTCGACTGCCAAGAACGGCATCGTCTGCAATGCCAACATCCCGACCGAGGAAGTCTTCACCACCCCGCACTGCCGCCGCGTCAGCGGCCACGTCGTCAGCTCCAAGCCGCTGTCCTATCAGGGCACGCTGATCGACAATATCTCGGTCAGGTTCGAGGAAGGCCGCATCGTCGAGGCCAAGGCCTCGCGCGGCGAGGAAGTGCTGAAGAAGGTGCTCGACACCGACGAGGGCGCGCGCCGCCTCGGCGAGGTCGCGCTGGTGCCGCATTCCTCACCGATCTCGAAGAGCGGGCTGCTGTTCTTCAACACGCTGTTCGACGAGAACGCCGCCTCGCACATCGCGCTCGGCCAGTGCTACTCGAAATGCTTCGTTAATGGCGACAAGCTGACGCCGCAGCAGATCGCCGAGCAGGGCGGCAACAAGAGCCTGATCCATATCGACTGGATGATCGGCTCCGCCCACACCGATATCGACGGCATCCATGCCGACGGTCGCAGCGTGCCGGTGTTCCGCAAGGGCGAGTGGGCGTAAGGGGGCCGACGCTCTTCACCTCGCCCCGCGTGCGGGGAGAGGTCGGATCGCATCTTCAGATGCGATCCGGGTGAGGGGGCGCCTCCGCGAATGCAGCTGTCACCGAATATGTGGAGAGGCCCCTCACCCCAACCCTCTCCCCGTAAGAACGGGGCGAGGGAGCGCAATCCCGTCGCCGTCGCTACCGACCCAATCTCATCGCGCTCTACTGAAACCTCCGCCCCCGCGCGGCGAGCAGGTCGCCGCGTGGCGCGCTGAAGCGGCAGGTCTCGTGCTGCGGCCGGAAGCCGAGCCGGCGATAGATCTTCAGCGCGGGAGCGTTGCGGCTCGAGACGTTGAGCCAGCACGGGTGCTCGACCGATACGTCGTGTGCGGCCAGCACGCGATAAACCAGCAGCTGGCCGAGCCCGCGTCCCTGCCGCACCGGGTCGACGGCGACCGACTCGATCCACATCGAGTTCCGCTCCAGTTCAGTCAGGCAGAAGCCCGACATCTGTCCATCCTCCGACGCGATCCAGACTTCGCTCTCGGTCAGGACCTGCGCCATCTCTTCCCGCGAGTACAGGCGGAAGGCGGCGTCCGACGCATAGGCGGCGTTATGGATGCGCGCGACCTCGCCCGCGCAGGCGGTGACGTCGCTGACCTGCTCGATGGTGGCGCGCGCGGCCGCGAGCGTGCGCGCCGGCTGCAACGGCTCGACGCACTTCATCCCGATCTCGGACTCGACATGAACAAAGCCGAAGGCGGCCACGAAGGCCATTCCGGCCGGCCAGTCGCTGCTCACCAGCGTCTGAACGGTGAGATCGGCGTCGGCGTCGATCGCAAGCACCTCGTCGAACAGCGCGAGGCCAATCCGGCGGCGGCGCATCTCGGGCGCCACGACGATCTTGAGGAATCGGGTGTGATGCGCGCCCTGGTCGCGCAACGACGACTCGGCGAGGCCGACGAGCACGCCATCGCGCTCGGCTACGCGAAAGTCGCGCCCGCCGCGGTTCTGCGGCAGCTTCAGGAACTGGTCCCATTGCGGCAGCGTGACAGGGCCTAGCCGCGGTTCCACCGCGGCTGCCTTTGCGTAAAGTTCGACCACCGCTTCCGCATCAGCCTCTCGAAGCGGCCGGATGGTGATGCCGTCATCCATGAGTCGAGAGCTTACCCGATATCGAGCCGATAGACATCCTTTGCCGTCTTCAAGAACAACGCCGTCTTTTCGGCTTCGCTATATTGTGATGCAAGCCGTTTAAAGGTGTTGAAGATGACCTGGTAGCTGCATTGCCCCTTATCAGGTGGGAAGTTGCTCTCGAACATGCAACGGTCCGGACCGAACGCCTCGATGCAGGTCTCGACATAAGGCCGCCAGGCGGCAGCAAGTTCCTCCGACGAGGGCGGCCTGGGGCGGAGGTGGAAGTCGTAGCCGAGCAGGCACATCGCCAGCCCGCCGAGCTTGACCACGACGTTCGGGCATTTGGCGATCTCCTGGATCGACGCCTGCCAGACCGGAAAGGTCTCCGTGCGCTTGCCGGCGAAACGGCCGGTGCCGACCGGCCCGCCGCAATGATCGAGCACGATCCGAGTGTCGGGGAAGGTGCGGGCGAGGTCGGTCAGCTCGCCGATCTGCGGGTGGAACAACCAGGCATCGAAGCTGAGGCCGAGCGGTGCCAGGCAGGCGAACCCCCTACGAAAGGTGGAGTCCAGCAGAATGCCCTTCGGTCGGTTCGCGTACATGTGGGCGACGTTGGGGTCTTCATCCCAGGCCGAGGAGTGGCGGATGCCGCGGAACCGGCCGTTGCCGGCGGCAATCTCCGCCTCCAGCACCGCCTTGGCCTGATCGCCGATCAGAAGGTTAACGTGGCTGACGATGCCGGCGCAGATCGCCGCCTTGCCGTAGCCGCCGCTCGCCGCCATCGCCGCGACGCCGTTGGCGAACTCGACCTCGCCGACCGGACGGAACGCCTCCGGGCCGTCGGCGCGGTACATCGACCGGCAATCGACATAGACGGTCGCCACGATGTTGTGGCCGGACGCGATGTCGTCGCGCATCTCCTCGATCAGATAGCGCAAGCCCCCGCGGTCCCAGAGATGGTGATGCGGATCGACGATCGGACGGGCCGGATCGATGATCTCCTCGGTGTATTGGGCGAGCCAGTCTTCGCGCGGATTGGCATAGAGCCCGCTGGCGGAGGCGGGCAGAGTGCTGGCCATGGATGATGCTCCCTGTTCTTGCTCTTGTCGGCCGCCGATGCGATGTCGGCTTTGGGGAGGATAACGAGCCGCGCAGGAGCGCGTCAAACCGGGCCTCTGCCTGAGGAGGCATGCGTACGTCTGCGCGTGCCGGTCACCCCGACCGTATTGCCGGTCGCGACCATGTCATCGACTGAGCTTGCCTCGCCGACGCCGGCGATGCCTCCTCGGCGCGCCAGGTGATGATGACCGAGGCGATGACAAGAAGCGCTCCAAACAACATCGTGACGGAAAACGGCTCGCCCAGAATCAGCGTGCCGAGCAGCACGGCGATGATCGGGTTGACGAAGATGTAGGTCGAGACCATGAACGTCGACACATTGTCGAGCAGCCAGCGAAATGCCGTGAAGCCGATGACGCTGCCGGCGATGGCGAGATAGATCACGGCCGCGAGCGAGGGCGCCGAAACGTCGCGCGGCGAGAAGCCTTCCAGTTCACCGGACGCAAGACTGATTGCAAACAGGACCGCGCCGCCGATCGACAGTTGCATGCCTGACGACAATGTTGGCGAACCATGATCCGAAGTCCGGCGCGACAGCACCGTGCCCACCGCCCAGGAGAACGCCGCAGCGAGCAGCAGCAGAATGGGAAGGATACTGAAATGGCCCTGTTCGGCCGATTGCCAGCCCACGATTGCAACACCAGCAAGGCCGGGCAGCAATGCGGCGAGCGTCATGGTCGCGGGACGCCGGGTTTGCGGATACAGGAAATCGATGAGCAACACCCAGAACGGGATCGTAGCCAGCATGATCGCGGCGATGCCGGACGGAACCGATTGCTGGGCATAAGCGAGAACACCATGGCAGCCGACGAAGAACAGCACGCCGCAAAGTGCTGCGGTCAGCCAGTTCCACCGCGAAACACGCGTGACGTCCGCCCCGTTCATCGCGATCAGGATCAGGCCGCCGCCGAGCGAGCGAAGGCCCATCAGCAGGAACGGCGGGATCGACTTCAAGCCGAGCGCGATCGCGAAATAGGTGGAACCCCAAAGCAGGTAGATAGCGGCGAACGCGCCGACAATCAAAAGGCGCTTGGACATGGGAGGCTCCCGAGCTAGATTCTAACCCCTTAATGGGTTATCAATCCAACCCATTAAGGGGTTATGCGTTCCGGAGGAGTTGCTGGACCATGCCGCGCGTTCCTTCGCCTGAGGCGTCGTCCCGGGAAGAGCTCAGCATCAAGTTCGTCAATACGGTCGCATGGCGTCTCCGCGACCTGGTTGAGGATCGGATCGCGACCTCGGATTCCATTCTGAAATGGCTGGTCGATGCCGAACTGGCGGATCGCCGGATCGCCGCGCAGCTCAGGGCGCGATGGAAAACCTCACCGCACGAGGCCGATGCCTTTCTGAATGCGGCGCATGGTCTGCGCGAGGCGCTCTACAGGATCTTTATCGCCCGCATCGGAGGCGGCCGGATCGATCCGACGGCGCTGGCCGATATCAACCGATACCTTGAAGCCGCGTTGGGCGGTGTTGCGCTCGCACCTGTCGGCGACACCCTGCGGTGGCTGCCGACAGCCGGGAAAGTTGCGCCCGAGACGCTGCTCAAGCCGATCGCATGGTCGGCGGTGAGCCTTCTGACCGGGCCCCGTGCGCTGAGGGTGAAGCAGTGCCAGGATGAGCGGGGTTGCGGTTGGTTGTTCGTTGACGAGAGCCGTACTCAGAACCGGCGGTGGTGCTCGATGGGCGATTGCGGCAATCTTGCCAAATCGCGGCGGCACTACCGGCGCAGCCAGGCGGCGGAGGAATGAGTGCGTTGAGCCTCACACCCCATCGAGGATGATCACCGTCGGCGTCGCCGGCAGGGTGTCGCGCGAAATCCGCAAGGTGCGCTCGCCGCCGCGGCGATCGATCTCGAACTGCTGGCCGATCAGGCGCATGAATTCGTCGAGCGGGGTGGCGAAGCGGTGCATCGGCAGCACGACGGCGGCGCGCAATCGCCTGGTGATCTCGGAGATGCCGTCGAGCGACATCGTATAGGTGCCGTCGATCGGCACCATCACGATGTCGAGCCGGCCGATCGCGGCGAAATGGCTGTCGTCGAGTTTGACGTGGAGGTGGCCGAGATGGCCGATGCAGAGGCCGGCGACCTCGAAGATGAAGATCGAATTGCCGTCCTTGATCATCTCGCCGGCGGAGTCTTCGCCCCAGTAGCGGCGGATGTCGGTGGTGACGTTGCGGATATAGACGTCGCCGATGCGCATCGCGTAATGCGCGGCCTGGCCGTTCTCGCCCCAGCCATGCAGCACGTGGGGAATCTTGGGGTCGGGAAACAGCGTGTAATGGGTCGCGTGGGCCCGGTTCATGGTCGCGACGTCGGGCAGCCGCCCGGTCCGATAGACGCCGTTGTAGTCGGTCGCGATCCGGATGCCGCCGGGCGTGTCGATATAGTAGGTCGAATGGCCGGCATAGGTGATCGCGACTTCGTCGGACTTGGTCGCGTTCTTGTCCGCGACGCGGCGGTAGCTCACGGGAGCGGCGCGCGGCGGCGCATTTGCCATCGCCAGGCATTCGCTGCGCCGGGCGTCCTGCGCAAAGGCGTGACCGGTCAATGATCCCAGCAAGACGAGCGCGGCGAGCAATCTCAGCATGACCTGTTCCGTCTGCGGCGGCATCCGCGGACGGAAGAGTAGCGCGCAATTGGCGCGCCGTCATGATGAGGCCCGTGCATCGCTCCATGGCGCGGGTTGCAACACGAGCCGGGCGATTATTGCGTCGGGACACGCTAGGATGCCGCGCAAACGATCGAGATCAGGGAGTTCTGCGTGACTGATACCGTCTCTTCGCAGCGCGCGCCTTCGACCAAACGGCTCGAGCCATTGCGCCATGTCGATGCCGGTGTGCTCAACATCGCCTATTACGAAGCGGGCCCCTCCATTGGGCCGGCCGTGCTGCTGATGCATGGCTTCCCCTACGACATCCATTCCTATGTGGACGTCGCGCCCATGCTGGCGGCGCAAGGCTGTCGGGTCATCGTGCCCTATCTGCGCGGCTACGGACCGACGGCGTTCCGCGACAAGGCGACGCCGCGCTCGGGCGAGCAGGCGGCGGTCGGCGCCGACTTGATCGCGCTGATGGACGCGCTCGGCATCGAGCGCGCGGTGTTCGCCGGCTATGACTGGGGCGGCCGCGCCGCATCGATCGGTGCGGCGCTGTGGCCGGAACGATGCATCGGACTCGTCTGCACCAACGGCTACATGATCCAGGACATCGCTCATGCGATGGTGCCCGCGCCGCCTGATCGCGAGGTGCCGCTTTGGTATCAGTACTACTTCCAGCTCGAGCGGGGGCGGGCGGGGCTCGCCGCCAACCGGCGCGGCATCGCCAAAATCCTGTGGTCGCAATGGTCGCCGAGCTGGGCGTTCGACGACGCCTGCTTCGAGCGGACCGCGGTTGCGTTCGACAATCCTGATTATGTCGACGTCGTGATCCACAGTTATCGCCACCGCTACGGCGTTGTCGACGGGGATCCGCAATATGCGGATTTGCAGCGGCGGCTCGACACATTGCCTGTCATCAGGGTCCCCGCCATCTCGCTCGACGGCGCCGACGACGGCGTGACGTTCGCGACCGACGGCAGTCGCACCGCGGCAAAGTACACCGGCCGCCTTGCCCATCGCCTGATTCCGCATGCCGGCCACAATCTGCCGCAGGAAGCGCCCGAGGCGTTTGCCGCGGCGGTGATCGAGGTGATGAAGGCTAGCGCCGCGGGCTGATCTTCCAGGCGATGGCAAGCGTCAGCAGCGTCAGAATGCCGCTGACCAGCGCGGCCGTCGGGATTGTCAGGGCCAACGCCGCGGTTGCGGCCCAGCCGATCGAGGAGAAGGCTTCCGCGAAGGTGGCGATACGGGAGGAGGTTTGGCGCCGGCGGAACTGGCTGCGCTTGGCCTGCGCGCGGAACCAGAGCTGGACCGCGGCGGCGGATCCGGTCGCGATGAGGATCGCGATCGCCGTGACCGCGGCCTGCCCTGGCGAGGCAAACGCCAGCGCGGCCACCAGCGGGGCGAAGATAACGGCGATTGCGATCAGGACCACCTCGACCTTGGCGCGGGTCACGCGTGACGGCGGCAGCGGCGCGGTCGCCACCAGATCGGGCGCGTCCTCGCCGGAGATGGTCAGCCAGGCGAGCCCGCCGGCGAGCTGGCCTGCGGCCATTACGATGACGGGCGTAATCAGCACGATCGCGGTCGACGTGCCGGAGAAGCTGCGCCACAGCATCAGCGCCGGCGGCAACAGATAGAGCATCTGCATCAGGGTCTGCGACAGCAGCCACGGATCGCGACGCAGCAGCAAGAATTCCTTGCGCCGCAGCGCCTGCTGCCGCGAGCCCGCCCGGAACGCGCGGGCGCGTCCCCGCGTCACCGCAGCTGGATTGGCGGCGACGCTGGCGACCGTATAGGCAAACCGCGGTGCGAATATCGCCATCACGCCGCCGAGCATCACCAGCGCCGCGGCGAGCAGCAGCATCATGATTTCGAGGTCGCCGAGCGATGCCCGCGCCGGCCACCACAGCAGGTTGCCGAGGGCGGGGGCAATTCGCGCCGCGGTTTCCGAGGTCAGGAAGGCAAAGCGCGACAACGTGCCGTAGGACAGCACGGCCACGACCTGCAGCGCGATGACGAAGCCGGCGCCGATCACGGCGGAGACGACCTGCGCCACCAGCCGCGTCCGGCTCGGCCCGATCAGGCGGAACAGGAACGCGGTGACGGCGATCGCGGCGGCTGCCGCCGACAGCCCGATCGCAAGGACGACGCCGAAGCCGGCGAGCCACCGCGGGCCGCCGAGATAGACCAGCACGTCGATGAACGGCGTCGACAGCAACAGCGCCATGCTGCTCACCGTCAGCGCGATCGCGGCGATCCGGATCGAGAAGATGTTGGTGAGTTTTGCCGGCGACGACATGATCAGATCGAGATCGGCGCGGGCGTAAAACACGCGCGTCACCGACTCGATCGCCTGCGAGAGCATCAGCGCCCAGGCCAGGAAGATCGTCGCGGTCAGCACGATCAGCGACGACGGGTCGAGCGGAAACCGCAGGTCGGCATAGCGGTTGACCACGGCATAAGCCGGCAGATGCAGGATCGCCGCGAAGATCAGAAGGCCGATCACGGCGCGATTGCGCCGGCGACGGCCGCCGGTCATCATCGCCAGCCATTCGCGCCACGCCAGGCGGAATTCGTGCCGCGCGAACCAGGTGAGGTGGGCGACCGAGCTCACGCGGCCGCCGCTTCGGTATCGACCAGCGCGATGAACATGTCCTCGAGGGTGGTGTCGTTGCGGCCGTTCTGCGCGCGCAGCTCGGCCAGCGTGCCCTCGGCGATCAGCCTGCCGGCCGCGATCACGCCGATCCGGTCGGCCATCCGCTCGGCGATTTCGAGAATGTGGGTCGTCATGATCACGGTGCAGCCGGCGCGGACGCGCTTCTGCAGCAGTCCCTTGACGTGACGCGCCGACAGCGCGTCGAGGCCGGTCAGCGGTTCGTCGAGAATGATCAGGCGGGGATCGTGCACCAGCGCGCCGGCCAGCGCCACCTTCTGGCGCATGCCCTTGGAGAAGCCTTCGCAGCGCTCGTTGAGATGCGGCTCGAGCCCGAGCGACACCAAAAGATCGCGCGCCGAGCTCTCCGACGTGCGCGGATCGATGCCCCACAGGCCGGCGACGAATTCGAGATATTCCAGCGGCGTCAGCTTGTCGTAGATCATCGGCTCGTCGGACACCCAGGCCATGATCTGCTTGGCGGCGACCGGATCGGCCAGCGCGTCGATGCCGAGGATCGACACCGAGCCGGCATCGGGCCGCAATAGCCCCGCCACCATGCGCAGCGTCGTGGTCTTGCCGGCGCCGTTCGGTCCGAGCAGCGCATAGAACTCACCGACACGGATCGTGAGATCGAGCGCGTCGACCGCCGGGCGGTCAAAACGCTTGGTTAACCCTCGCACGGCGAGTGCGGACAGTTCAGGTGTCATGGCGGGGTGGCGATCCGGAATTTCGCTCGTCGGTTGCGCAAAGCTTGGACAAAAACCGTTTCGGTGCAGTGAATCGCACGGGGCAAATCAAAGGTGATATCCGTATTAGAGCCTGTCCTCAGTTGAGCAAGATGAAAGCTGAGGCCAAGTGGATGCCGGCGAGAAAGTTTCTGGCGAGTTTGTCGTAGCGGGTCGCGATAGCGCGAAAGTGCTTGAG
>NZ_JBUYWT010000075.1:0-32091 GCF_055264925.1 Bradyrhizobium sp. KZN70725
ATCGCATGCTCGGCCCTCTGTGTCTCGACAACCAGAAAAGACCGATTTGCCTCGGTCCTGCCGAGCATGCACCGCGACACAGTGAATCATTCCCCGGACACCCCTGCCGCACGCGGGGCGAGGTAAGGGGAGCCCGACGCTCGATCGAGGTTACATCTCTGCCTCTAGGCTCCACTACGCCACCAGCGCCGTCGCGACGCGCTGCGCCTTCAGCAGGCTGATGACCTCGGCGTTCGGCCGCGCGCGGCTGAACAGAAAGCCCTGGCCCTCGTGGCAGCCTTCGGCGCGCAGGCGGCTCAACTCCGCTTCGGTCTCGACGCCCTCGGCGGTGATGGTGACGCCGAGCCCGATGCCGAGGCTGACGATCGAGCGCACGATCGCCTGCGCGTCCGGGTTCGCACCGAGGTCGCGCACGAACGACTGGTCGATCTTGATCTTGTCGAACGGGAAGCTGCGCAGATAGCTGAGGCTGGAATAGCCGGTGCCGAAATCGTCCATCGACATCCGCACCCCGAGCGCACGCAGCGCATGCAGCGTCGCCAAAACCTGGCTGCTCTTTTCGAGCAGCAGCGTCTCGGTGATCTCAAGCTCGAGCCGCCGCGCCGGCAGGCCGGATTGCCGCAGCGCGTCGGTGACCAGCGCCAGCAGATTGCCGGTACGGAATTGCAGCGGCGACAAATTGACCGCGACGCGCACGTCATCCGGCCATTGCGCCGCGTCCATGCAGGCGCGATGCAGCATCAGCGCGCCCAGCGGATTGATCAGCCCAGTCTCCTCGGCCACCGGGATGAACTCGCCAGGCGAGATCATGCCGCGCTCCGGATGCGGCCAGCGCACCAGCGCCTCGAAGCCGGTGATGCGCCCGCTCGCAAGATCGACCAGCGGCTGGTAATAGGGCCGCAGGCCTTCGTTCTGGATCGCATCGCGCAGGTCGATCTCGATCTTGCGGCGGCTCTGGGCGCGCGCGTCCATCTCCGCCTCGAAGAAGGAGAAGGTGCCGCGGAATTCGCTCTTGGCGCGCGACAAGGCCATGTCGGCGCTCTTCAGGAGCTTTTCGGAATCCTCGCCGTCGCCGGGCGACATCGCGATCCCGATGCTGGCGCCGATCACCACCGAATGCCCCTCGAGCAGATAGGGCTCGCCGATCGCGTCCAAGATCCGCCGCGCCAGCAGCACCGCGTCCTCGGGCCGCATCACGCCGCCCTGCACGATGGTGAACTCATCGGAGTTGAGGCGGGCCAGCGCATCTTCCTCGCGCAGCGTCGAGCGCAGGCGCTTGGCGACCGCGCGCAGCAGCTTGTCGCCGATGCCGTGACCGAGCGTCTCGTTGACCGCCTTGAAATTGTCGAGACCCAGCATCAGCACCGCGACCTTGTCGGTCGAGCGGCGGGTGTGCTGCAGCATCTCGTCCATCTGCTGGCGCAGCAGATTGCGGTTGGGCAGGCCGGTCAGGCTGTCGTGCTGGGCCATGAAGGCGAGCCGCGCCTCGGCGCGCTTGCGTTCCGTGATGTCCATCAGCGCGAGCAGCATCGCCGGCTGGTCGCCATGCATCAGCTGGCGCGAATAGATCGCAAGGTCGATCAGCGTGCCGTCGGCGCGCACATGCTTCCAGGTCCGCGCCGCCTGCTCGTCGCTGCTGCGGCCGGCCGCCCAAGGCAGGTCGGCGTCGAACGCCTGCAGGCTCCTGATCGTCATCCGCTCGAATTCGGCGCGGACATAGCCGTAATGCGCGATCGCGGCGTCGTTGACCGCGAGGATCCGCTCGCCGTCGAGCGCGCACAGGATCATCGGCACCGGATTGCCGTCGAACAGCAGGCGGAACGACGCCTCGCGCTGCTTCAGTTCGGTGATGTCGACGCGCAGGCCGACGATGCCGCCATCCGAGGTCAGCCGCTCCTCGATCAACACCACGCGGCCGTCGGCCAGCACCTGCTCGTGCCGCTCGCCGGGCTGGTACATCTTCCTGAGCCGTTCGGCGATCCACTCTTCCTCGCGGCCGGCAGCCTCGGGATAGTCGCCGCGCGCGACGCCGATGCGGATGGTGTCTTCGAGGCGCGCACCGTGCTCGAACAGGTCGGAGCTGCGCTTGTAGATTTCCGAGTATTTCTTGTTCCAGAGTGTGTAGCGGCCTTCCGGATCCAGGAACACGATGCCCTGCGGCAGGATGTCGATCGCCTCACGCAGCCGCGCGTTGGATTTGCGCGCCTCGGCGATCGCGGCTTCGGCCTGCGCGCGCTGGCGCACCAGTTCGCCGATCTCGACCGCGGGGCGGCGCGATCTGCCCGACACTTTCGGCATCGGTGTGGGACGACGGCCCCGAGGACGGGACAGTTTGGCCTGGTTCGGTTTCTTGGTCTTTTTCTTCGGCCGCATCATCGGTATCGCACGCCCCACGCGCATTCCAGTTCGGCGATATATCTGCGATAAGTCTCTGAAAAATTGGTATCTCTTGGCGAGTAGCTGCGCTGCCTGAGAAACCCTTGCATGCCTGCTTTGCAGGCGAATTCACGCCGGGCGCGAGTTTGCTCCCGGCGCGCCGGCGGCGCACGGCACAGATTCGCAGCGTGGAAGCGCCGGCGCTTGGTGAAGGAAGCGTAAACCGGCGCGCGATTGCACAATGAATGCGCCGAAGACGCTTCAAGCGCATCAATGTTCGTCAGCGTGCGGCAGGGTTATCGCGCGGTTAAAGCGCGGTGCGCCTCAGCCTTCGGATTTTGCCGGATCATACCTTAGTTGGTGATTTCGATGCGCGTGCCGCCTCGGCCGTTGCGCTCGACCAGCCCATAGAGCATTGCGGCGTGCGAGGGATGCAGGCGCACGCAGCCATGCGAGGCCGGCCCGCCAAGGCGCGTGAGTTCGTATGTTCCATGGATGGCAAAGCCGCGGTGGAAGAAGATCGAGTGCGGCATCGGCGAGTTATAGTACTTCTTCGAGTACCAGCGGCGCGCCAGCATCTGCGGACGGAACACCCCACTCGGCGTGCCATAGCCGCGGCGGCCGGTCGACACCGGCCAGTTGTAGCGTCTCGCGCCATCGACGCTGACCGCCATGCGCTGCGATGATTTATCGATGTGAACGACGACGTCGGCCCGCGCCGGCGAGAGCGCCAAAATCGGCGCGGCAATCGCGGCGGCAAACGCCAGCCGTACGCACGATACGCTCGTCACAACAACGCCTACCCTGAAATTATTGCGGACATGATGTCGCCCACAACGTGCGCTTGTAAAGTGGCGTGGCTCACATCGGAGCCTGGAAGCCGCAGGTAATCTTAATCCACCCTGTGGGCGATCAAGCGAATGGGATGAAAGCGCGGTCCGCCTGCTCCGAATCCATGCTAGCCTTGCGCCGACAGAGTGATCCGAATGACACCCCGCCTGCGTCTGTTCCCACTCCTGATCTTAGCCCTCGTCGCCTGCACCATCTCCGCGCGGGCGCAGGACAGGGGCTCGCTCAATCCACAGCCGCTGCCGCCGCTCGCCAACCCCAACGATCCAAAGATCGGGGCGAAGCAGCTGTTCGCGCGCAAGGTTTTGCCGGCGGCGCTGCCGACCCGGTCGATCGGCGGCTACACCAAGGGTTGTCTCGCCGGCGCCGCGCAGATGCCGCTCAACGGCGACACCTGGCAGGTGATGCGCCTGTCGCGCAACCGCTACTGGGGTCACCCGAACATGATCGCGCTGCTGAAGCGGCTGGCGGCCAACGCACACAAGGATGCCGGTTGGCCAGGCATCCTGGTCGGCGATATCGGCCAGCCGCGCGGCGGCCCCGCGCTGTCCGGTCATGCCAGCCACCAGATCGGGCTCGACGCCGACATCTGGCTGACGCCGATGCCCGATCGCAAATTGTCGCGCGAGGACCGCGAGGAGATGTCGGCGGTGATGATGGTGCGCGACGACCGGCTCGACATCGATCCGCGCGTCTTCACGCCGGGCCACGTGCTGGTCATCCGCGACGCGGCGCGGGAGCCGGCGGTGCAGCGCATCTTCGTCAATCCCGCGATCAAGAAGGCGCTATGCCGCGAGGCCACGGGCGATCGCGGCTGGCTGTCGAAGATCCGGCCGTGGTGGGGCCACGACTACCACTTCCACATTCGCATGCGATGTCCGCCCGGCAGCCCGGCCTGCGAGAGCCAGAAGGCGCAGGCTGAGGGCGAAGGCTGCAAGCCGTCCGATCTCGCCTTCTGGTTCAAGGATTCGGTGCTGCACCCGAAGCCTCCGCCGAAGCCGCCGAAACCCCGCCCACCGATGACGCTGGCGCAGATGCCGGCTGACTGCAGGACGGTGCTGAACGCCCCCGACGCCAAGCAGCAGCTGCCAGGGCAATGACATCTTCGTCAGGCGGCTATGCCGGCCGGCTCGAACTGCGATATGATCTCGTGCCGTCGCGCCGTAAGCGCGTTCGGGCGATGGATCGGGGCGGCTGATCTATTCTATCCGTCATCATGAATGGACCAGACATGCGCAAATCGCTCCTCGCCGCATCGCTCGTACTCGTCTCGACCTCCGCTTTCGCGGCGGAGCAGCCGAGCGGCTGTGACAAGTTCAAATGGTCGATTGAGCGCGCACGTGCCGCGCTGACCGCGTCCGATCGCGCCAAGGTCGTATCAGGGAGCGAGCAGACGGCGCTGCCGGCGACCGCGATCACGCTGGCGCTGGTGGCCCCCGGCGACGCCAAATTGCCGACTCCGCCGGAGCGCGCGCCGAAGGAGGGCACCTTCGCCGGCTTCACCAGCTTCAAGGCCGCGCCGAAGGCCGGGCTCTATACCGTCAGCCTGTCGGCCGGGGCCTGGGTCGACCTGGTGCAGGACGGGCATTTCCTGAAGCCAAAGGCGTTCAGCGGCGCGACCGATTGCGACGGTATCCGCAAGACCGTGAAATATGACCTCGCCGCCAGCCCCTTCGTGCTGCAGGTCAGCGGCTCAAAAGAGAACTCGCTGTCGATCGCGATCCAGCCGGCGGACGAATAGGACGAGCGGTTAGACAAACGGTCGCCTTTACCGTAAGCCCCAGCCTGCTATGTTTGCAGTGCGATATCCCTGAGGACCGTAAGTCCGTCGGGGACCAGCGGAACAGCGCTTCCGTTCGTCGCAGGCCAGACCTCACCCAACGCCTGATTTGCGCGCCCGTTCGCGCGTGAACCCGCACGGAGCGCTTTCCATGCCACGACTTTCAATTTCAAGGCTTGCCGGACTTTTCACCGCCTTCGTCATCCTGCTCGGCGCGCTGCATTCGCCCGCGAGAGCGGACGACAAGACGCTCACCGTGTTTGCCGCCGCCTCGATGAAGAACGCGCTCGACGACATCGATGCAGCCTATACCGCCAAGTCCGGCGTCAAGATCACCGCCAGCTATGCCGCGAGCTCGGCGCTTGCCAAGCAGATCGAGCAGGGTGCGCCGGCCGACGTCTTCGTCTCCGCCGACACCGACTGGATGGACTATGCGATCAAGCAGAAGAACATCAATGAGCAGACGCGGGTGAACCTGCTCGGCAACTCGATCGTGCTGATCGCGCCGAAGGATTCCAAGATCGACAACGTCAACATCGGACCGGGCTTCGATCTCGCCAAGCTAGCCGGCGACGGCAGGATCGCGACCGGCGACGTCAAGGCGGTGCCGGTCGGCAAATACGCCAAGGCCGCGCTGGAGAAGCTCGGCGCCTGGCAGTCGGCGGAGCCGAAATTCGCGATGGCCGAGAGCGTGCGCGCCGCGCTGACGCTGGTGGCACGCGGCGAAGCCGTGCTCGGCATCGTCTATTCGACCGACGCCAAGGTCGAGCCGGGCGTCAAGATCGTCGGCACCTTCCCGGCCGACACCCATCCGGCCATCATCTATCCGGTCGCGGCGACCACGACCGCGAAGCCAGAGACCGCCGAGTACCTGGCCTTCCTGCGCTCGTCCGCGGCGAAGACGATCCTCGAGAAATACGGCTTCAAGTTCCTGATCAGCCCGACGACTTAAGCACGTGTTCGAGATCTCGCCGGCCGAATGGACGGCGATCCTGCTGTCACTGCGGGTCGCCGTCATCGCAACACTGGTGGCGACCCCGTTCGGGGTAGCGCTTGCCTGGCTGCTGGCGCGGCGCGATTTCTGGGGCAAGTCGCTGCTCGATGCCGCCGTGCATCTGCCGCTGGTGCTGCCGCCCGTCGTCACCGGCTATTTGCTGCTGCTGACCTTGGGCAAGCGCGGCCTGGTCGGCGGCTGGCTGGCCGACCATCTCGGCATCGTGTTCGCATTCCGCTGGACCGGCGCGGCGCTCGCCTGCGGCGTGATGTCGTTTCCGCTTCTGGTGCGGCCGATCCGCCTCTCGATCGAGGCGGTCGACCGCCGCCTCGAGCAGGCGGCCGAGACGCTCGGCGCTGCGCCGTGGCGGGTGTTCGCAACCGTGACGCTGCCGCTGGCGCTGCCCGGCGTGCTGGCCGGCATGGTGCTCGGTTTTGCCAAGGCGATCGGCGAGTTCGGCGCGACCATCACCTTCGTCTCCAACATTCCCGGCGAGACCCAGACCATTTCGTCGGCGATCTATTCGCTGATCCAGACGCCGGATGGCGACCCCGCCGCCGCGCGGCTCGTGATCATCTCGATCGTGCTCGCGGTCGGCGCACTGGTCGCGGCTGAAGTGTTCGCGCGTCGCGCCACCGCGCGCCTGCATGGGCAATAGAGCATGATCCGGAAAAGTGTGAAGCGGTTTTCCGAAGAGGCCATGCTCAAACAAGGAGCTAAAGCGCGATGACGATTCAACTCAATCTCATCGCGCTTTAGCCATGCTGCGCGTCGACATCACCAAGCAGCTCGGCGAGTTCTCGCTTGCAGCCTCGTTCACCAGCGAGGGCCGCGTCACCGGTCTGTTCGGCGCGTCCGGCTCCGGCAAGACCTCGCTGATCAACACCATCGCGGGACTGTTGCGTCCCGACCGCGGCACCATCGTGATCGACGGCGAGACCGTCGACGATACCGCGACCGGCATCCACGTCCCGAGCTGGCGCCGCCGCATCGGTTACGTGTTCCAGGACGCGCGGCTGTTTCCGCATCTCGATGTCCGCCAGAACCTCGACTACGGCCGCCGCATGAACGGCCTCACCGAAGATCCCGCCCAACACCGGCGCGTCGTCGACCTGCTCGACATCGGCGCCCTGCTCGACCGCCGTCCCGGAAAGCTCTCCGGCGGCGAGCGCCAGCGCGTCGCGCTCGGCCGGGCGCTGCTGTCCAAGCCGCGGCTGCTGCTGCTCGACGAGCCGCTGGGGGCGCTCGACGAAAGCCGCAAGCTCGAGATCCTGCCCTATCTGGTGCGGCTGCGCGACGAAGCCGGCATCCCGATGGTCTATGTCAGCCACGACGCGGCCGAGCTGCGCCAGCTCGCCACCCAGATCGTGATGCTGCGCGGCGGCCAGGTGACCGCGTTCGGCGGTGTCAAGGTGCTGACGGCGGGCGCCTAGCTGGCCGTTTTTCCGAAAGTCGGCATAAGATAGCCTATCTTGTCTGCCAGGCCCGCGTCGGGACGTCCGATCGGGCATAGGGAAGGGTGTATTTGTGCGACTGACTGGCTGGGTGTTGCTGCTGATCGGCGGGCTGCTGTGCGCCACGATTTCGTGGGCCGCGCTCGGCTTCCTGCTGATGGGCGTCGGCCTGATCGCGCTGCAGGTCGACGAGCGGCGCCGGCGTCCGGCCGATGCCGCCGTGCCGGCCGGCGCCTCGGGATTTACCCCGCCGCGCCTCAGCGACGGGCTGCAGCCGCCGACCCTCGATCCGATCGCAGGCCAGGATACCGGGCAGCGTCAGTCGCGCCGGGTGGCCTGGCCCGACAAGAAGGGGGACGCAGCCTACGGCCGGGAGACTTACGACCGCGAGGCCTGGCGCCGGCTTGTCGACAGCGATCCTGATCTCGCCCAGATCGCCAATGTGCTCGCCGATTACGGCCCGCAATATGTCGATGAGCTGGCGGCGAGCTATCTGGCCGCCCCCGATAAGGGCCGCCTGGCGGCGATCGTCGACGGCATCATCGCGCGCACCGGGGACGGTCAGCCGATCCCGCCGCCGCCCGCACCAGTCGAAGCATCTCGGCCGCCGCCGCTGCCGCCCCCGCCAAAGCCGGTGATCATTCCTGCCGCCAAGCCGGCGACTTCGCCAAGCAATCGCGCAAACGCTCTCGAAGCGTCCCTGCTCGCCACAGTCGAGGAGGCTTCCGCCAAGATGGCCGCCGAACGCGCGGGTCTCTTCAAGCCTGCCAAGGAGCCTGGAACGGAGCCGGGCAAGGCCACCGACAGCCGACCGCAGGCGGCGAGCCAGCGGGAACCGCTGTTCGGTCGCGCCACCCGGGACGCGAAGCCCGCCGGGCCGCCGCCGGTGCCGGTCACACCGCCGCCGATGCCGGCTACACCGCCGCCCATGCCGGCCGACACGCCCGCCGCTCTCGAAGCATCGTTGATCGCCGCCGTCAGCGAGGCTGCCGCCCGGCGGGCGGACGCCCCCAAGGATGCGTTCAAGGATGCATCCAAGGATGCGTCCAAGCCGGCACCGGGGTCAGCGCCGCCGGCGCGGCGCGAGCCCGAAATCCGTGCGGTCGCGCCCACTCCACCGACGCCACCTCCGCCGGCTCCCGCCACGACGCCAGCTGCGACGACACCACCTGCGAAGACAGCGGCCGACAATCTCGACGAGACGCTGCTCGCGGCGCTGGCCGAGATTTCCGGCCAGAAAATCAAGGGCGAGACCAAGCCGGACGCGGCGTCAAAGGGCCCATCCGGTCCGCCGGACGACGGGCTGTCCGACATGATCAGGAAGTTCGCGCCGGATTCGAGCTTCCTGCGCAAGACGTAACGGCGCGCCTCAGACCCCCGCCACCGACGCCCAGATATCGGCGAGCTTGCGCTTGACGATCTGCATCCGCGTTTGCGGCGCGACCTTCTCCTCTTCCTCCGGCAGGCGCAGGCCGACGACGTTAACGCGGCCACCGCTGATGCTGCGCGCCACCAGCACGATCTCGTCGAGCGCCAGTTCGGCCCCTTCCTTCGGCGCGCGGTCGAGATTGACGTCGAAATAGTCGGCGAGCGTCAGCTTGGCCTGGTGCTCGTCGACCTTGACGCCATAGATCTCGGCGAGTTCGCCGAGCGTATGCTCCGCCGACACCATGAAGTCGCCGAGCAGATGCGGATCGGGCGCGCTCGACGGCGCCATGTCGACGAAGAAGCGGTCGAGCGCCTCGGCGCGCTCCGGCGGCGCCAGCAGGTAGATGTAGTCGCCGGGCGCGACCGGATCGGCCTCGGTCGGCGTCAGGATCCGCTCGTCGCGGATCACCAGCGTCGGCTTCGACCAGGACGGGATCAGCCCGCGGCGGAAGTACAGGCTCTTCGGCCGCACCGGATAGCCGACCAGCTGCTGCTCGAGCTGGCCAGGCAAATCGAGCTCGACGCGGCGCGGGCCGCGTTCGGCGCGCGGCAGCGCGACATGCAGCCGCCGCGCCGCCGGCGCCAGCGTCCAGCCCTGTAGCAGCAGCGAGATGATGACGACGACGAAGGCGACGTCGAAATAGAGATAGGCCTTCGACAGGCCGACCAGCATCGGGATCGAGGCGAGGAAGATCGCGACCGCGCCGCGCAGGCCGGTCCAGGCGATGAAGACCTTCTCCCGCCAGTTGAACTTGAACGGTGCGAGGCAGATCAGCACCGCCAGCGGCCGCGCCACCAGCATCAGCGCGAACGCCACCAGCACGGCGCCGCCGGCGCTGGAGAGCAGGCGATGCGGCGAGACCAGGAGGCCGAGCAGCACGAACATCACGATCTGCGCCAGCCAGGTCGCGGCGTCGAGGAACGTCACCACCGAATTATGCGCGCGGGTCGGCCGGTTGCCGATGATGATACCGGCGAGATAGACCGCGAGGAATCCCGAGGCGTGCACGATCTGCGAGCCGCCGAAGATCACCAGTGCCGCGGTGGTGACGAACGGCGCATGCAGGCCCTGCGGCAGCGCTACATAGTTCAGCGCGATCACCACCAGCCGGCCGCCGATCACCCCGATGATGGCGCCGAACACCGCCTCCTGGATGAACTCCAGCGCGATGTGCGAGGCCGAGCTCTGGCCGATCGAGATGAACTCGACCAGCATCAAGGTGAGGAAGATCGCGAACGGATCGTTGGTGCCGGATTCCGCCTCCAGCGTCGCGCCGACGCGTGGGCGTAGCCGCAGACCCTGGGTGTGCACCAGCAGGAACACGGCAGCCGCGTCGGTCGAGGCCACGACGGCGCCGACCAGCAATGACTCGGTCCAGTTGAGGTCGAGCACGAAACGGGCGACCGGCGCTGTGATCAGCGCGGTCAACAGCACGCCGGCGGTCGCCAGCACCATCGAGGGCACCAGCACGGTGCGGATGCTGGCAAACCGCGTCTTCAATCCGCCGTCGAACAGGATCAGCGCCAGCGCCACCGAGCCGACCAGATAGGTGGTGCGGACGTCGTCGAACTGCAGCCGGCCGGGGCCGGAATCGCCCGCCAGCATGCCGACCAGCAAGAACACCAGCAGCAAGGGAGCGCCGAACCGCAAGGCCAGCAGGCTCGACAGGATGCCGGCCATCACCAGCACCGCACCGAGCAGGATCGCTATACTGACGGAGTCGAGGGATGCCATGCGCCTTCGGAGGTCTCAAATACTTGCAATTGCATCCTTATCGTCGCCACACTGGGACGCCAACCGATTTCTGACATAAGCGGCAATGTGCCCGGTCTCATCAGCCCTAGGTCGCCCCGACACTGTGTTGTATCGATGGTCGCGTGTGCGCCTTTGTGGGATTCTCGCGGGGCATTCGAATCACATTTGGCTGACCCGCGCTTCGAGTTGAGATTTTGCCGATGGACATGAACTGGAAGGACGTCCTCGAATCGATCCAAATGGCGGCGCGCTCGGTCGGCGCCGAGGTCGCCTCGCCCTGGTTCTATCTGCAATTCGGCATCATCCTCGCCGCCGCCGGCCTCGCCTACGCCGCCGACACCGCCATTCATGCGCGGGTCGACATGTCGTCGCTGGCGATGCGCTGGCCGCTGCCGCTCCGGCACTTCGCCCGCGTGATGGTGAAGAGCGCTTCCACCGCCGTGTTCGCGGTCCTGATGATCATCTCCCGCATCGTGATGTGGCACGCGACCTGGCCGAGCCGCAGCTATCTGATCGCGGTCTCCGCCAAGCTGGCGCTGGCCTGGCTGGTGATCCGCCTCGTCACCTCGGTGATCGACAACGCCTTCATCGTGAAAACAGTCTCGATCGCGGCCTGGGTGGTCGCCGCCCTCAGCATCATCGGCCAGCTCGATTGGGCGGCCGACACGCTGGATGCATATGCGGTCGTGGTCGGCGGCCTCCGCCTTTCGCCGCTGCTGCTTATCAAGGCCGGCGCGCTCCTGATCGTGGCACTGTGGCTGACCAACCTCGCCGGCAATTTCGCCGAGAGCCGGATCAACCGCGCCACCGATCTGACGCCGTCGATCCAGGTGCTGCTGGTCAAGATCATCCGCATCGGATTGATGGTGACGGCGATCGTGATCGCGCTCGGCGCGGTCGGCATCAACCTCTCGGCGCTCGCGGTGTTCACCGGCGCGGCCGGCGTCGGCATCGGTCTCGGCCTGCAGAAGATCGTCGCCAATTTCATCAGCGGCCTGATCCTGTTGGTCGACAAATCGGTGAAGCCCGGCGACCTCGTCACGATCGGCGACAATTCGGGCCGGATCAGCGCGATGAAGACCCGCTACATCTCGGTCGCCGCCGGCGACGGCCGCGAGTTCCTGATCCCGAACGAGGACCTGGTGACGCAGAAGGTCACCAACTGGACCTATACCGACAAGAACACGCTGGTGAAGATCGCCTTCTCCACCAACTACGACGCCAATCCGCGGCAGGTCTGCAAGCTCGCGATCACGACCGCGGCGGCCCATCCGCGCGCCACCAAGGGCCGGACGCCGAACTGCATCCTGACCGAGTTCGCCGAGGCCGGGATGAAATTCTCCCTGACCTTCTGGATCGCCGACCCCGACGGCATGGACAATGTGAAGAGCGACGTCATGCTGTCGCTGTGGGACGCCTTCAAGCAGGAGGGGATCAGGGTGCCCTACCCGGTGCGGGAACTCCGCATCCGCGGCGGCGCGCTGCCGGTCGAGAGCGTGGTCGAGGTCTCCAATTAGCGCTTGAGCGCGGTCTTTTCGCCGCAGCGGTGGTCGCTGTTCCGGATATGGCCTGAAAATCAAGCCGTTTGGGCATGTCCCCATGCCCAACCTTGGCTTGCGCCGGGCGCGCCGATCATTAAATTAGGGCCTGAAATCAGCCCCTTGCCCGCAGAAGCAGCCCGCCCATGAGCTATATCGACGCCACCGACACCTCGCTTCGCAAGACCGGTCAGATCAAGCTGCACGGACCGAGCGGCTTTGCCGGCATGCGCAAGGCGGGCGCCCTGGTGTCGAAATGCCTCGATGCGCTCACCGACATCGTCAAGCCGGGCATCCCGACTTCGGTCATCGACGAGTTCGTTCGCAAGTTCGCCTTCGACCACGGCGCCTATCCGGCGACGCTGATGTATCGCGGCTATCGCTACTCGACCTGCACCTCGATCAATCACGTGGTCTGCCACGGCATGCCGGGCGACCGGCCGCTGAAGGAAGGCGACATCGTCAATGTCGACGTCACCTTCATCGTCGACGGCTGGTACGGCGACTCCAGCCGCATGTATGCGATCGGCGCCATCGCGCGGAAGGCCGAGCGGCTGATCGAGGTGACCTATGAGGCGATGATGCGCGGCATCGCCGCGGTGAAGCCCGGCGCCACCACCGGCGATATCGGCCATGCCATCCAGAGCTATGTCGAGCCGCAGGGCATGAGCGTGGTGCGCGACTTCTGCGGCCACGGCCTCGGCCGCCTGTTCCACGACGAACCGAACATCATCCATATCGGCCGCCCCGGCGAAGGCGCGCCCTTGAAGCCCGGCATGTTCTTCACCATCGAGCCGATGATCAATCTCGGCAAGCCGCATGTGAAGATCCTGTCCGACGGCTGGACCGCGGTGACCCGCGACCGTTCGCTGTCGGCGCAGTTCGAGCATTCGGTCGGCGTCACCGCCGACGGCGTCGAGATCTTCACGCTGTCCGAACGCCATGGCGAGAAGCCGTGGGTTCAGGTCTAATCGGGTTCAGCTGTAACCGTCCTCGTCAATAATCGCTCCGCGTGCGCTCGATGATCTCCTCGGGCGTATGGTTCTCTCCGATCGACATCGCGCAGATCCGCGACAGATGCAGATAGGACAGTCCGGTCTCCTCCGCCCAGGCGTTGAACTGCGCCTGCACCTTGGCGAGATCGCGCTTCGACTTGACCTCCTCGGCGATATCGAGGCCGGCATCGCGCAGGCAGGCGACGACGTCGCGCGAGGTGACGAAGCCGTCCCAACCGAGGAAGCGCAGCAGCATCTGTCCGGTGTTGCCGCCGAGCCGGCTGCCGCGCTTGGCCAATAGCTCCAGCAGTCCAACCTCATCCGATGACGGCCAGGCGCTAAGGAATTTGCCGAAGCTGCCATGCTCGCGCGCGATCTCCTGCACGAAGCGGCCGTTGTCGCGCACCGACATGATCTTGGCGCCGTTGCGCACGATCCTGGCGTCGCTGACGAGCTTCTCCCAGAATTCGTCGGGCTTGAAGGCGAGCTTGGCGGGCTGAAAGCCGAGGAACGCCTCCTCGAAGCCCGGCCATTTGGCGTCGATCACGCTCCAGGCAAAGCCCGCGCAGAACACGCGCCTGGTCATCTCGGCCAGCACGCGGTCGTCGCTGAGCTTTGCCAGCGCCTTGGCGCCCGCCGGCGGCCGCAGCAGTTTCTCCAGCGCCTTCGGCCCGCCCTTGCGCTTCTCCGCGCGCGAGCGGATCACCTTGAATGATGTCACGCCGCCCTCCCCCTCTTGCTCTCGAACCGTTGCCGCCGACGGTAATTCGCCCGAAGCATCGTGGCAAACCCGGCAGTTGCATCGGCTCTTGCAAATCGCCGCGAGCACGGCATGGTTGTAGCCGATGCCCGCCAAAGCCAGTGACAGCCCCGATCAGCCCGACGAGACGCCACATTATCACGGCCATCGCGAACGGCTGCGCGAGCGCTTCTATGCGGCCGGTCCCGACGCGCTGACCGACTATGAGCTGCTGGAAATGGCGCTGTTCGCCGCGATCCCGCGCCGCGACACCAAGCCGTTGGCCAAGGCGCTGTTGAAGAAGTTCGGCTCGTTCGCCGAGGTCGTGCACGCGCCGGTGGCGCGGCTGCGCGAGGTCGAGGGCGTCAAGGATGCCTCGATCAACCAGCTCAAGCTGCTCGCCGCGGCCGCCGGCCGGATCGCCAAGGGTGAGATCAGGCGCAACGTCGCGCTGTCGTCCTGGAACGACGTCATCGACTATTGCCGCACCGGCATGGCGTTCGCCGACAAGGAGCAGTTCCGCCTCCTGTTCCTCGACAAGCGCAACCAGCTGATCGCCGACGAGGTGCAGCAGACCGGCACCGTCGATCACACCCCGGTCTATCCGCGTGAGGTGATCAAGCGCGCGCTGGAATTGTCCGCCACCGCGCTGATCCTGGTGCACAACCATCCGTCCGGCGACCCGACGCCGTCGCAGGCCGACATCCAGATGACGAAAGCCATCGTCGACATCGCAAAGCCGCTCGGAATCGCCGTGCACGATCACATCATCGTCGGCAAGAACGGGCATACCAGCTTCAAGGGCATGCGGCTGATTTAGCATTGCACTCAACAAGCCCTCCGCTGTCGTCCCGGCTTAGTGCGCAATTGCACACGGGGGCCGGGACCCATAACTACGGGGTTGCGTTGTCGAAGCACGCTGTGGCTCCAGCTTTGCAAGCCAATTTGCTTTCGTGGTTATGGGTCCCGGGTCGCGCAGCGCTTGCCCGGGACGACATCGAGATTGTGGCAGAGAGTCATACGACCGCATTCTCGCGACATCTCTTGCCGAGCCTTGCATCTCGTTCCGCCCGCGTCATACGAACCAAGCGTAACTGCCGCTAAACTAGCCCATGCAACGTTTCCCGCGCGGCGGCGTTTGTTGCAGATTGATCTGACGGCCTGTCAGGGGCCTTGGGGGACCGATGTCCGATTACGTCATTGAGGAGGGGCTGCCCTATCCGCTGGGCGCCCACTGGAGCGGCCACGGCACCAATTTCGCGGTGTTTTCCGCCAACGCGACCAAGGTCGAGGTCTGCCTGTTCGACGGCGAGCGCGAGACGCACCGCTTCGAGCTGCCCGAATATACCGACCAGGTGTTTCACGGCTTCATCAATGGCGTGCAGCCGGGGACGTTCTACGGCTATCGCGTTTACGGTCCCTACCAGCCGGACGGCGGCCACCGCTTCAACCCGAACAAGCTGCTGCTCGATCCCTACGCCTGCGCCCATGCCGGCAGCCTGACCTGGAATCCGGCGGTGTTCGGCTACAAGATGGAGAGCGGCGACGACCTCACCTTCGACGAGCGCGACAGCGCGCCGTTCATGCCGAAATGCGTGGTGGTCGATCCCAATTTCGACTGGGTCCAGGAGGCGCAGCGGCAGGACGTGCATTGGGACGAGACCGTGGTCTACGAGACCCACGTCAAGGGGTTCACCAAACAGCACCCGGGCATCGACGAACATTTGCGCGGCACCTATGCCGGCTTCGGCTCGAACGCTGCGATCGACCATCTCAAGGCGCTCGGCATCACCTCGGTCGAGCTGCTGCCGGTGCATTCCTTCATCAACGACAGCAACCTGCTGGACAAGCACCTCACCAATTACTGGGGCTACAACACCATTGGCTTCTTCGCGCCGGATCCGCGCTACGCCGCCGACGTGCCGAACAGCCTGCGCGAATTCAAGGAGATGGTGTCGCGGCTGCATGGCGCCGGCCTCGAAGTCATTCTCGACGTCGTCTACAACCACACCGCCGAAGGCAACGAGCGCGGCCCGACGCTGTCGTTCAAGGGCATCGACAATGCGAGCTATTACCGGCTGCTGCCAGACAAGCGGCGCTACTACATCAACGACACCGGCACCGGCAACACGGTGAACCTGTCGCATCCGCGGGTGATCCAGATGGTGATGGACAGCCTGCGCTACTGGGCCGGCCACATGCATGTCGACGGCTTCCGCTTCGATCTCGGCACCATCCTGGCACGTGAGGTCTACGGCTTCGACGAGCAGTCCGGCTTCCTCAAGGCGATGAACCAGGACCCGCTGCTCGCGACCGTCAAGCTGATCGCCGAACCCTGGGATTGCGGCCCCGGCGGCTACCAGGTCGGCGGCTTCCCGGCGGGCTGGGCGGAGTGGAACGACAAATACCGCAACGTTGTGCGCGATTTCTGGCGCGGCGAGGCGGCGCCAGGCAGCCTGGCACCGCGGCTGCTCGGCTCGCACGACGTGTTCAACCGCGAGGGCCGCCGCACCTGGGCCAGCGTCAACTTCATCACCGCCCATGACGGGTTCACGCTGAACGACTGGGCGAGCTACAACAACAAGCACAATGAGGCCAACGGCGAGCACAACAATGACGGCTCGTCGGACAACCACTCCTGGAATTGCGGCGCCGAGGGCCCGACCTCCAATCCGGATATCCGCACTTTGCGCGAACGGCAGAAGCGCAACATGCTGGCGACGCTGCTGGCCTCGCAGGGCACGCCGATGCTGCTCGGCGGCGACGAGTTCGGCCGCACCCAGCGCGGCAACAACAATGCGTACTGCCAGGACAACGACATCTCGTGGTTCGACTGGAATTTTTCCGACGACGGCGGGAAGCTGCTCGCCTTCACCAAGCGGATGATCAAGCTGCGGCGCGACTACCCGATCCTGCGCCGCAGCCGCTTCCTCTCCGGCGATCGCGATCCCCAACTCGAGATTCGCGACGTGGTCTGGATCAGCACGACAGGCGCCGAGATGACGCAGGCCGACTGGAGCACCGGCTGGATCAAATGCTTCGGCGTCGTGCTCGACGGCCGCGCGCGCAAGACCGCGATCGCGCGTGAGGGCGAGGACGACACTGTGCTTGTCATCCTCAACAGCTACGAGGGCGAGGTCGACTTCAAGCTGCCGCCGACGTCAGCCGGACCGCGCTGGTCGCGGCTGCTCGACACCAACGCGCCGGAACAGCCGGCAGGCGCGCAGTTTGCGTTCGACGGCACGTACAAGGCGGTAGGGCGTTCGTTCGTGCTCTTCACCGCTGGCGAGGTGAAGTCATCCCCGTAGCCCGTTGGCTCCACTCGGGCTGCGATCCGCCTTCTCCTTCCCCCTGAAAGGGGGAAGGTCGGGATGGGGGTCAGCCGCAGGCGATGCTGCAAGAGAGCAGATCCCCACCCGCTTTGCTTTCACCAGCAAAGCGACCTCCCCTTTGCAAGGGGAGGTAAGAGTCCCGCGACGCCGTCGGCCAATTGACATTCGGCCGCGGACTGCCAGACTTCGCGGAAAATTAGGGGTGGAGACCTCTGGATGGCCAACCTTTCGGCCTCAAATCACGTCGCCCGTGTTCTGTCGGCGGCCAACCAGGTGGCCGGCGTCGACACCGAGACGCGGATCGCCGCGTCCTGGCGGCGCTGCCTGGTCAATCACAACCTCGATCCGGCCCGGCGCGGGCCGCCGCAGACCCTGACCGAGGCCGAGATCCGGCACATCGCCGAGCCGATGGAGGATTTGATCCAGGTCGCGATCCCCGAGCTCGAGGACCTCGCCCGCGTGCTCCACGATTCCGGCTACTGCGTCAATCTCGCCGACCCCAACGCCACCATGCTGGTGAGCCGGTTGCCCGGGGGCGACTACGCGCGGATGTTCCTTGAGTGGAAGATCTACACCGGCTCGAACTTCGCCGAGACGTTCGAGGGCACCAACGGGCTTGGCACCGCGCTCGCCGAGCAGCGGCCCATCCTGGTGCATGGCGACGAACATTTCCGCGAGCAGTGGCACATGTTCACCTGCGCGGTGTCGCCGCTGTTCGATCATGCCGGGCGGCTCGCCGGCGCCGTCAACATCACCTCGTGCCGCAGCGACCTCGGCCGCAGCGCGCATGAGCTGGCGCTCGCCGTCACCACGGAGGCGACGCGGCGGATCGAGCAGTCGTTCTTCCGCCGGCGCTACCGCGCCTCCTGGATCGCGATGCTGCCCGGCGACGGGCACGGCATGCTGGCCTATGACGACGACCGCCGTGTCGTCGGCGCCTGCCGCACCGCGCGCGCGGCGTTCGGCCTGACCGATGCGATGATCGACGACGGCATCGACCTGTCGCATCTTATTCAACTCGACGATCGCGCGACACGGGCCGCGGACGAGCAGGTCGCGCTGCGCCGCGCCGACGGCACGCCGTGGGGACGCGGCCATCTGGCGCCGCCGGTGCGGGCGCGTTCGCCGCGCCTGCCATCCACACCGCCGCGCGAAAAGCCGGCCGGACAGTTTTCCGGCCTGCACCGGCTGGCGGGCCGCGATCCCGTGCTGATCAAGGGCGTGAAGCGGCTGATGACGGTCGGCAATCTCGATCTGCCGATCCTGCTGCATGGCGAGACCGGCGCCGGCAAGGACGTGTTCGCGCGCGCCATCCATGCGGCGAGCAATCGCGCCGGCCGCAACTACGTCGCGCTGAACTGCGCAGCGATGCCGGAGAGCCTGATCGATGCCGAGCTGTTCGGCTACGAAGCCGGCGCCTTCACCGGCGCGCGGCGCGAGGGATCGAAGGGGCTGATCGTGCAAGCCAGCGGCGGCACGTTGTTCCTCGACGAGATCGGCGACATGCCGCTTTCGCTGCAAACCAGGCTGCTGCGCGTGCTGGAAAACCGCGAGGTCTGGCCGCTCGGCGCGCTGAAGCCTGTCGCGGTCGACATCCGCCTGATCAGCGCCACGCACCGCGACCTGGCGCGGATGGCTGAGGACGGCAGCTTCCGCTCCGATCTGTATTATCGGCTGCGCGGCATGGAGATCCGCCTGCCCGCGTTGCGCGAGCGTGCCGACCGCAAGGACGTCATCGCACAGATCGCCGACGATGAAGCGCCGCACTGCCGCATCGCGGCCGACGCCTGGGCGCAGCTGATGGCCTATCCGTTCCCCGGCAACATGCGCCAGCTTCGCCACGTGCTGCGACTCGCCGGCGCCACCGCGGAGGACGGCGTCATCACCGAGGCCGATCTCGATCTGCCGCCGTTCAGCGCACGCGGCGCGGAGGCCGATCACACAGCGAGCGAGCGCACCGCGATCATCGATGCATTGCGCGCCAATGACGGAAGAGTGACGGACGCGGCCAAGGCGCTCGGGCTCAGCCGCGCGACGTTGTACCGGAAGATCAAGGCGTTAGGGATCGCGCTGGACAGCTAGACCAGAACGGCCCCTGCTGTTCCGGCGGTGCGGGAAAGGTGATATCGTACGGTTTTCGCCTTCAACGCCACGGAGCGGGTCCCATGACACGGTTTCCCCTCGCTGTGGTCGTTGGCCTCATTGCCGCGACCATTTCGCAGCCTGCCGCCTCGGATTCCACTGAGCAACGATTGGGCAAAGTCCATTTTGTAACATCCTGCAAGCCCGAAGCGCAGGAGCTGTTCGATCGCGCCATGCTGTATCAGCATTCGTTCTGGTACAGCGCGTCGCGACGCACCTTCGAGGAGGCGCTGGAGGCCGACCCGCAATGCGCCATCGCCTATTGGGGCATCGCGCTCAGCTATCTCTACAATCCGCACGCGCCGCCGCCGCCGGAAAACCTTCCGCTCGGCCTTGAAGCTGCGAAAAAAGGCCAGGCGCTGAATGCCGGCACCCCGCGCGAGCGCGAATACATCGATGCGATCGCGGCGATGTATGTCGACTACGACAAGGTCGATCACCGCACCCGCGTGCAGCGATTCCTCGCCGCCGAAGAGCAGGTCGCGATGCACTATGCCGACGATGACGAGGCGCAGATCGCCTATGCGATCACGCTCAACGTCGCGGCCTCGCCGGGCGACAAGACCTACGCCAACCAGCTGAAGGGCGCGGCGCTGCTCGAACCGATCTTCAAGCGCCAGCCCGAGCACCCCGGCATCGCCCACTATCTGATCCATCTCTACGACTACCCGGCGCTCGCGGAGAAGGGCCTCCCCGCGGCGATGCGCTATGCCAAGATCGCCGAACACGCGCCGCATGCCCAGCACATGCCGTCGCACATCTTCACGCGCGTCGGCTATTGGAAGGAGTCGATCGCCTCGAACAAGGAATCCGCGCGCATCGCCAAGCAAGACGGCGAACAGCAGGACCAGGCGCACGCGATGGACTATCTGGTCTATGCCTATCTCCAGCTCGGCCAGGACAAGGAGGCACGTGCTGTGATCGACGAGCTCGGCAAGCTCCAGTTCAAGCTCGACCGGTTCGCAGGCCCCTTCGCGGTGGCGGCAAGCCAGGCCCGCTATGTCTTCGAACGCGGCGACTGGAAGGGTGCCGCCGCGCTTCAAGTGCATCCCACCAAATACGCCTATGCGGATGCCATCACCTATTTCGCCCGCGCGGTCGGCGCCGCGCGCTCCGGTGACCCCGCCGCCGCCAAAGCCGATGTCGCCAAGCTGATCGAGCTGTGCGACAAGTTGAAGGACGCCAAGGACGCCTACTGGTCCAACATCGTCGACATCCAGCAGCAGATCGCGAGCGCCTGGGTGCTGTACGCGGAAGGCAAATACGACGATGCGCTCAGCGCGATGAATGCCGCCGCGGAGGCGGAAGACAAGACCGAGAAGCACCCCGTCACGCCGGGACCGCTGGCGCCGGCGCGCGAGCTCTACGCGGCGATGCTGCTCGATCGCGGCATGGCCAGGGAGGCGCTCGCCGCCTATGAAGCCGTGCTCAAGAAGGAGCCCAACCGGCTGGCGACTTATCTCGGCATGGTCAAGAGCGCCAAGGCGGCCGGCGATCAGGCCAAGATCCGGGAATGCGCTGATCAGATTGCCCGGCTCACCGCGGATGCCGATCTGTCGCGGCCGGAGTTGATCGAATTGCGCCAGACTACCGGAAGCAAGCTGTGATGCCACGGGCGACATGGCGCAACGGCGGTGCGGCGCTGCTCGGCGCCGTTGCGCTAACGCTTTGCCACACACCGACACTCAGTGCGATGGAGATCCTCGGCCAGGCCGGCGTGCTCGGCGAATGGGAGCTGACCGGACATCTCACCGAAAGCGCGCCGGGCGCGCCGAGGCAATTCTCCGGACCGCTCAAGATGAAGCATGTGGGCATCTGCACGCAGGACGGGCCGGACGAACGCGCCGGAGAAATCAAGCTGCAAATCACGGGCGCGGATTCGCAGGTCACCGCCGAGCTGGTGCTGGACGGCGCGCCCTGCACCTACAGCGCCCGCAAGACGCGCAATTACGAGGGCACGCTGTCCTGCGAAGGACGCGCGCCCGTCCCACTGCTGGTGTGGCTCAAATAGCCGATACCGTCAGGCCGCCGGTCGCGCGCGGCGCAGCCATTCGTTCAAATCGATGCGGCCGAGGCGCGCCTCGCCGAGCGGCACCAGCGAGTGCTGCTCGACCCGGCCGCCCCAGTAAAGCGCGTCAGGGTCTTTCACCACCTCGCGCGGGTCACCTTTTGCCTTCAGGTAGCGGGCCACGATCTCGTTGAACGGCGCGCGGTCGGGACCTGCGATCTCGACGATGCCGTTGCGCGGCGGCTCGAGCGCGATATCGGCGACGAGCGCGGACACGTCCTCCGCCGCGATCGGCTGGAACAGGCCGGGCGAGAGGCTGACGGTGTTTCCAACCGCGCCCGCATCGGCGATCGCGCCGACGAATTCCATGAACTGGGTCGCGCGGATGATGGTGTAGGGAATCCCGGACGCCTCGATCAGCTTCTCCTGCGCCACCTTGGCGCGGAAGTAGCCGTTCTCGGGCGTGCGGTCGGTGCCGACGATCGACAGCGCGACATGGTGCTTGACGCCGGCCGGCTTCTCCGCCGCCAGCAGGTTGCGGCCGGAGGTCTCGAAGAATTCCATCACCGCCTTGTCCTCGAACGAGGGCGAATTGGCGAGGTCGATCACCACGGCCGCGCCGGCCAGCGCCTCCTTCAACCCCTCGCCGGTGATGGCGTTGATGCCGTTCTTCGGCGAGGCGGCGACGACGTCATGGCCGCGCTGGCGCAGAATGGCAACGGTCCTTGAGCCGATCAGTCCGGTACCGCCGATCACAACGATCTTCATGGTGATACTCCTTGTCGGTGACGAGGTTTCTTGAGACATGCTTTGCCGGATTTGCCGGCGGCAATCGTCATTGGTACGTCGCGCGACCTCTTGTGTCGCTCTCTCGCACGCAACCACACTATAGCACGCCACGGCTGTTCTGATGTCGCGGAGTCTGTCGTCTGACGAGCATGAGCCGTTGGTGTCTACGCTTGCTGAACCTCCTACCGTCGCGTAGACTAATGCGTGCGTTCCAGCCAGCGTGCTGGGGTACCGAAAGCTTCGACCGCTGCCGGGATATAACCGCGGGCTCTCTTTCGTGCTGCAACGCAAATGCTGGGCATGACGTATAGCCCGCTGTGCACTCCTTGATTTGATTTCAGCAAACGCAGGAGGAGTCTATGCGGAATTTTATCACCTTTTTCGTTTCCAGCGTGGCAATCATCGTTGCGGGGTCGACCGCGTTAGCGGGTGAGAAGGTGCTCGAGTTCAAGCTCGTCACCAAGCCTGTCGACGTCAAGGTCATCGAGGCAGCAAACGTCGAGGGGCAGACGGTCGTTTCCGGCAAGTTCTTTGGTGTCGCCATCTTCAGTGATGGCCATATCGGGGTGAAGGAGTTCGTCCATTCAGGAGACATGCTGAAGGGCTCGGGCTCCTATTACGGTTACAGCACCTACACGTTCGAGGAAGGCGCGATCACCGCGCGTTACACCGGCGCGATCAAGGACGGAAAATCAAACGGCGAATATACGATCCTTTCGGGCACGGGCGCTTATGCGAATGCAACGGGCACAGGAACGATCGAAAGCGCGCCGAACCCCTTCAAGGGGGTCAATCTTCTGAACATCAAACTGGTCGTGAGAACGCCGGGGTCATAGCAGCGCAGCGTCCGCGGGACCACGGCAAGGACAGCGACGCCTCACATGAGCGTTGGCTCGGCCAGCGGTCGCACGGCCGGGCCAAAGCCATCAAACGCGTGCAAGACGGGTCGTCAGCATTGCGCCCTCAAGGCGACGCAGCCCGACAGCTCTCAAACGATTGAGAGAGGATCGGGTACCTGGACCCGTCCGCCTCGCAGATGTCAGTACGTTTCAGGAAAATTCGTTCCAGCTCACACGCCGCGCATCGACGTCGCCGAGCTCGACCGGATCATGGATGTTGCGCACGCTCTGGAAGCCGGAGCGCAGATAGATCAGCGGGTCGACTGTGGTCGCGGCGCGGACGTGCTGGACCTCGCCGATGAAGATCGAATGGGTCTTGGTCTCGAGCTCCTGCGCCAGCACGCAGTCGAACGCCGCGACGGCATCCTCCAGCACCGGGGCGCCGGTGGCGCCGGTGGTCCAGCGCCCAAACGCAAAACGGTCGTCGCCGTTGACGCCCTTCTGTCCGGAGAAGGTCAGCGCCAGCAGCGCGTGGTCCTCGTTCAGGAAGTTGATGACGAAATGGCGCTCCTCGCGGATGCGCTGATGCGCGCTGGCGTTACGGTTAACGCAGACCAGCACCGAGGGCGGATTGTCCGACAGCGAGCAGGCCGAGGTCACGGTCAGGCCGGTGCGCTGCCCGGTCTCCGAGCCGACCGTCACCAGCGCGACGGCGCCCGCGCAATGGCGCATCGCCTGCTTGAAACTCTGTGCGTCGACCGTCATGCCGCAAACCCTGTCTGAGCATGATCCGCCGGATCATGCTTCGGTAAAAACACTTCGTTCAAGATATGCGAGGCGGGGTGCGAGGCAAGCCCCGCACCCCGCGCAGCTGTCATGCAGCCTTCTCGAACTCGGCTCCGAGATGCTTGAGCCGCGGCATCACCTCGCTCTTGAGCAGGTCCAGCGAGTGCCGCCAGGCTTCCGGCTTGTGCTTGTAGTCGAAGCCGAACACACAGAGGACGCCGAAGCCGCCGACGTCCCGGTAGATCTTCTCGATCTTCTCGGTGACCGTCGCGGGCGAGCCGACGATCCAATTCCGGCGTGCGCAATATTCGACGGTGACGTCGCTGTCGGGCACGTCGGGCGCGTGCTTCAGATAGTCCTTGAAGCCGAAATGGCCGAGCAGCGGCAGGAAGTACTCGCCCATCATCCGGCCCATCATGTCGCCGGTCGACAGCTTCCACGCCTCCTCATCGGTATCCGCCACGAACACCTCGCGCACCAGCCGCCAGTCCTTGCGGCTCGGCTTGCGGCCGGTCTTGGCGGCGCCGGCCTCGACCGAATCCCAGTGGCTGCCGACATAGGCCGGGTTGAGGTTGAGGCTCATCGGGATGAAGCCGCGCTCGCCGGCGAGCTTCAAGGTGTCCGAATTCTTCGACAGGCCGGCGACGCCGATCGGCGGATGCGGCCCCTGCAACGGCTTGATGTGCGGCTTGAGGAAGTCGAACATCGTGTCCGGCTTGCTCACTGTCCAGTACTTGCCCTTGTGCGTCCAGGGTCCCGGCTCGGACCACATCTTCAGGATGATCTCGAGCGCCTCGCGGGTCATGTCGCGGTTCTGGCCCGACATGCCGTCGACATTGAACATCGCCCAGTCGCTGGGCAGGCCCGAGGCCGCGACGCCGAAGTTGAGGCGCCCGTTCGAGAGATGATCGAGCATCGCAACGCGGTTCGCGAGCTCGGCGGGATGATGATACGGCAGCAGGAAGCCGCCGGGCCCGATGCGCAGATTCTTGGTCTGCAGCAGCGCCTGCGCCACCAGCAGGTCGGGCGACGGGTGCGGCTCCCAGGGTGCGGTGTGATGCTCGCCGATCCAGGCTTCCTGGTAGCCGAGCTCGTCGAGCCAGCGCAGCGTCTGCAGGTCCCAGTCGTGGCCCTCCTTCAATCCGCACTCCGGCGGGTGCGAGGGCATGGTGAAGTATCCAAGCTCCATGTGCGTTTCCTTCCTTCGCGTTGGGTTCAGTCGTGCAATGCGTCTTGCCGCGCATTGCATGACGATCAGCAAGCGCTGTGCCAGCGGAGGAAGTCGCAGGGAATGGGTGAGAACGGCCGGATTTCGGCCGGCTGCGCGCCGGTCAGCGGGCTTGGCAAGGCTGGCAGCGTCTCACCGTCGCGAGACCTGTCGCAACCATGAGACGCGCCGGCAAGCATTCGCGCTGGTTGGCTCGGGCTGCCTTCGCACACACGGAAGCAGATACTCTCGCGGAGACTCCCCCTCACCCGAATTCGAGCTTCGCTCGAATTCGACCTCTCCCCGCAAGCGGGGCGAGGTGAAGCAGAGCGCCGGATCAGCCCGCCGCGCGGCGCGGCTGGGCGTTGGTATCGGGCTCGGAGGGTGGAGGAAGCTGCATCAGGATGGTCTGGCCCATCGAGGCGATCTCGATGCCCTCCTCCTGGAAGCGCCGTTTCATGCGGCGGTTGAACTCGCGTTGCACCGCCCAGCGTCCGCTATCGGTGCAGCGGATCTGGCCGACGATGGTCACGACCGAGCCGTCGACCTTGTCGACGCCCCACAATTCGAGGTCGCCTCGAATGAATGCGCGATACGCCGTCTCCTGGCGCATTTGGGCGACGATGTCCTTCAGCACCTCGCCGGCGCGGTCGGTGTCCTCCTTGTAGGACACGTTGACGCTGACCGCGGCATTGCCGGCGCCGCGGCTGGAATTGGTGATCGTCGTCACCGCGCTGAACGGCACGACGTGCACCGAACCGTCGCCGGCGCGCAGCCGCATGGTGCGGATCGAGACGTTCTCGACCACGCCCGAGAGGCCCGACACCGTGACGTTGTCGCCGACCTGCACGGTGTTCTCGATCAGGAGGAACAGCCCGGTGATCAAGTCCTGCACCAGCTTCTGCGAACCGAAGCCGATCGCGATGCCTACGATGCCGGCGCCGGCCAGCAGCGGCGCGACATTGACGCCGATCTCGCTGAGCGCCGTGAGGCCGACCACCGCGACGATCATGCAGAACAGCGCGGTTCGCAGCATCGGCTGAAAGGTGCGCAAGCGCGCGGCGCGGGCGTAATGCCCGTCGCGCGACAGGGTCTCGATCTGCCGGTCCATCAGCGCATTGGCGACTTCCCAGATCACGGCCGCGGCCAGCGCGGCAATGCCGATCGTCACCAGCGCCGAGATCAGGCGGCTTCCGATCTGGCCGCCATAGAACCAGACGATGGCATCGACGCCCCAGACCTCGAGCAGCGCGACGAAGCCAATGAAGGCGATCACTGCCGTGACCACCTTGCGCAGCAGCGGCAGATAGCGGTTGGCGCGCGTCTCCAGCCCCGGGAAGCGCTGGATCAGCTCCGGGCTGATGCGAAAGCCGCGATCGATCAGGCTCAGCACCACCATGGTAACGAGGCGGGTAACCAGCAGCACCGCGACAGTGCCGACGAAATATTGCAGCAGCAGCGAATAGCCGTTGCGGATGTTGAGCGCCCACACTGCCCACAGCGCGAGGTCGAGCGCGATCGCCAGCACATGCCAGAGCGCCGCGAGCCGGTTGCGCGTTCGCGCCGCAAGCCCGGTGCGATCGGCCGGCGCGCGGATGGCGTCGGCGACCTGGCGGCGGCACTGCAGGATGATGACGACGACGAACAGATGCACGACCAACATCACGAGCCGGATCAGCGCGGCATAGCCGGCGCGATGCAGCCCGAGCAGCAGCGCGACATTGGCAAAGGCGATGCCGGAGACGCCGACGGCGACGATGCGCCGGGCCCAGATCTCGATATAGGCCGCGGTCTCGGCACGGACGCGGAACAGGCCGAACGGCCCCGCCAGCGCGCGCACCGCGCAAATCAAGACGCGCGAGAACACATAGGCGTTGACGACGGCCAGGATCACGAGCCGCGTGGTCGATTGATCGCCGATCTCGGTGCCGAGCAGCGCGGTGGCGATGCCGCCGAACACGACGACCGGCAGCAATTCGAGCAAAAGGCGCCCAAGCACGAAGGGCAGCCGGACCAGCGACTGCCAGGCCCGCGCCAGGCTGAGCCGGCGCCGCTGCAACTCGGGCGCCGGCGTGACGTCGGCAACCGACGACGGCGGATCGACGATGGCGAGCGTCTGCACCGGCATGCGCGCGGTCTGCGGCAGCCGCGCTTCCAGGAACGCGACCGGCCGCTTGATCAGGCGGAACACCACCCATTCGGCGGCCAGCGCGCAGCCGAACACCAGCGCCAGCTTCCAGGCGATATCGATCAAGAGGCCATAGGCGACCGGATCGTTGGCGGTACGCACGAACCAGTAGTAGAACGCCGGGAAATGCGTCAGCGTGCGCGCGACGTCGGCGACCTCGCGCGACATCTCGCCGACCTGCTCGGACACCATCAGCAACAGCTGTGCGCCGAGGCTGTCGGCGGTGAGCGGGATCGGCGAATGCTGCTCCGGCGCAGGCGCCGGCTGGGCCGCCGCCTGCGGCGAGGCATTGGCGATGGCGCGCAGCGTGTTGATGATCTCGCCGCGCTTCTTGTCGTCCTGCAGCGTGTCGAGCGCACGTTTCGCCTGCTCGGGCGTCAGCGCGTCGCCGGTAGCGGGTTGCGGCGGCGCCGGCTTGGCGGCCGGCTGCGCCAGCGCGGGAGAGACGAACAAGGTGAAGACGAGAAGCAGCGCAAGGCGAAGTTTGTGCGACACGAGGGCCTCATAAAATAACTGCGCGACCGCAAACCCTTGGGAGGAATCTGCTCTCGCGCTCGCGCCATGTCGGATACTCCTTTTCGCCCCGATGGTGTGTCGGAAGTTTGCCGCTGTGACGGCCATCTCTTGGCATTTACCGCAACACAATCGTCACAGGCGTTGAGCCGCGTTTACACTTCCAGTGCGCGTTCCCGGCCGGCTCACTACACGTCAGGGGTGAGACCGCAGAATCTTTCGCTTGACGCGCAGGAGCCGCCGTGATGTTCTTACTTTGTTCTTTTGTTCCCAATTGCGTTTCGGGAGTTTCATGCACGACGTTTTTGCCGAGAACGGTCCGGTCAGGCTCTTCATCCATGATGACGACGAGACACCGATAGAATTCATGCGCAACCTGCTGCGCACGGTATTCGGCAAGTCCCGGAAAGAGGCTGTTGCCGTCACCGCGCGAATCGAGGCCCAGAACGGATTCGCATGCGGCCCCTATCCCGCGACGGTGGCCAAGGCACTGCTGGAGTCCGCCCAACAGCTGATCCGCAACAACGGGCATCCATTGCTGATCACCGCATCGGCCGCCGACGCGGCCCGGCCGTGCGATCTCTGTGGCGCGCTGGAGCCCGTCACCGACGTGTTTCTCATCCGCCGGACAGTCTGCCTGTGCGGCAACTGCCTGATCGCCGCGCGGGCAAGCTCGGAAAATCTACCGAGCGAGGAGTTCAGATATGCCTTCATGGCGCTCGATTGGCATTTTGCCGGGACGCCGCGCAATCAGATCATGACCCGGTCGCGACAATTTCCCGGTCACATGCGAGCGGACGTTCAGATCGCGATCGACAGGTTGTTCGATGTGCCGATCCATTTCTTCGGCATTCATGAGCAACACCGCTATGAGACCCTCGCGATTGCCTCGCTGATGGAGAACAGCCGCAACGCGCCGCCGATCGCGCCGCCGCAGTATCACGACGTCGACGTTGGCGAGCCTGAGTCGGTGAAATGCCTGACCAATGGCTTGTGGCTATGCCAAACCGGAGAGCTGCGCTACGCGGTGCTGCTCAGCTACCATCGTGATTATCAGACCGAGCCGGGCTTGCGGATCGAGCTCGCGGTGCCCGCAGGCGTCGCCGGAAACGCCTTGGTGCAGCGGACCTTTGCCGAGCTGGAAGCGGCCGTGTACGCGGCACGATCCTATCGCGGCAAGATCCTGTCGCTCGAGGATGCCGCCGACTATCGCGGCCGCGCCCGCGGCGTGACCGTGCATCGCCTGCCGACGGTCGCGCGCGATGACGTGATCCTGCCGGACCGGACGCTGCGGCTGCTCGACCGCAACGTGCTCGACTTCGTCGAAAGCCGCGATCTGCTGCGCGAGCTCGGGCAGTCGACCCGCAAGGGCATCCTGCTCTACGGCCCGCCCGGCACCGGCAAGACCCACACCATTCGCTATCTCGCCACCAACCTGCCGGATCACACCACGCTGATCATCACCGCCGAGCAGGTCGGCCTGCTCGGCGCCTATATGAGCCTCGCGCGGCTGCTGCAGCCGACCATGGTCGTGATCGAGGATGTCGACCTGATCGCGCGCGACCGCGAGGACATGGGCGGACCGTGCGAGGAATCGCTGCTCAACAAGCTGCTCAACGAGATGGACGGCCTGAAGGAGGACTGCGACATCCTGTTCGTGCTGACCACCAACCGGCCCGAGGAGCTGGAAGGCGCGCTGGCCGGCCGGCCCGGCCGCATCGACCAGGCCATCGAGGTGCCGGTGCCCGACGAGACCGGGCGCGGCAAGCTGATCCGACTGTACGGCAAGGGCCTGCCGCTCGAACCGCCCGTGGTTGACGCAGCGGTGCAGCGCACCGCCGGGGTCAGCGCCGCATTCATCAAGGAGCTGATGCGCCGCATCGCTCAGGCCAGCATCGCCCGCGGGGGAGGCCAGGATGTCACTGCTGACGACATCGGCGCAGCGCTGAACGAGATGCTGTTCGACGGCGGCCGGCTCAACGTGAAGCTGCTCGGCGGCGCGCAGGGGATGAGTGCGGGGTGATGGCCGGTCAACGCACTAAACGTGCCGGCAACAGCAACTCGCGCTCGCCGCCGGCGAGCCGCGCGAGTTCGTCCGACACGCGCGCCAGCGCGCGATCCCAGGCCTGCGGTCTGTCCTGGCGGAACAGCCGCATGGTCGGATACCAGGGCGTGTCGGCGCGATCGCGCAGCCAGCGCCAGTCGAGCGCATAGGGACACAGCATCCAGACCGGGCGGCCGAGCGCGCCGGCGAGATGCGCCACCGAGGTGTCGACGGCGATGACGAGATCGAGCGCGCAGACGGCCGCCGCGGTGTCGGCGAAATCGCCGAGCGTCGGCGCGAGGTCGACGATACCTGCGCCAAGGGCTCGCAGCACCGGAGCATCGTCCGGCCGCGGCTCCTTCTGCAGGCTGTACAGCTGCACGCCCGATGTGACCAGCCGCGGCAGCACGGCGTCCGCCGGCAGCGAGCGCTGGCGGTCGCCCTTGTGCCTGGGATTGCCGGCCCAGACCACGCCGACCTTCAGCGCGGTCACGCCGGCGAGCGCCTCGCGCCAGCGCGCGAGCTTGCCGGCATCCGCCCGCAGATAGGATATCGCTGCGGGAATGGTCTCGACGGTGGTGCGGAAGATCCGCGGCAGGCTCAGCAGCGGCAGTTGCAGATCGAACGGCGGCAGCGGCTCGCCGCGCGCGAACACCGCGACATCGGGCAGCATCGGCCGCAGCAGCGCGACCAGCCCCGGCTGCACCTGCAGAATGATCCGACCGCCCCTGCCCTCCAGCATCGGCACATAGCGGACGAAATTGATGGCGTCGCCGAGTCCATATTCGGCAAACAACAGCAGCGTGCGTCCCGCCAGCGGCTCACCCTGCCATTCCGGCTCGTCGAACACCGGATCGCCGTCGCTGAGCATCTTGGATTTGCGCCGCCACTGATACTCTTCGAACCCCTCCTCGAACTCGCCGTTCATCAGCAGGAAATGGGCGTGGTTGTAATGCGCCAGTGGCTGCGTGGGATCGAGCGTGATGGCGCGGCGCGAGGCCACTAGCGCGGCGTCGATTTCGCCGGCATTGCGCAGCGCGACCGCAAGATTGGCGTGGCCCTTGGCATAGAGCGGGTCGAGCTCGATGGCGCGCCGATGCGCCGCGACCGCCGCCTCGACCAGATTCTGCGCCTCGAAGATGATCCCGAGATTGGTGTGCGCGGCGGCGTAGTCCGGCTTGAGCGCCAGCGCGAGCTCGGCGCAGGCGATGGCGTCGTCGACCTGTCCGAGCTCGAACAGGCCGGCGCCGAGATTGTTGAGGATAACGTGATCGGACGGGTCGCGGGCCGAGACCTGCCGGTAGATGCGGACGGCCTCCGCGCGCTCGCCCAGCTCGTGCAGCACCATCGCCAGCAGGCGCTGCGGCGCGAGGTTGCCGGGATCGAGCGCGATCGCGCGGCGGTAGTGCAGGATCGCATCCTCCAGCAAGCCCTGGCGATAGAGCGCGGCGCCAAGGCCACAATGCAGCCCGGCATTGTCAGGATCCGCGGCAAGTCCGCGGCGATAGGCCGTGGCGGCCGCTTCGTGCCTTTTCTGATCGGTCAACACATTGCCGAGGTTGAGCCAGACGCCGCGATAGACCGGATCGCGCGCGATCACCTCGCGATAGGCCTGTTCCGCCTCGACCGGTCGCTGCTGCCCGGCCAGCGCGACGGCGAGGTTGAACCGCGCCCGCGTCAGGCCACCATCGAGCGCAATCGCGCGCCGGAACGCGGCCTCGGCCTCGTCGAAGCGCGACAGATCACACAATGCGACGCCGAGCTTGATGTACAGGCCGGCATCCTGCGGCCGCAGCGTCACGCCGCGCTCGAACGCCGCCACCGCGCCCTCGTGCTCGCCCTTCACGGCGAGCGCATCGCCGAGGGTGGCGAAGGCCGGTGCATGGTCCGGATCGAGGTTGAACACCCGGTTGAGCAATACCGCGCCTTCCGCGGCACGATCGGTCACGAAGGCGATGACGGCGGACAGATGCAGCGCCGGAACATGGTCGGGATCGGCGGTGAGGATGTCGCCGCACAGCGTGCCGGCCTCCGCCGCGCGGCCCGCGCCATAATGCGCCACCGCATCCCGCAACATCCGATCGACCGCCACGCTGCCCACGATACCGCCCCTGCCAACGACCCCGATGCGGATTAAACGGGCGACACCGCGAAATCCGGCACGCGATTCCAGATTGAAGAATCACGACCGGGCGCGGGCTGATCTTCTCCTTCCCCCTGAAAGGCAGGGGTGTCCGGGGAAATTCAGGCATAGTGGAGCTCCATCTGGTCAGGTGAGATGGTTGATTTCCGACGGCTGGGGTTGATGGGCGGAGGTTTGTCGATGGCAGCGAG
>NZ_JBUYWT010000076.1:0-31183 GCF_055264925.1 Bradyrhizobium sp. KZN70725
CGTCCCCGAACTCACCCAAAGACAAATCCGGCTGCATCGCTGGCGCTCCTTCGAATCAAAGCGCCAGTGAGAGAATCATACAACATGCTGCAGAGACGCCACTTCTTGCTGCACCGAGTCAATCTGTCGCGCCCCAAAACCGTGTAGACACGCTAGTGCGAAAGCAGGGACCCATAACCACAGCCTTCCGTTTTGAAACGAGCTGTGGCTCCAGCGTTGCAAACCAATCGGCACTTGTGGTTATGGGTCCCGGGTCGCGCTTCGCTTGCCCGGGACGGCATCGAGTTTTGCGCCTACCGCCGAATCATACGTTTCGTCAGCGATCCGCGCGAAACGCGCGAAATTCCTCCGGGCCGTCGAGCAAGTCACGCTTGCGCGCGGCCTGATCGAACTGGCTGGCGGAATGATCTGCCATTGCGTTGATGGCCGTGCCGGCCAAGTTCTGCGCGCGTCGCCGTTGATCGTCGTGCCTCGACCGAATATCCCGATCCACGGCTCGCCGACGACAGATCTCATCGGAGAGACGTTCCTGGAGGCATCCGTTGCCTCGATAAGATCGCTGCGTCATCTTGCACGATCCTTCCAGCAGGATCGGTACGGGCTAGGTCTCCCGTGTGCTGCCTGCTTGCTGTGGCGATTGTGGTGATTGCCTTGGCGCCGAAGGTTTGGACGCCGGGAATTTGGGTTTCCGCGGAGGCGCCGCGATCAATCCATCCCGTATCGCTTGCTTGCGGGCAAGCTTGCGGGCTCGCCGCACGGCCTCGGATTTCTCTCGAGCCCTTTTTTCCGATGGCTTTTCGAACGATCTGCGGCGCTTCATCTCTCTAAAGACGCCCTCGCGCTGCAACCTCTTCTTTAGAACTCGAAGCGCCTGGTCGATGTTGTTGTCCCTGACAAGAACTTGCAACGGATCACCTCTCTCGCGGTACAACGCACTTTGAATGAACAAGACCAGAGCCCGCTCTATCAATGACAGAGCGGGCCGCACTGCCATTCCAGTACATCCGTGGAACGGCAGCCGACCGACAACGTCGCGGAAGCTTCAGCCGCGGTGCTACAAGCACGCGTCCTCGCTTTCATCCGACGATGTCTTTGGAAAAAGGTCCTGGGACCGATCTACAAGGCTCAAGGCCAGTCGATCTAGTACAGTTATGCACTCATCTCAGCTATGCAAGACACAATCGCAGACCGTGAGAATTATATCCGACGGTTCAGCCACGGCGAGATCATGGCTGAACGGCGATGGCGGCTTGACCGCGAACGCGAAAAGCGGTTCCCCAAAAATCTCCATCGTTGCCGAGTAGCAAATTCGCTCCAACAGGCGCAGAGTACGGCGCTGCCGGACGACTGTTGAGCGCCGGCACCTGAGAGCCTGGGCAGCTCCCGCCACCAAAGGGAGCCGAAGATGGCAACCCGCTTCTATTTCGATATCCGCAACGGCGAGCAACTCTATGCCGACAAACAGGGCATCGAGCTACGCGACGAGGAAACTGCCGCGCACGAAGCGATGCAGTCATTGCTCAGCATAGCCAAGGAGAACCTGCCTTTGGATAAACACAGGCTGCTGGCGTTTGAGGTCCGGACGGACGAAGGGCCGCTGTTTCAGGTCAGTCTCAGTCTGGGTATCACAAGGTGCTAACTGCCGCGCTGCGCAGCCAAACTCAAGAATCCAGCCGGCAACTGCGCCAAGCGATAGCCACCTCAAGCACGGGCCCGTCGCCGTCCCGGACCTCGATGGCAATCTGATGGAAATTGTGACCGCGAAAGGAATCCCGAATGACGTCGGCCAAGGCGCGCGCAGCCTCCTCCTGAACCGCACCGAAGTTGGACATCTCCATGCCCTCTTCGTCGATCGCCAGGCCGCCGCCGTCACGAAGATCGAAATAATAGCGCGTCATCGGCATGGTAATTTACCCCGGCTCTCGATTGTTCCTGCGAAGACCGGGGAATGTGGCCGGTGAGGACAGTGGCGCGCGAGCCGTCCGGGTGAGTCATGACCGCAAAAGCGAGAGAGTTCCTTGATTTCTGGATTGAAAACAGCGTCCACGCTGCCGAGCAATATGGAATGCCGGGTGCCTCGCAGGACGTTGCCGAGTTGGCGCGCCGGTGCATCGAGATGGCGGGACAGCAAGGCCTGACGGAACAGGATCTGCGTGATGCGGCCGGCGATATCACTGACTACATCAGGATCAGACTGAAGGCGGCGAACAGGAAGGAAGCCGATCGTCCCAAATAGTTCGGGCCACGGCCTGGCTTCGCGGCCTGAACTGGCGGCCGAGGCCGCGAAACAACAGGTCCGCTTCAGCAACGTATCAGCGACGGACTCGACGTGCGTGATTGCGCGGCTTAACGCACGATGCGCTTGACCCGTTTGGTTCTCTTGGCAGCCACAGATGCCGTGCCAGCGGGTGCAGAGCCAGCCTGCGCGGCGGCCGCCTCGGCGTCACGCGCTTCACGGAGAGCCCGCAGACGCACCATGTTCTTGCGCACGGCGATCGCATCGCGCTCGACTTCAGCGATTGCCTGCGCACCGGCCTCGGCGGCAAGCCGCTGGCGTTGGGCCTTGGCCAGGCGCTCGGCAGAGAGTTCTTCCGGCTTCTTGGCCATGAGCGAATGAGCCCTTTGAAAAGCAGAGAGACCCGCTCAACCCATCAGAGGATCGAGCGGGCCGCGGCTGTCATCCCAGTACATCCGTGGAATAACAGATCGATTCAAGCCAGCCGAAGATCTTCGGCGCTGGTCTTGCCACGCATCTTGTCGACCTTGAGTTCGAACGACAGCTTCTGGCCCTCGGCGAGACCGCCAAGTCCGGCCCGCTCGACAGCGCTGATGTGAACGAACACGTCATTCGTGCCATCATCGGGCTGAATGAAACCGAAGCCCTTCTGGCCATTGAACCACTTCACAGTACCTGTAGGCATTTGTCTTCTCCAAAGCGGACGCACGTGAATTCGCGCCTGGTTCCGCATCATCCTTCAACCGACGATGTTCTTTGGAAAAGGGCCGCTTTGACCATTCAACAAGGCACAACGGCAAATCGAACGCTGCAAGCATACACACTTAATCCGCTAGGGCAAGCTCGGAAGCGCCGTCGATGGGGGCGAGCGGAGCTTCACCGAGCTGCCGTTCCGATAAACCGAACCATGTTTCGCGTAAGGGCTTGCGCCGCCGCGCAACTCGGTGATCGGTGACGCGGACGCAAATCGCGATATTCAACCGCCCGAACTTTTCGCCTTGCGTGGAACTCGCTTGGCGCGCGTCTGAACACTTGCTTTTGCCGCTGCCGGTTCCGTCGGGCGCGTGATCGGAAACGTCTCCCGCATATGCGCTGCCAGCATTGCACAGTAATCGGTCGCGAAACGAGGCAACGGACGCCGCTTGTCCCATGAGATAGTCAGAGGCTCCTGCAACACGCGGCGCCTGTGCGTGAGACCAACAATCCTTAATTCGTAGCGCCAGCACTGAAGCTGGGAGGGAACGATCGCGACGCCGTGCCCCGCCTCGGCCAGTGCCAGCAAGGTGTGCGGACTGCGACTCTCGAACGTGATCTTCGGTTTCAGCCCCGCCATACGGCTTGCCGCATCGAAAGCACGCCGAAATCCGAACCCGCTGTCCAGCAGCAGCAACGGAAGTTCGGCGAGGTCAGCGATCTCGATTGTGCAACGGGGACCAAGCGGCATCGACGGATGACAAGCAGCCAGTAACTGTACGGATCCAAGCGGAAGGCTGCCGAAGTGCTGCTCGTTCAGTCTGACGGCGTGCAGCAAATTTTGGCCGAGGTGAACTTCGCCGCGTTCCAGCATCGCCAATATCTCGCTGCCCGTCCCCTCCCTGATCCTGATCTCGACCCTGGGATATCGCTCCGCGTACCGGTGGAGAAAATCTGACAGCACGCTCTCGATGTGTTGCGGCGAGCCGGCGATCCTCAAGACCCCGGTATCTCCTTGGCGAAGCAGCTGAGCCTGCTCTTTCAGCGAATTGACGCTGTTGAGCAGCAGACGGCAGCCCGCAATCAACTGCTCGCCTTCGCCAGTCAATAGAAGCCGGCGCCCGACGCGATCGAAGAGCTGCAAGCCGAGCTCCCGTTCGAGACCGATGATTTGCCTGGACAGGGCGGGTTGGGCGACACGCAACCGCAATGCGGCCTTTGAGACGGTGCCGAGCTCGGCCACCGTCAAGAACGTGAGGGCCTGTTGAAGGTTCATGCCCGCTTATACCATTCGAGCATAAGGTTCGAGAAAATATATGTATTGGACGTATTTCGAAGCCTCGTGAAGAGTCCTGTCAGGCTGCGGCTTGCCGCACAGGCACGGCACCGGAGGAGGCTCCCATGAATTCTGGAGGTAAGATGGCTCTGGTCATGTTGAGTTGTACCGCTATCGGCGCTCTTGGCAGCGAAGCGCTGCATGGCGAAGCCAGGCCGCCCGCCTATTTGATCGGCCAAATCGAGGTCACCGATCCCGATGGCTATGCCAGGGAATATCTCCCGAAGGCGAAGGAGATCATCAGGGCACATGGCGGCAAGTTGATTGCGGCTGCCGGCGCGGCGGCAACCGGGTCGCAGGTCGTTGCCGTCGATGGAGATCCACCCAAGCGCGTCGTCGTCTACATGTATCCGAGCATGGAGGCGCTTTGGGCCTGGCGATACGATCCGGCCTACGTGCAGGTTCGGGCCGTCGGCGAGAAATACGCGAGGTACCACACATTTGCAGTTGAGGGCTCTGTCGCCAATTAGCGCTGACCACGCCGTCGATCGCTGCGACCTGCAACGTGCGCCACCTAGTTGCGAAACACCAGGCAGCGACCGCCGACTGCCTCCAACCGGGCGCACAGCTGGTTAGCTCGCTCACGGGTCGTCTCGGCGACCCGGAGCAGATACCAGGTGGCCGAGCCTGGCCCGGCCATGCGCGATCTCAGAACGAGCGGTGCGCGATCGCCGAGCACGGATGCAAATCGTTTCTGAAGTTGCTGGTAGTCGGCGAGTACGCGCGATTGCGACGGGCCGCCGGCCAATTGAAGTCCCCAGGGCCCCCACGCAGCTTGCTGCGCGATTGTCACGGACTCTCTTGGGCCCGCGGGAAGCGCCCGAACGAGCATGCCGCGCACGATGTCACCGCAGGCCATGGCCGCGTCGGTGTGGACCCGATCCTCAAGCGAACCCTGCGCCCATTCCTCGGCGGACCTGCCGGTGATCATCCTGACATAAGCGCGCGTTTCGCCCGGCAGGCTTCCACGTCCCGCCAACCAATCCTGAACCCGCCGTGGACCACCATTATAGGCGGCCGCCGCAAGGCCGAGATTGCCGAACTGCGCGCGCAGCTCGCGGAGCCAGCGCGCGGATTCCTGCAAGGCAGGCAATGGCTCGAACGGGTCGGCCAGACCGCGCCACCGCGCAGTACCGGGCATGAACTGGGCGATCCCCTGGGCACCGGCCGAACTGACCGAGTTGGGATCGAAATTGCTTTCCTGCCAGATCAGCCGGACGAAGAAATCCGGCGGCAAGTCGTTCTCTAAAGCAGCCTCCTCCAACGCCTTGCAGTACTGCTGCGGCCCATCGAGCTTTGGACGCAAAGCTGTCGGCGCCGGCGACGGAACGGATGACGATTGCTGATCGGACGCCGACCGATCGGCCTCAGCGTTGCGCACTGCGGCGTTGGTATCCGGACGAGACGTTTCCGTTTGCGATGTTTGTGCCTGCGCCAGCTCTGCGCGCTGCGCGGAGGGCGTTACCGCTGGATTGCCGGGAGGTTGGGCGTTTGCGACGGGGACGAACAGCAGCAGGCAAGCCGAGCCGATAGCCGCTGGCAAAATCGATCGATGAACCCGCCGCGGCCCGAAAATCGACTGCATAAAGCGATCATCAAATTGGATGCATTCGCAGAATCATATCATCGGTGCCGACCGGGCGGCCAGAAAATTTGCTGCCTAGCGGTTGGACAGGCTTCCAACGATCGATGCGCGGCGGGACAGTTCGATCCAGTTGCCATCGGGATCGAGGATCATGGAGATCCGCGCGACCTCGCCGAGCGTCACCGGCGCAAGGCCTTCCCGCACGCCCTTGGCGCGCAACTCGTCATGCACGGCGTCGATGTCGGCGACCTGCAGCGTGATGTAGCGCCAGCCGCGCGCACCCCGAACCGGATCGATGGTTGCGGCGCGATCTTCCCTGAGCAGGATCAGACTGTCGCCGAGGCGAAACGCCGGACCATCAGACCATGACTGCTCGGTGAAGCCGAGGATGTCGCCGTAGAACCTGCGATGCGCGGCAAGGTCGCGCACCGCCATCGTGACGGCGATCTGGGTGATGCCGTCATGTCCGGGCGCAACCAGGCAAACGCTGTTGCCGTCGGGGTCGGCCATGCGTTGCGGTGCGTCAACGCCCGCGCGCGCAATGATCAGTTCGCGATAGCCGCTCGGCGCCGCATCCGGCAGCGGCTCGACATGATGGTTGAGCTTGATGACCGAACCTTGCGCGTCGTGCCGGTACTGCTTCTGCCCGCGGCGGATCGGCTGCACATGATCGAAGCGAAGTCCGGCCTCCTGCTGCCAGAACCGCAGCATCGGTTCGAGATCGTTGAAGGAAAGGCCGACGTCGATCACGTTCTTTGCCAGTTGCATCTGCTCCCGCCTTCGGATGAAGTGCACCACGATGGATTAGCTATGCGAGGATCAAGTCACCAACGCAAGCACCACGATCACTGTCGCGGGTCGGCCGGTGCACCTGCCTGAAACAGTCAATCCAGTGAGGACCGATATGCAAGCAGGCCTCGTTCAGACCTTTCGCGCTTTTGCGTACAATAATGCCTGGGCCAATCACCGCCTGCTCACGGCCTGCGCCGGTCTCAGCCAGGCGGAGTTCGCCGCCGCGCGGACCGGGTTCTTCCCGAGCCTGCAGGCGACGCTCAACCACATTCATGTCATCGATCTCTTCTACATTGATGCGCTCGAGGGCGGCTGGCTCGGGCCGAAGGCGTGGGCCAACGAGGTGCCCTACCCGTCAGTCGCCGCGCTGAAAGACGCCCAGCGCGCGATCGATCAGCGGTTGATCGTGCACTGCGATGCGCTGACGGCTGAGCGGCTCGATGATGTGGTGAAGATCAATCGCGACACGAGCGTGCAGACCGAGCGGCGCGACCGCCTCTTGATGCATCTGTTTCAGCACCAGATTCATCATCGCGGCCAGGCCCATGCGATGCTCTCGGAGACCACGGTGAAGCCGCCGCAGCTCGACGAATTCTTCGCCGCCGGCGAAGCCCCGCTCCGGGCAGCCGAGTTCAGGGATCTCGGCTGGAGCGAAGCCACCGTGTGGGGCGGCTGATGGTTCGCCCGCCATCGGCGATGCGGTTCCTGATCCGGAACGAGGTCTTGAAACCCGGCGCCTCCACGCTCACCTCTGGTAAAACGTGGGGAACTCTATCCGATGCCATTCGCCAATCACCGGGGCCAGCGTATCCATTACACCGTCGAGGGATCCGGGCCGCTGATCGTGCTGCAGCACGGTCTCTTGCTCGACGCCGCGAGCTGGAAACAATGCGGCGTGGTCGACGCGCTTGCCGATCGCTTTCGCGTCGTCTGCGTCGATTCGCTCGGACATGGCCTGAGCGACAAGCCCGCCGATCCGGCGCTCTATAATCAGGCGCAGCGTGCCGGCGACATCGTCGCCGTGATCGACGATCTCGGCGACGAGCGCGCCAACGTGGTGGGACATTCGATGGGCGGCTGGGTCGCGGTCGGTGTCGCCCGGTTTTTCCCGGCACGGCTGGCGTCGCTGGCGATCGGCGGCTGGGACTTTCTCACCGGACTGCCGCGCGGCAACGCCGGCCCGCTGACCTATGGTGCCTTCATCACCTTTGCCCGCCGCACGGTGCCGGAGCTCGCCGAATGGGTGACGCCGGATCTCGAAGGCGGCGTGCGCGCCTGCTTCAATGCGCTCGGACAGGTCGATGGCGCCAAGGACGCGGTGCTGTCCTCGCGCGTGCCGGTGCTGCTTTGGAACGGACAGGACGACGGGCCGCATGCGCCGATGCAGCGCTTCGCCGCGGAGAACGGCCTCGATGCGATGTCGGTGCCCGGCGATCACCTCGGCGCGCTGTTTCAGCACGGCGCCGCGATCGGCCGGGGCATCGGCTCGTTCGTCGGTCGCGGTTAGAGCGTTTAGGTAGAACAGCGCCCCCGACTCCGCTGTGCTCCCTCTCCCCGTTCTTCACCCGCTTGCGGGGCGAGGTGAAGCGTCCCGCGCTACGCCGGCTCCGGCATCCCTGCCAGCAACTTGTCGAGCGTGATCGGATAGTCGCGCACCCGCACGCCGGTCGCATTGTGGACCGCATTGGCGACCGCGGCGGCGACGCCGCAGATGCCGAGTTCGGCGACGCCCTTGGCCTTCATCGGCGATGAGATCGGATCGATCTCGTCGAGGAAGATCATCTCCTGATGCGGGATGTCGGCATGGACCGGCACCTCATAGGCAGCAAGGTCGTGATTGATGAACAGGCCATGACGCCTGTCGACGACGAGATCTTCCATCAGCGCCGCGCCGACACCCATGGTCATCGCGCCGATCACTTGGCTGCGCGCCGCCTTCGGATTGAGGATGCGGCCCGCCGCGCAGACCGCAAGCATCCGCCGCACCCGGATTTCAGCCGTGTCGGCGTCGACGCCGACCTCGACGAAATGCGCGCCGAAGGTCGACTGCTGGTAGGTTTTCGCGAGATCGCCGTATTCGATGGCATCCTCCGCCACGAGGTCGCCGCCGCCGGCGGCTTGCGCCAGCGGCACGCTGCGATTGCCGGAGCGGACCACGCCGTCGGCAAAAACCGCCTCCTCGGAATTGAAGCCGAGCTTCTGCGTAATGGCCTCGCGCAGCTTGGTGCAGGCGGCATAGACGCCGGCGGTGGAATTGTTGCCGCCCCACTGCCCGCCCGAGCCGCAGGACACCGGGAAGTCGGAATCGCCGAGCCGCACCGCGACCTTCTCGAGCGGCACGCCCATCATCTCGGCCGCGGTCTGCGCGATGATGGTGTAGGAGCCGGTGCCGATGTCGGTCATGTCGGTCTCGACGGTCACGATGCCGTTCTGGTCGAGACGAACGCGTGCCGCCGACTTGGTCACGAGATTGTTGCGGAACGCCGCGGCGACGCCCATTCCCACCAGCCAGCGCCCGTCACGGACGGCGCCGGGTTTCGGATTGCGCTTGTCCCAACCGAACCGCGCCGCGCCATCGCTCAGGCACTGCACCAGTTGCCGCTGCGAAAAGTGCCGCTCCGGATGCTCGGGGTCGACCTGGGTGTCGTTGCTGATGCGCAGCACGACCGGGTCGATGCCGAGCTTCTCGGCGAGTTCGTCGATCGCGATCTCGAGCGCCATCATGCCGGAGGCTTCTCCGGGCGCGCGCATCGCATTGCCCTCCGGCAGATCGAGCGCCGCAAGCCGCGTCGCCGTCATCCGGCTGGCGCCGGCATAAAGCAGCCGCGTCTGGCTCACCGCCATCTCGGGCTCGCCGTCCTTGACGTTGCCAGACCAGCTTTCGTGGCCGATCGCCGTGATCTTGCCGTCGCGCTCGGCGCCGATGCGGATGCGCTGGATCGTCGCCGGACGGTGTGTCGTGTTGTTGAACATCAGCGGACGTTGCAGCGCGATCTTGACCGGCCGGCCGGCCGCGCGGGCGCCGAGCGCGGCGAGCAGCACCTCGGCGCGCAGGAACAGCTTGCCGCCGAAGCCGCCGCCGATATAGGGCGACACCAGACGGACATTCTCCTTGGCGATGCCAAGCGTCTTCGCCATATCCTCAGCGCCCCAGGCGATCATCTGGTTGGAAGTCCAAACCGTGAGCTTGTCGCCGTCCCAGGCCGCGATCGAAGCATGCGGCTCCATCATCGCGTGGCCCTGATCGGGCGTGGTGTAGGTGGCATCGAGCTGCACGGGCGCACCAGCGAAGGCGGCGGCGAAATCGCCGACGGCGCTATCGGCCGGGCCGCCGAATGATGGGTGCGGCGTGACGCCCTTGTCCCGCTCCGCGGCGAGATCGAACTTGCCGTCGCCCTTGACGTAGTCGATCCGGACCAGTTGCGCCGCGGCCCGCGCCTGCTCGAAGGTCCCGGCGACGACGACGGCGACGGCCTGGTGATAATGCGCGATCGCCGGCCCGCCGAGCAGCGGCGCCGCATTGCGCTCTCCTTTGCCAAGCTTGCCGGCATTGTCCGCTGTGACGATGGCGAGCACGCCCGGCGCAGCCTTGGCCGCCTCGAGATCGATCGAACCGATCCGCCCCTTGCCGATCGCCGAACCGACCACGTAGCCATAGGCCTGGTTGGCCACGACGTCGTGCCGCTCATAGGCGTAAGGCGCGGTGCCGGTGGTCTTCAGCGGCCCGTCGATCCGGCTGGTCGGGTGGCCGATCACCTTGAGCTGGTCGATCGGATTGAAGGTGGCAGGATGTTCAAATCGCATGATGTCAGGCCCTCTTCTTAAGCCCTGGATCTCAAGCTCTGGCCTCGCGCAGCACCGCCGCCAGCGTTCGCTCGGCGAGCGGCAGCTTGTACGCATTGTCCTTGGTCGGCTTCGCATCGGCGAACAGGCGCGCGGTGACGGCCTTGGCGCCAGCAGGCAATTCCGCCTCCGCCGCCTCGACGCGCCACGGCTTGTGCGCCACGCCGCCGAGCGCGACGCGGCCGGTGCCGTCGCGCTGCACGATCGCGGCAACCGAGACCAGCGCAAAGGCATAAGAGGCGCGGTCGCGCACCTTGCGATAGGCCTGCGCGCCGCCGACCGGTTTCGGCAGCACCACCGCGGTGATCAGCTCGCCCGACACCAGGCTGGTTTCGATCTCGGGGCTGTCGCCGGGCAGACGATGCAGCTCGGCGATCGGGATGCTGCGCGTGGTGCCGTCGGGCCGCACCGTCTCGACGACGGCGTCGAGCGCGCGCATCGCCACCGCCATGTCGCTCGGATGGGTCGCGATGCAGGCGTCGCTCACACCGACCACCGCATGCTGGCGGCTGAAGCCGCCGATCGCGGCGCAGCCGCTGCCGGGCTTGCGCTTGTTGCAGGGCAGATTGGTGTCGTAAAAATAGGGACAGCGCGTCCGCTGCAGCAGATTGCCGGCGGTTGTCGCCTTGTTGCGCAACTGGCCGGAAGCGCCGGCGAGCAGCGCGCGCGACAACACGCCGTAGTCGCGCCGCACGCGGATATCGGCGGCGAGATCGGTGTTGCGCACCAGCGCGCCGATCCGCAAGCCGCCGTCCGCGGTCTCCTCGATGCGGTCGAGCGCCAGGTCGTTGACGTCGATCAGATGCGCCGGCGTCTCGATCTCGAGCTTCATCAGGTCGAGCAGATTGGTGCCGCCGGCGATGAACTTGGCGTTCGCGGTGCCGGCGGCGGCTGCGGCCGCCGCGCCCGGCGAGGCGGCGCGCTCATAGCTGAATGATCTCATGCGCTCCTCCCGGCGACCTCGCTGATCGCCTCGGCGATGTTGGAATAGGCGCCGCAGCGGCAGATATTGCCGCTCATGCGCTCGCGGAGCTCGGCATTGGTCAGTCGCAGCGGCGCATTCAGATCCGCCGTGACATGGCTCGGGATGCCGGCCTTGACCTCGGCAAGCACTGCGACCGCCGAGCAGATCTGGCCGGGCGTGCAATAGCCGCACTGATAGCCATCATGCTCGACGAATGCCGCCTGCAGCGGATGCAGCTCGTCCGGCGTGCCGAGCCCCTCGATCGTCGTGATCTCGTCGCCCTGATGCATCACGGCGAGCGTCAGGCAGGAATTGATCCGCCGGCCGTCGACAATCACCGTGCAGGCGCCGCATTGGCCGTGGTCGCAGCCCTTCTTGGTGCCGGTCAGATGCAGGTGCTCGCGCAGGGCATCAAGCAGCGTGGTCCTGGTGTCGAGCTCGAGCTGGTGGGTTTCGCCGTTCACGTCAAAGGATACTCTCGTCATCACGGGCGCTCCGGTCGGGGCAGATTGGGCGGCCGCAGGCGGAGGCGTCGCGATCGACGACGCCGCAAGCGAGGCGGCTCCAACAATCAACAGATGGCGCCGCGATAGTTCCAAACGTCCGGAGATCTGCATGCCGCTGCTCTCCTCAGGTCAGCCGGACGCGGAACCACGACGACGACGTGTCGAGGTCTGCTCGGCCTGTCAGCAAAGGGGGAATGCTGCGAACAGCGGAATGTTTCTCGCGGGGAAGTTAAACTCGTCGCGAGCGCCACGGGCGCGGCGGGCGGGCAGCATCGGCGCCATCGTGGCGCGGGCGGAAGGCAGCATCGCCGTGCGCCTCCGCGCCTACGACCAACGTCCCCTGCCCGGAATCGCAAGATTTATCTGCATTGCGCCGTTCTCATGCTCGCCCACAGGGAAAAGCGGCCCGGAACACGCTGGAGCTCTTGGGGCTTGCACCGGATCATGTAGGATAGCGGGTACGACCTCCACCGGCGACGATGCCGGCCGACCCTGGGACCGCTCGATGACCGCGCATGTCATAGTGACCGACGAAGCCGCCACGCGCGTGATCCGGCTGCGCAGGCCCGAGAAGAAGAACGCGATCACCCAGGAGATGTTTCGCGCGATCAGCGACGCGATCGACAAGGCGCAGAACAATCCGAAGATCCGCTGCCTGATCATCACCGGCGGCTCCGGCGTGTTCACCGCGGGCAACGACATCGAGGACCTGCTCGCGCAGGGCACCTCGACCGGTGAGACGCCGCCGGCCTCTGACCTCGTCAAATTCCTGTATTCGCTGGCCCACAATGTGAAGCCGATCATCGCCGCCGTCGACGGCGTCGCGATGGGCATCGGCACCACCATGCTGTTTCACTGCGACTATGTGCTCGCCAGCAAGACCGCGCTGTTCTCGACGCCGTTCTCGAATTTCGGCCTGGTGCCGGAAGGCGCCTCGAGCCTGTTGATGCCGCGCATGATGGGCCACCAGCGTGCCTTCGCGATGCTGGTGATGGGCCGCACCATGTCGGCCGACGACGCCCGCGTCGCCGGCTTCGTCAATACCGTGGTGGCGCCGGGACATGCCGAGGTGGAGGCGCACAAGGTGGCGCGCGAGATCTGCGCGCTGCCGGCCGAGGCGGTGGCGATCTCGCGGCGCCTGATCCGGCTGCCGCCGGAGGACGTCACCCGCCGCATCGAGCAGGAGAACCATCTGTTCAGCGAACGGATGCGCTCCGAGGAAGCAGTCGAGGCGTTCAAGGCATTCATGGCTCGCCCGAAGGATTGAAACGAAGCGTCGCAAAATTGCAGTGGCGCGGCGCCATGATCCCGTGCTCCATGGACAGGTCATGAGACAGCCCCGCCTTTCCCCTCTCACCGCGCTCTGCGCGTTCGGACTGGCCGCAGCAAACCCCTGCGCGGCGCAGGCCGCGGAGCCGGTGAGCCTGCGCATTCTCGCGATCAACGATTTCCACGGCTATCTGCGGCCCCCGCCGGGTGGCATCCGCATCACCGACCCCGCTGACGCGACCAGGAAGATCATGGAGCCCGCCGGCGGCGCCGAGCGGATGGCCACCGTCGTCAAGCAGGTGCGCGAGGGCCACAAGAACAACATCTTCGTCGCGGCCGGCGACCTGATCGGCGCGAGCCCGTTCCTGTCGGCGATGTTTCATGACGAGCCGACCATCGAGTCGCTCTCGCTGATGGGGCTTGCGATCTCCTCGGTCGGCAATCACGAATTCGACGAGGGCAAGGACGAGCTGCTGCGGATGCAGAATGGCGGCTGCCATCCGATCGACAAATGCCAGGGGCCGCACCCGTTCACAGGAGCCAAATTCCGCTATCTCGCCGCCTCTACGATCGAGAAGGCGACCGGCAAGCCGGTGTTTCCGCCCTACGAGATCAAGCAATTCGACGGCATTGCAGTGGCCTTCATCGGGCTGACGCTGAAGAACACCCCGAACCTGGTGTCGCCGGCCGGCGTCGCGAGCCTCGATTTCCGCGACGAGGCCGAGACCGTCAATGCGCTGGTCCCCGAGCTGAAGGCAAAGGGCGTCGAGGCGATCGTGGTGCTGATCCACGAAGGCGGCTTTCCGACCGGCGACTATAATGAATGTCCAGGGATCTCCGGGCCGATCGTCGACATCGTCAAGAAGTTCGATCGCGCGGTCGACGTCGTGGTCTCCGGCCACACCCACCAGGCCTATGTCTGCGAGATCGACGGACGGCTCGTCACCTCCGGCGACAAATACGGCACCTTGGTCACCGCGATCGATCTTCAGCTTGATCCGAACAGCCATGACGTGATCAGCGCCAGGGCCGCCAACACCATCGTGCGGATCGCCGGCACGGCCAAGGATCCCGAGCAGAGCGCGCTGCTGGAATCCTACGACCGGCTGGCCGCGCCGATCGCGAGCCGCGCGGCAGGCTCGGTCACCGAAACGCTGTCGCGTACACCTGCCGAAACCGGCGAGAGCCCGCTCGGCGACATCGTCGCCGATGCACAGCTGCTTGCAACTAGCGCCGAGCCGAATGGCGGCGCGCTGATCGCCTTCACCAATCCCGGCGGTGTGCGCACCGACATCGTCAAGCGCGAGGACGGCGCGGTGACCTATGCCGATATCTTCGCAAGCCAGCCGTTCCGCAACCAGCTCGTGACGATGACGCTGACCGGCAAGCAGCTCAAGGACGCACTGGAGCAGCAATGGGCCGATCCGAAGCGGCCGCGCGCCCTCCAGGTCTCGAAGGGGTTCTCCTATGCGTGGGATGCGAGCAAGCCCGATGGCGCGCGCATCATTGCCGCACGGATGTCGCTGGACGGCAAGCCGATCGACCCGGCCGCGAGTTACCGCGTCACCGTGAACAATTATCTCGCCGAGGGCGGCGACGGCTTCACGGTATTCAAGCAAGGAACCGCGCAGCAGTTCGGCATCTACGACGTCGATGCGCTCTATGCCTACTTCAAGGCCAACAGCCCGGTAGGCCCAACGGCAGGCAAGCGGATCGAGCGGATCAATTGAGCGAGGTCTAGGGGCGGCGTACGCAGCTCCTCACGTCATTACGAACGGAGCGAACCAATCCATTGTCTCCGAGCATGCGACGGCATGGATTGCTTCGCTCCGCTGGCAATGACGCGGAAAACACCCCGGCTTTGGAAGGACGGGAACAGGGATGATGTCGGCCCTTTCCGGAACGCCGCTAACGGCCTAGATTAGGGCCTGCTCTTGCATGATCTTGGTCGGAAAACCGCCGCGCACTTTTCCGGATCATGCGTCCTCGCACGCGCATCGATTGCGCCCGGAATCTGCATGACACTGCTTCTGACGCATTCCGCCTGTCTCGACCACCTGACCCCTCCCGGACATCCCGAACGCCCCGACCGGCTGCGGGCGGTCGCCGAGGTGCTCGGCGAGGATCGCTTCAAGGCGCTGGTGCGCGATTCCGCGCCGGAAGGCGACCTCGACACCGTGCTGCTCTGTCACGGTGAGCACTATGTCGGCGAACTCCGCCACATCGCGCCGACCTCCGGCATGATCTATATCGACGGCGACACCTCGATGTCGCCGGGCACCTGGGAAGCGGTGATGCGCGGCGTCGGCGGCGCGGTGGCCGCCGCCGATGCGGTGATGGAGGGCAAGCATCAAAACGCGTTCGTCGCGGTGCGCCCGCCCGGTCACCACGCCGAGAAATCGACGCCGATGGGCTTCTGCTTCTTCGACAATGCCGCGATCGCTGCCCGTCACGCGCAGCGCAAATACGGCATCAAGCGCGCCGCAATCATCGATTTCGACGTCCATCACGGCAACGGCACGCAGGATATCTTCTGGGCCGACCCGACCGTGATGTATTGCTCGACGCACCAGATGCCGCTGTTCCCCGGCACTGGGGCCGCCGGCGAGCGTGGCGAGCACGACACTGTCGTCAACGCGCCGCTGGCGCCCGGCGACGGCGGCGCCAAGTTCCGCTCCGCTTTCGAGAACCTGATCCTGCCGCAGCTGGAGAAGTTCTCCCCCGAACTTATCGTCATTTCGGCGGGCTTCGACGCGCATCACCGCGATCCCTTGGCCTCGATCAACCTGACGGGCGAGGATTTCGGCTGGGTCACGCGCAAGCTGATGGATCTCGCCAACAAGAGCGCCGGCGGCCGCGTCGTCTCCGTCCTGGAAGGCGGCTACGACCTGCAGGGCCTGAAAGAGTCGGTGGCATCTCACGTCACCGCATTGATGGACGGGTAAATCCCCGCCACAATACGCCCGCAAAAATTCGATTGATTCTGCGCCGGGGCGAGCATGGCCTGCGACAGGTCATGTTTGGACGACAAGATCAGGTTGCGATCTGATCCACGCAATCGGGAACGCAAGAATGGCCGAGAATACCCAAGCCGACGTGAAGAAGCTCTCCTTTGAACGCGCGATCGAGGAACTCGAATCGATCGTCAAGCGGCTCGAGGACGGCAAGGTCCCGCTTGAGGAATCGGTCGCGATCTACGAGCGCGGCGAGGCGCTGAAGCGGCGCTGCGAGGAATTGCTGCGTCAGGCCGAAGCCCGCGTCGACAAGATCACCACCGACGCCTCGGGCCAGCCGACCGGCACCGAGCCGCTCGACGTGCAGTAGCGCTACCGACCACGTCGATCGTGCGGCGCGATGTCCGCCACGGCGGGCAATTGTTGCTGTGCATTTCCAGCCACCCGTAAACCTCCGGGGCTACCCGCGGGGTCGGGTACGGCTGCGAATCAGGCCGAGCCGGCCCGGCCGGCTGCCGCCAAATTAGGCGAATTGGAACCCAGCTCCCACCCGACTATTGAAAAGACTAGGTTTTTCGGCGCGCCGCATAGGAACCTTGCGGCCCCTATCGGGTTGGCTTTGGCTGCGGCTTTGGTGTAATGCTTCCAGTTCTATGGGCATTTGAGAGTGGCGGGCAGCCCGACTTTTCGGGCGGCATGCATCTCAAATGGTTCGACAAAACTGAACCGGGACGGGTGAAGAGCGACCAAGGTGATGCATATCACGTGGTCCAATCCGGAGTGAATCTAGGCTTACAACCAGGCACCGGCCTGCCGGGGGCGGCACCCAGTGTCTGGCATTCGCTGCGCGGTGTGCGCGCCATCCCATCTCGCGTCGGGCGGTTCGTTCCGACAGGCAAAAATTGGAAATTCGCTGTGACCACATTTAGTAAGACGCCGCTTCTTGACACTATTCACACGCCGGATGACCTGCGCAAGCTGAAGGTCGAGCAGGTGCAGCAGGTTGCCGACGAGCTGCGCCAGGAAACCATCGACGCGGTGTCGGTGACCGGCGGCCATTTCGGCGCCGGCCTCGGCGTGGTCGAACTGACCACCGCCATCCACTACATCTTCGACACCCCGCGCGACCGCCTGATCTGGGACGTCGGCCACCAGGCCTACCCGCACAAGATCCTGACCGGACGCCGCGACCGCATCCGCACGCTACGCACCGGCGGCGGCCTCTCCGGCTTCACCAAGCGCACCGAAAGCGACTACGATCCGTTCGGCGCCGCGCACTCCTCGACCTCGATCTCGGCCGGCCTCGGCATGGCCGTGGCGCGCGATCTCTCCGGCGGCAAGAACAACGTTATCGCCGTGATCGGTGACGGCGCGATGTCGGCGGGCATGGCCTATGAGGCGATGAACAACGCCGGCGCGATGAACTCGCGCCTGATCGTGATCCTCAACGACAACGACATGTCGATCGCGCCGCCCGTCGGCGCGATGAGCGCCTATCTGTCGCGCCTCTACTCCGGCAAGACCTACCGCTCGCTGCGCGAGGCCGCCAAGCAGATCAACAAGCGCCTGCCGAAGATCCTCGCCAACCGCGCCAACCGCGTCGAGGAATATTCCCGCGGCTTCATGATGGACGGCGGCACGCTGTTCGAGGAACTCGGCTTCTACTATGTCGGCCCGATCGACGGTCACAATCTCGACCATCTGCTGCCGGTGCTGAAGAACGTCCGCGACATGGAGACCGGCCCGATCCTGGTTCACGTCGTGACCCAGAAGGGCAAGGGCTACGGCCCGGCCGAAGCCTCCGCCGACAAGTACCACGCCGTGGTCAAGTTCGACGTCGCGACCGGCACCCAGGCCAAGGCCAAGCCGAATGCGCCGGCCTACCAGAACGTGTTCGGCCAGAGCCTCGTCAAGGAAGCCGAGAAGGACGACAAGATCGTCGCCATCACCGCGGCGATGCCGTCAGGCACCGGCGTCGATATTTTCAACAAGGCGTTCCCGGACCGCACCTTCGACGTCGGCATTGCCGAACAGCACGCGGTGACCTTCGCCGCCGGCCTCGCCACCGAAGGCTACAAGCCGTTCTGCGCGATCTATTCGACCTTCCTGCAGCGCGGCTATGACCAAGTGGTCCATGACGTCGCGATCCAGAGCCTTCCGGTCCGCTTCGCGATCGACCGCGCCGGCCTGGTCGGCGCCGACGGCGCGACGCACGCGGGTTCGTTCGACAATGCGTATCTCGGCTGTCTGCCGAACATGGTGATCATGGCCGCCGCCGACGAGGCGGAACTGGTCCACATGGTGGCGACGCAGGTTGCGATCAACGATCGTCCGAGCGCGCTGCGCTATCCGCGCGGCGAAGGCCGCGGCATCGAGATGCCGGAAGTCGGCGTTGCCCTCGAGGTCGGCAAGGGCCGCATCATCCGTGAGGGCAAGAAGGTCGCGCTGCTGTCGTTCGGCACCCGTCTCGCCGAGTGCGAGAAGGCGGCCGACGAGCTCGCCGCGCACGGCCTTTCCGCCACGATCGCCGACGCGCGCTTCATGAAGCCGCTCGACGAAGAGATGATCATGAAGCTCGCCCGCGACCATGAGATCCTGATCACGATCGAGGAAGGCTCGATCGGCGGCTTTGGCTCGCATGTCATGCAGTTCCTGTCGGACAACGCCATGCTCGACAGCGGCATGCTCAAGTTCCGCTCGATGATCCTGCCCGACGTGTTCCTCGACCACGACACGCCGGCGGCGATGTATGCCCGCGCCGGTCTCGACGCCAAGAGCATCGTTGCCAAGGTGTTCGAAACCCTCGGCAAGGACTACAAGGCCGAGACCGTCAAGCTCGCCTGATCGTGACGGGCGGCGCTCACTGGAGCATTTTCGGTTCTGATTGAATCAGAACCGAAGCTCCAGGTTGTCGCTCGAAAACGCACCAGCCCCGGCAAGTCCATGAAGATCTATCTGGCAGGTCCTGACGTGTTCCTGCCGGATGCCGTGGAGATCGGCCGCCGCAAGGCGGAGGTTTGCGCCTATCACGGGCTGACCGGGCTGTATCCGCTCGACAACAGCATCGATCCCACCGCCGCCGGCGTCTCGCTCACCATCTTCAAGAGCAACGAGGCGATGATGGAGTCTGCCGACGCCATCATCGCCAACTTGACGCCGTTTCGCGGCCCCAGTGCCGACGCAGGCACGGTTTACGAACTCGGCTACATGGCGGGACGCGGCAAACTGTGCCTCGCCTATTCCAACGATCCCACGTCCTACGCCAATCGCGTGGCGCGGCTCAGCCAGGTCGTGCCGGCATCCGACGGACGCCTGATCGATGCGGAGGGGCTGACGGTGGAAGAGTTTGGATTGCCGGACAATCTGATGATGATGCACGCGCTCGACCTGCACGGCAGCCCGCTGGTGACCCCGCGCGAGCCGTCGGCCGACCTATGGCACGACCTCACCTCCTTCGAGGCCTGCGTGCGGCTCGCTGCCGCGCAGCGCCGGCAGGCGGCGAAGTGACCAGAGCGGGCGACAACGACAACGACGCATCCGCCGGCAAACGCATCGACGTGCTGCTGGTGGAACGCGGCCTGTTCGAAAGCCGGGCGCGAGCGCGCGCCGCCATCGACGCCGGCCTCGTCACCGCCGACGGCAGGCAGATCGCGAAGGCGTCCGAGATCGTCGCACCGGGCGCGGCCCTCTCGGCCGAGCCGGCGCATCCCTATGTCTCGCGCGGCGGCGTCAAGCTCGCCGGCGCGCTCGAGCACTATCCGATCGACGTCGAGGGCCATGTCTGCCTCGATGTCGGCGCCTCGACCGGCGGCTTCACCGAAGTGCTGCTCGCCAATGGCGCGAGCCTCGTGTTCGCCATCGATGTCGGCCACGGCCAGCTGCATCCCTCGCTGCAGGGGCATCCGAAAATCGTCTCCATGGAGGCGACCGACATCAGGAGTTTCGAGGGCAAGCGCCTGCCGGCGCGGCCCGACATCGTGGTGATCGACGTCAGCTTCATCTCGCTGAAGCTGGTGCTGCCGGTTGCGCTGTCGCTGGCGGCCGCCCCGATGCATCTCTTGGCGCTGATCAAGCCGCAATTCGAGGCGGCGCGCAAACACTCCAAGCGCGGCGTGATCCGCAACGCGATGGTGCACCAGGAGATCTGCGACGACATCGCCGCCTTTGCCGCCTCGCTGGGCTGCACCGACATCCAGGTGTTCCCGTCCTCGATCCCGGGCGGCGACGGCAATATCGAATTCTTCCTCGGCGCGCGCCGTGGCTGAGCTTCTCACCATTGACCATGTCGGCCACCGCGGCGACGGCGTCGCGATCGAGGGATCGCAATCGATCTTTGTGCCTTATGCGCTGGCCGGCGAAACGGTCGAGGTCGACGACGTCCCGGGCAATCATCCCGACCGGCGGCGGCTGCTGCGGATCGCGCAGGAAAGCCCCGAGCGCATCGCGCCGTTCTGTCCGCATTTCGGCGTCTGCGGCGGCTGCGCGATCCAGCACTGGAACGATGCGCCCTACCACGCCTGGAAGCGCAACATCGTGGTCGAGACGCTGGCGCAGGCGAAGATTGCGGCGGACGTCGCAGCGCTGATCGATGCCCATGGCGCGGGCCGTCGCCGCATCACGCTGCACGGGCGCATGGGCACCCATGACGTCCTCAAGGTCGGCTACGCCGCGGCAGGTTCGCACGACATCATCCCGGTCGATCGCTGCCCGATCCTCGATCCTGCGCTCGACGGCGCGATCGAGGCGGCCTGGGCCACCGCCGAGCCGCTGATCGCGATCGGCAAGCCGCTCGACATCCAGGTCACCGCAACCGTCAACGGACTCGACATCGACGTGCGCGGTTCCGGCGCGCTGCCGACCAGCCTGATCACCACTTTGTCGCGCGTTGCGGAGAAGCACCGGCTGGCGCGGCTGACACGCCACGGCGAGCTGGTGCTGCAGCGTGCCTCTCCCGAGATTGCGATCGGAAAGGCGAAGGTCGTGCTGCCGCCCGGCTCGTTCCTGCAGGCGACCGTCAAGGGCGAGGAGACGCTGGCCGCGCTGGTTCGCGAGCATTGCGGACGCGCCAAGCATATCGCCGACCTGTTTTGCGGCGTCGGTCCGTTTGCGCTGCGCCTCGCGGAGAAGGCGCGGATCGCCGCCTTCGACAGCGACACGGGTGCGATCACCGCGCTGCAGAAGGCCGCGCAATCGACGCCGGGGCTGAAGCCACTCAAGGCCGAGGCGCGCGACCTGTTCCGCCGTCCCCTGATGCCGCAGGAGTTGCGCGACTATGACGCCGTCGTGTTCGACCCGCCCCGCCAGGGCGCGCAGGCGCAGGTCACCCAGCTGGCGGCGAGCAAGGTGCCGGTGATCGTCGCGGTGTCCTGCAACGCCGCGACGTTTGCGCGCGACGCGAAAATCCTGATCGACGGCGGCTACAAGATCGCAGCCGTCACACCGGTCGATCAGTTCCGCCACACGGCGCATGTCGAGCTGGTGGCGCGGTTCGCGCGCTGACAGGACGCAGAGACTATCGCTGAGCGCCGGAAGTCTCGCTATAGTCTGCACTCCATGTCCGACGATCCGCTGCTCGCACGCATCATCCCCGTTATCGCCGCCGTACCGGGCGTCGCCGCCATCGTACTCGGCGGCTCGCGGGCGCGCGGCACGGCGCATGACACCTCCGACACCGATATCGGCCTCTACTATCGGGATGGCGCCGCGCCGGATATCGATCGGCTGCGCGAAGCTGTAACGGGTCTGGTCGACGACCCCGCCGCTGCGCATGTCACGCCGGTCGGCGAATGGGGACCGTGGATCGTCGGCGGTGCCTGGCTCACGATCGGCGGCCGCAAGGTCGACCTGCTCTACCGCAGCACCGATCAGGTCTCTGCTGTCATCGATGCTTGCCGGAACGGCGAGATCAGCATGCACTACCAGCCGGGCCATCCGCACGGCTTCTGCTCGGCGATCTGGATGGGCGAGGTCGCGCTGTGCCATCAGCTGCACGATCCCGACGGCCTCGTCGCGGCGCTGAAGGCGAGGACTGTGCCCTACCCGCCGGCCCTGCGCGATGCGCTGATCCGGCGCTTTCAATGGGAAATCCTGTTCAGCATCGAGAATGCCGAGCTTGCTCTGCCGCGCGGCGACAGCACGCATGTCGCGGGCTGCGCCTATCGCGCGCTGGCCTGCATCGCACAGGTGCTGTTTGCGCTGCACGGGCAATATCTGATCAACGAAAAAGGCGCGCTGGCGCAGGCCGCGAATTTTCCGGTGACGGTTCGCGGCCTCGCTGGCCGCGCCGCGGAGGTCTGGCGGCAGATCGGCGCGACCGAGCATGCCGCCGCGTTGCAGATGCTGCGCGCGATAGAGAGTGAGCTCCAGAAGATCTGTAGGGCGAGTTAGAACCGTAGGATGGGTAGAGCGCAGCGAAATCCATCATTCGCGCCATAGACATGAATTGATGGGTTTCGCTGCGCTCTACCCATCCTACGAGGTCCACATGATCGCTACCGCCCCCAGCGGTCCTGCCAGATCTTCTCGCCGATCAGGCAATTGACCCGCGGCTCCTTCTCGGCGGTCCGCATGATGGGGCGCTCGGGGGTGCGGCCGGCAACTTCGAGCAGCAGCTTGGTGCGGATCGCCTCCTTGAACTTCTCACGATCCTTGATCGTCACCACGAAGGAGCCCGGTCCGCCGATCACGCAGTCCTCGTAGTAATAGTCGAGATTCTCGATATCCATCGTCGAGTAGGACGGTTCCTTCACCATGATCGGCAGACCGTTGATGACGATGCCCTTGTCGAGCGCCGCATCGCGCGCGGGCGTGATCGGCGTGCCGTTGTTGTTGGGCCCGTCGCCGGAAATATCGATCACGCGGCGCAGCCCGCGATGCGGATTCTCGTCGAACATCGGGATCGCGAAATAGATCGCGCCGGAGATCGAGGTGCGCGAGGCGCGGCGCACCGGCGTCTTCATGATCTCGGCGGCGACCGCATCGGCGGATTCAGGGCCGTCGATCACCCGCCAGGGGATGATGATCTTCTGATCGTTGGAGGCGGCCCATTCGAAATAGGTGATCGAGATCTTGCCGTTCGGACCGGCCTTCAGCGCCTGCAGGAAATCCTTGGAGACGATCGCCTGCGCATAGCCCTCGCGCTGGATCGCGAGCTCGTCCATGTCCATCGAATAGGAAACGTCGACCGCGATGATCAACTCGATGTCGACGCTCGGTGTGGATTCCTTTTCAGCCAGGCGATGGCCGGGTTGGGTTCCCGGGCCGGGCGCGGCAACACCGGCCACATCGCCGCAGGCCAACATGCCCGCGACAAGCACCGCTCCGATCGAGACATACCAGCGCATTGCGGCCCTCCCGTCGTATGAGTGTCATGGTGACACGCAATTCAGGCGGCGAAAAGCGCAGATATCAGCTGTCCTTCACATTCAGGTTAGACGTCCACACTCAAGTCAAACTTCGTTTGTCTCGAATGCGGCAACGCGCGCCGTGCCGTTGCCGCAATGACGCCGTGCAAATCGAACGGTTCCAAGGCGCGCCTGAAGACGGTATTCTTACGGGGCAATCGCGAGGGAGTGCGATGCCAGATACCGTCGTCAAGCCGAAAACCAGGACGAAGACCAAGGTCGAGCGGCCGCGCCTGCACAAGGTGATCCTGGTCAACGACGACTACACGCCGCGCGAATTCGTCGTCACCGTGCTGAAGGGTGAATTCCGCATGACCGACGACCAAGCCTACAAGGTGATGCTGACGGCGCACCAGCGCGGCGTCTGCGTCGTCGCTGTCTTCACCAGGGACGTCGCCGAGACCAAGGCGACGCGCGCCACCGACGCCGGCCGCGCCAAGGGCTATCCGCTGCTGTTCACCACCGAGCCCGAGGAATAGCGCGCCAGCGCCAGATTGCCACAGGCCTTGCCGCGAATTTTAGCGATCGCGGCGACCGGTGCTTTAGGGATCGCATGGCATGAACGCGGCATGTCCGTCGCACTGCGCCAACAGCTTTCACTGCGGAAGACCCGCCCAGAAACCTCGTTCGGGCCGTTTCGCCCCCTGCCCGCTCTGCCCTGGCTCGTCATGGCGGCGGCGCTGCGGATCGTCGGTTTCGGCAGGCCCGGCCTGACGCTGCCCGCGCTGGTGCTGGCCGACATCTGCGTGCTGCTCGCCTTCTTCGCGACAGCGCGGGACTCGATCCAGGCTGCCGGAGGCCAATCGTCGCTCGGCGAATGGACCCTGGCCGAGCAGACCAGACTGTCGGCGTCGATCCTGTGGCGGATCATGCTCGTGATGATCGTGGCATCAGTCGGCACCGCCGCGGTCGGCTTCACGTCGTTTGCTCCGCATTTGATGTGGGGCCTCGACGGCATGGCCTTCGATCAGGACTCCGATCTCGGCCGGTTCTGGAGTGCGGCGATCGCAGCGCTGGTGCTCTTGATCATCGTCAATGCGGAAGGCAATGGCGGCCGTGTCGCACTGTTTGCCGCCGTCAAGGATCTGGGCCGGCATGCGCTGTGGCTCGGCGCCGCGGTGCTGGTGCTCGGTGCGATCAACGTCGCGCTGGGCTACGGTCAGGAGCTTGTCCGCACCGCGATCTGGCACTTCTGGCAGACCGCGACGGTGGGCCAGCCGCTCAAGAACCTGGTCTACGTCGTCTTCATCTTCGGCTTCGCCATGCTGCGGCTGTGGATCACGCTGTCGATCCTGACCTTCGGCCTGAAGCAGTCTTACGCCCGCGGCGGCTAAGGCGCGATGAGATTAGGTTGAATCGTCATCGCGCCTTAGCTCTTTGTTTGAGCATGATCTTTTCGGAAAACCGCTTCGCACTTTTCCGGATCATGCTTTAGCTCGCAGCAGCGACCGGCGCCTCGTCGTACAGGCCGTAGACCCGTTCGGCCTTGGCAAATCCAGCGATAGGAAACTCGCCGAGATCGCTCCAGCCGCCGTCGCTGATGCCGGCGAAGCGCTCCGAGGCCACCACGGTGCGGCCAAGACGGCCGGCGATCTTCTCCAGCCGCGCGGCGAGATTGACCGCCGGACCGATGCAGGTGAAGTCGAGCCGGTTGCCGCCGCCAATATTGCCGTAGAGCACGCGCCCGAGATGCAACGCGAGGCCAAAGCGGAAGCGTTCGACGGCATCGCCATTGGCGAATTGCAGCGCCTCGACGCCGGCGCGGGACGCGCGCGCAGCTTCCAGCACCCGTGAGCAGACCTGCACCTCGTCGCCGAGATATTCGTCGACCGGGAACACCGCGAGCAGGCCGTCGCCCATGAATTTGAGCACTTCGCCGCCATGGTCGCGGATCGCGGTGACCTGGCAATCGAAGTAGAGGTTGAGGATTTCCACCACCGTCTCGGCCGGCAAGCGGTCCGACAGCGCGGTGAAGCCGCGCAGGTCCGACAGCCAGATCGCGGCATCCATCGTATCGGCATGGCCGCGCCGGATCTGGCCGCCCATGATGCGCTCGCCGGCACGGTTGCCGACATAGGTGTCGAGCAAGAGCGAGGCGGTGCGGCGCAGGGTGATGATCTCGATATAGCGCGCCAATGGCACGGTGATCGACCGGATCGCATCGAGTTGCTCCTCGGTGAAGCCACCCGGCTGCCTGGTGGTCCAGCTCGAGGCATTGACGAAGCCGTCGGTATAGACCAGCGGCACGGCGATGTAGTCGGTGACGCCTTCGGCCTGCAGGTCCACGACGATCGGAAACCGGGCGCTTGCGGGATCGTCGAGCCGCGCGCGTACTTCAACACCCTGCCTGAACACGGTCGACAGCGGGCTGACGGCAAATTCCGGGGAGTCCAGGATGTTGTGATCGACGGTGCCGGTTTCGACCTCGGCGCCGGGCTTCCAGAAGAAATGGCGGCCATAGATCTCCGGATGCAGCGTGCGCACGAAGACGCCGATGCGCCACAGCGGCAGGCCGGCCCGCACCAGGCGCTCGCAGCATTCCGCCATCATCTGCGGCGGGGTCGGCGCCGACCGCGCGCCGCCGATCATCCATTCGATGATGTCCCGAAGCTCCGACGCGTTCATGGCATTCCCCCAGGGCGGTCTGGCGACCGCCACTATATAAGGGATCAGCGCCCGGTCTGCCCGCGGTCGCGCAGAAAATGATCGGCCAGCACGCAGGCCATCATGGCCTCGCCGACTGGTACCGCCCGGATGCCGACGCAGGGGTCGTGGCGGCCCTTGGTCAGGATGTCGGTATCCGCGCCCTTGCGGTCCACGGTCCGGCGCGTGGTCAGGATCGAGGACGTCGGCTTGACCGCAAAGCGCACCACCACCGGCTGCCCGGTCGAGATGCCGCCGAGGACGCCGCCGGCATGGTTGGACAGGAAACGCGTTCCGTTGTTGCCGGTCCGCATCTCGTCGGCGTTCTCCTCGCCCGACAATTCGGCGGCGCCGAAGCCGGCGCCGATCTCGACGCCCTTGACCGCGTTGATGCTCATCATCGCCGCCGCCAGGTCGCTGTCGAGTTTGGCGTAGATCGGCGCGCCGAGGCCGGCTGGCACGCCCTCGGCGACGACCTCGATGACGGCGCCGATCGAGGAGCCGCTCTTCCTGATGCCGTCGAGATAGCTTTCGAAGAACGCCGCCTTGTCCTTGTCGGGACAGAAGAACGGGTTGTTCGCAATCTCGTCCCAGTCCCACTTCTCGCGGTCGATCTTGTGCGGCCCCATCTGCACCAGCGCGCCGCGCACCTTCACCTCGGGCAGCACCTTGCGCGCGATCGCACCGGCCGCGACGCGGGTCGCGGTCTCGCGCGCGGAGGAGCGTCCGCCGCCGCGATAGTCGCGCAGGCCGTATTTCGCTTCATAGGTGAAGTCGGCATGGCCGGGCCGGAACTTGTCCTTGATCTCGGAATAATCCTTCGAGCGCTGGTCGGTGTTCTCGATCAGCAGCGCGATCGGCGTGCCGGTCGTCACCTGCGCGCCGGTTTCCGGATGCGCCATCACGCCGGACAGGATCTTGACCGCATCCGGCTCCTGGCGCTGGGTGGTGAAGCGCGACTGGCCGGGGCGGCGGCGGTCGAGGTCGTGCTGGATCTCCTCCGCGGTCAGGGGGATCAGCGGCGGGCAGCCGTCCACGACGCAGCCGATCGCGACCCCATGGCTCTCGCCGAAGGTCGTGACGCGGAACATATGACCGAAAGTATTGAAGGACATGGCGTGTCGTAACGCGCAGAGGCAGCGGGGTCAAACAGCCAAGCTGTCATTCCGGGGCGATGCGGAGCATCGAACCCGGAATCTCGAGATTCCCCGGGGCGCAATTGCGCCTCTGAGGTTCGCTTCGTGCCCCGGAATGACAGTGCGAGTTAACTATGCTTCCGCAGCCCCTGCTCACCGAATACGTAGACCGCTCCCTGCTCGATATAGAGTTCGGCGGCCGAGGCCGGCGTCTCGAAGCCGAGCGCCACCATCAGCGCCCGCGCCGTACCGCCATGGGCGACCGCGACCGTGTCCGACGTCACCGAGCGGTACCAGTCGGTCATCCGCACCTGCACGTCGACATAGCTCTCGCCGCCGGACGGCGACACCGTCCACTTCTCGGCCAGGCGGCGGGCATACAGCGCGGGGTCCGCAGCCTGCGCCTGCGCCAAGGTCGAGCCCTCCCACGTCCCGTAGCCGATCTCGCGCAGCCGCGCGTCGAGCGCGTAGTCGCCCGGCGGCAGGCCGAGCTCGGCGCGCACCAGCTCCATGGTGGCACGCGCCCGGATCAGCGGGCTTGCGACGAACGGCAGCGTCGCCTTGTCACGGCGGTCGCGCGCGAGGAGATCGCCGAGGATGCGCCCGGCATGCGCGGCCTGGGCGCGACCGCGCTCATTGAGGGCGACGTCCTGCACGCCCTGGAGCCGCCCTTCGGCGTTCCACGCGGTCTCGCCGTGGCGGATGTAATAGATCGTCGGTACCGGCATTCCCGTAACGGCTGGTCCCTGCTGCGCGAGAGGTCGGCCGCCTCAAGGCTTCCACGCTTCGAATTTTTTCGGCTCGGAGGTACACCAGCACTTCGGCTGGCGACAAGCCCAAATCGGCCGCAGCTTGGGCGGTATGCGGGCAGATCGGCGCAGACGGAATAGCCACGCCGCCAGGGTGTTATGTTGACAAGGCGGCTATCGCCGAGACCATCGAAGACTGGGATGCATGACCGCGTTTCGTCAAAGTGTCGAAGCCATGATACCGGCGCTGCGTCGCTATGCGCGCGCGCTGGCGCGTGACACGGATATCGCCGACGATCTGGTGCAGGACACGCTGGTGCGGGCGCTGCGCTCGGAGCGGCTGTTTCTCGGCGGCGACGTCAGGAGCTGGCTCTACACGATCCTGACCAATCTGAACAAGAACCGCCGGCGCTCGCTGGCGCGGCGGCCGGCGTTCGTGCCGCTGCTCGATAACAATGCCGACGCCAGCGGCACCGAGGCCGAGGGACGCGACATCGAACGCGCGCTGTCGACGCTGGTCGAGGAACAACGCTCGGTGCTGCTGCTCGTCATGCTGGAGGGCATGAGCTACCGCGAGGTCGCCGATATCCAGGGCGTGCCGATCGGCACGGTGATGTCCCGCCTCGCCCGCGCACGCGCCCATGTCCGGGCCTCGATCGAGGGCCAGCGCCCGGCGCTCCGGCGGGTGAAATGATAATGTGCGCGATGGCCGGCGTTATGCATGAACGATTTTCGAACAAGATTTGGCAGAGACGACTGATATGACCGACTCGAACATTCCCGTCACCGAAGACGAGTTGCACGCTTACGTCGACAACGAGCTGCCAGCCGAACGCCGCGGCGATGTCGAGGCGTGGCTTGCCGCGCATCCCGACGACGCGGCGCGGGTGCAGTCATGGCGTGCGATGGCCGAGACACTGCATGCACGCTACGACACCGTGCTGGACGAGGCGGTGCCGAAACGGCTCGAGCTCGAGCGGCTGGTGCGCCAGCCGCGCCGCTGGGTCTATGGCGCGGTGGCGGCGACGGTCATGGCCTTCGTCGCCGGTGGCGGCGCCGGCTGGATCGCGCGCGGAGCGGCGGCGACGCCGTCGGCATTCCAGAGCTTCACGGTCGATGCACTCGATGCGCATCGGCTCTACGTGGTCGAGGTCCGGCATCCCGTCGAGGTGCCCGGCAGCGAGCGCGACCACCTGCAGCAATGGCTGACCAAGCGCTGCGGCTGGGACGTCCGCGCGCCGGAGCTGACCGGGCTGAAGCTGGTCGGCGGCCGCCTGCTGCCCGGACCGAGCGGCCCGGCGTCGTTCCTGATGTATGAGAGCACGTCGGGTGAGCGGTTCACGGTCTATACCGCCAAGGTGAAGACCGAGGCGACCCAGATGCGCTACGCCGTGCAGGGCAGCGACGGCGCGCTGTTCTGGGCCGATCGGGGCGTCGCCTATGTCGTCAGCGGCGGCACCGATCGCACGCGCCTGACCCAGGTCGCGCAGGCCGTCTACGATCAGATGGAGAAGAGCGGCGGGTGATCTTCCGTAATTTTACGGAAGATCAGGTCGTCGAAATTGCGTCATTTCGAGCAAGTGAATCCAGCCTCACTCAGCGTCCCAATTCCGACATCGAAAACTTCGATTCGCGTCATCGACGCGTCTCATTATCGCACCGGATGCTCACGCGAAGATGATCCGCGCCCGATCCGCCGATCGGCGCACGCGGCCTCGATTGGGGTTTTGTGTACCGCGCTGGTCCCCCTCTCGAGGCCGCACTCCTTTTCCGTCATCCGGTCTGCACGCCGCAGACCTCGGACGGCCCGTCATCCTTTGTGACGCGCTCACGATGCCCGCGTCTACCCCGATAGAGTCCGGGGTAGTGCAGTTTCGCGTCTTCGCGTCTTTTGGGGCGCGTTATCGGCGGTCAGCCGAGATCGCTACGCGGATTGTAGGGTTTTTGATCCCGCCATGTCTGCATCAATGCCTCAAGCTCGGCATCGTTCCCGTCGGGAAGGATGATGCGGGTCGTGACATAGAGGTCGCCGGTCGCGCCCGCCTTCGACAGCCCCTTGGCCTTGAGGCGGAAGGTACGGCCGCTCGAGGTGTTCTTCGGGATCGACAGTTCGACCGCGCTGCCGAGCGTCGGCACGCGGACCTTGCCGCCCAGCACCGCCTCGTAGAGGGTGATGGGCAGGTCGATCCTGAGGTCGTTGCCGTCGACCTTGAAGAACGGGTGCGGCGCGACCGAGATCGTGATCAGGAGATCGCCGGGCGGATGGCCTTGCGCGGTCTCGCCCTGCCCCTTCAGCCGGATCTGCTGACCCGCAGCAACCCCGGGCGGAATCTTGACGTTGAGCTCGCGGCCGGTCGGCAGGCGGACGCGCTTGTCGCCGCCCCTGACCGATTCCTCCAGCGACACCGTCATAGCGACCGAAAGATCGAGGTCGACGCCGACCCCGCCGCCGTCAAACTCGAACGGACTGGCCCGGCCCGCGCGGCTGCCGCCTCCGCGAGCCGCATTGCCAAACATGCTGTTGAGGATGTCCTCGAAGCTGCCGCCGCCCATGCCGCCGCCGGGCCCGGAGCGGAAACTGTACTCGAAGCCGCCCGGACCGGCACGGCCGCCGGCACCGCTGCCGCCAGGGAAACCCTGGAAGCGCGGCTTGCCTTCGGCATCGATCTCGCCGCGGTCGAACTGCTTGCGCTTGTCCTCGTCGCCGACGATCTCGTTGGCCGTGTTGATCTCCGCAAAGCGGGCCGCCGCCTTCGGGTCGTTCTTGTTGTTATCAGGGTGATGCTTCTTGGCGAGCTTGCGATAGGCGCTCTTGATCGTCGCAGCGCTGGCGCTCCGCTGCACCCCCAAGACCTCATAGGGGTCGCGCATCCGTCACGTCTCCTTCACGGGAAAAATCAGTCCTGGCCGGGAACCCGTCCGGGCCCACTTTACCTTGATGTGGGGGCTCAGTGGCATTTTTGCAACTAGTAGCTCGTCACAGTGATTTTGACTCTTTGGGTATGCCTGGATAGGCGCGCCCCAGTTTGGTGCGAGCTTTGTCCGTTGTGAACATCCAATTGATACGGGCGCGA